>JAZIHR010000001.1:0-105139 GCA_036678445.1 Alphaproteobacteria bacterium
CCCCCGCCGCCGGCGACCACCCGCCATTGCGACGAGACCGCGCACCACGCGGTCCAGGCCGCCTCGTGCTCAGGCCAGAGGCCGAATTCCGGCACCTCGGGCAGATCGAGGGTCAGGCCCATGGCCGCCGCATCGCGGATGGCCCGATCCTGCTCGGCCTTGCGCCTGTCCCCATTCTCGCCGCGCGCCCACAGCCGACCGGCCTCGATCAGTTTCCCCGTTTCGCGCCCGTGATTGCGCTGGCATAGGTTTCCAGCACTGCGGTGCGCACATAGATCAGGTCGATCAGCTGGTCGCGGGCCGCGTCTGAGAATGGCACTGCCTCGCCCGCGTCATCGACGATGCCGTCCCAGCCGATCCAGATCCGGCGCAGCTGCCCCGAGGGATCGCTGTCTGTCGCATTCACCTCGGACCAGGGCATGACGCGGAAACGGGCGGTGAACTCCTGGTCGGCAAAGCCGCCGTCCACGGGCACGCGGACCTTGACCTTGTGGGAGAACTCGGGGGTCGGATCGATCTTGAACATGGGCTGGCTCCGTCAGGTAAAGGCGAGGGTGAACTGGTCGTTGCCGGACGCGCCCGGCAGCGGCACGAATTTCAGCGGCCACTCGACGACGCCCTGCTGGTTATCGAGGTTGCCGGGGCGCTGGATCTGAGCGCGGGGGACGGACAGGGTGCAGATGTTGCCCGCACCGATCCCGTGGACCAGGCTGAGCGCCTGCGACGTCTGCGCAGCGGCCAGCGCATAGGGGTTGATCACCGACAGCGCCACCGCCTCGACCACTGCGTCGATGGTCTCGGACCGGTCCGGTATGATGACGCTTTCCGATCCGACCAAGAAGCGGGTCTGCACGTCGTTCCCCGCGTCCAGCGAAAAGCTGCGCAGCACCAGCGGCGTGGCGCCGAAGGTGAAGGTCGAGGTGTTGGCCGAGGTGGCCAGCTGCGGCATAGCGGTCAGCTGCGTGCCATAGGTGGCCGTCGGCAGCGCCACCGTCGCCGGCTGCGTGAACAAGCCGGTGAACTCGAATTCCAGCTTGACGATGCCCTGGGCGGTCAGGCTGATCTTGAAGGTCCCGCGCGCGCCGCGCAGGACATAGTTGGTCCCGTCGCTGTTGAAATGGATGGTGACGCTTTCATGGCCCGAGCTGACCGGGTTGTAGGTGACCGATGCGTCGGCCTCCGTCACCTCGGCCATGGCACAGGCTTTCAGCAGGACGCCATAGGCCGGGGCCGTGCCCGCAGTGCCGGAGCCCTTGAGCTCGACGTCGAACGACAGCTTCCCGTGCAGTTCGGCCGGGATGGTCGGCTGCGCGCCCAGATAGGGTCGCATGTGACCCCGGGCCACGTCATTGCCTTCCATCGGCGACAGGCGGACGTTCTCGGCCAGAATGGCATTTGCAGCACCCGTAGGCGCGGCGTCGGTGCCATAGGTGGCTTCGGTCGAGGCCAGCAAGGCCTGCATTCTCCAGAATTTGGGCATGGGTCAGCCTTTCTTCTTGCCGGTGGGCGTGGCGGGGGCGGCGGGCGCCTCAGCAGGTGCCGCCTGTGCCGTGGCATCATCAGCTCGGACCAGGCTGCCATCAGGCAGGCGGACATAGCTGCCGCCAGCGGCCGGAAGCGGGGAGGTCATGTGGCGATCCTCAGTTGCGTGGAAATGGAGAAATCGAGCTGATAGGTCACGGCGCCAGCCGCCATCGACACCACCTGACCGCGCTGGAACACGAAAACGCCCGGTGAACCTGCTGGCTGCCAGCCGGCAATCGCGGTCATGATCTCGACCAGCAAACCGCGCAGGTCTTGCAGCGCGCGCTCGCCGGTTCGGTCGTGGCCGCGGATGGTCATCACGATGCCGACCACCTCCTCCAAGGGCTGGACATAGGCGCCGGCCACGGCGGTGGGGCGGCCGCCCCGAAAACCCAGCGGCAGCACATAAGCTGCAGGTGTTTGCTGCGGCAGGGCGTTGCGTGCCATCAGGTCTGCCAGCTGAGCGGCCGTGCCCATGCGCCCCGACAGCTGTGGAATGGCCTGGTTCAGGCGCGTTTCAACGGCCTTCAACATTAGATGTAGCCCTTGAGGTTTTCGGCGGTTAGCGGACGGGCGCGGTCTGTCAGGCGCACACCATTGCCGCCCGTGCCGGACGGCTCGATCCCTTCGACGGTGGTCAGCCGGACAGAGCCGCGCGACAGCCCCTCGAGCGTACGCATCGCGGCCTTGTAATCCTCCTCGATCTTGGGATCGGGTGCCGCGACATGCAGCTTCCAGATTGCGATGACCTGGGCGAGGTCCGCGACCAAGGCAGGCGTCGAGCCGAGCGGCAGCTTGTAGCGGACTGCCAGATAGCCATCGATCATGGCGTCGGTATCGGTCAGCGCACGATCAATGACTGCACCGTCGATCACACCCGTGGCCAAGGCACCGCGATCGGTCAGATCGACAAGCATGCGCTCGCCATAGCGGGTCGTGAGATCATCGAGCGTGCAGTAGGACATCAACGCCGAACCTTGATCACGCCGGCGGCGAGTAGGATACGGGCCGTATCGCTGTCCAGAGCGAGGACATCGCCGACGCGGTAGGGGATGCCATCATGGTCCACCGGATCGGCCACCAGGTAGCTGGTGACGTCGTCGCGGCCGAAGTCGGCGCCGATGATCTCGATTTCGGTCCCGGCCGGGATGATGGCGCCGACGGGATTGGTATCGGGGAGGTTCGCCACAACCTCCCCGTCCGCCGCCGGAGCGGGGGCTCCCTCCGGCGCGCTGATCGGGGCGGCCGACGCTTGCGCATCGGCATTGACTGCCCCCTCGGTATCCTGCTGGGCGGCTTTCGCCTTGGTGGTGGATTTCGCCATGATCACGCCACCGCGTTCTGGATGAGGTAGCCCAGATCCTTGGCGATCACGAGTTCCTTGACCCGCTCGCCAACGCGGACGCGGATACCGCCTTGCAGCCCGACATCGGGATCCTCGATCCGGCCGGACACGCGTGCGCCGTACTCCGCCGTGATCCCGAAGGTGATGCCGCCCGCTTCGACCGCCGCCATCGGATTGATGTGCAGCATAGCAATGTGCTTGCCCCAGGTGCGGGCCAGCGAGACAGGCTGTCCCGGCTTGGCGGTGTTCTGCCAGGCGTCCCCGACCAGCAGCCGGTTGATGCCCTCGCCGGAAAACAGCTCGACGAACTGCTCGCGGGTGATGATGCCGGCATTGGTCACGTTGCCCTTGACCGCGTTGACGATTTTCGGGTGCGACGACAGCCAGGACCAGACCTGGCGACCCATGACCAGCGTGTTCGGCGCGTGGATCAGCGTGCCCTGCATCCCGGTCTTCAGGACGGCGATGGGATCGGAGTTGGCATAGTCGTTGAACTGTGACGTGCCGGACAGGGTAACACGCCGGGTGGCGTCGTAGGTCGCCGGGTTGTGGACCAGGTTGGCGACGCGCACCTCGCGGATGTTGGCGATGGTGTCGGTCAGCATCTCGACCGCATGACCCTCGGGGTCATGGGTGGAGCGTCCCTGGGCGCGCGCATCGGCGGCCGCGTCGATGTCGGTGTTCGGGATCGGGCTGTCGAGGCCGAAATCCTCGACCTCGGCCGTACGCTGTTCGCCGCCGAACTCGAGCTGCTGCACGCGGCCGCGGCGACCGACCCGCGCATCGGGAACGTTGAAGGATTCGGCGGTGGAATACTCGGTCCAGGCGAACTTTTCCGCGGAAACCTGACCGCGCGGAAGCACCTCGTCCGCGATGCGGGCCGAGGTGGGGTTGCGGAACCCCACCGTGATGGCGGTGAGAACGGGATCGACGACGAAGGGGCGACGGGCCATGAACGATGCTCCTGGGATCAGCCGCGGATCACACCGGGGGCGATGAAGACATCGATGATGTCGCCGCTGACCCCAGGCTGATCGGCAAAGCCGATGATGTTGAGATTGGTGCCAGCGCCGGGCACGGCCTTGATGGCGAGGCCCGTGGCATTGGCGGTCAGAGGGTCGCCCGCGGCGACGGCGCCGCCGAGCTGGACGGCGACCAGGCTGCCGCGATGGACATCGCACATCCCGCCGGTATCGGCGCCCATACGGTCGGACACGCCGACCAGCGGCACTGTGCCGGAGGTTGCCGTGGCGATGGTGGTGGCGCTGGCCGGGACATCGAAGGTGACGATGCGGCACCCGGCAATCGCGGCGCTGGCCGCATAGGCCCGGATGAAGGTCGGGATCATGCTTTGCCCTCCTGGACGGCCCGTACGGCCGCCGAATAGCTGATGGTCTGCCCGTCCTCGGCCAGCTTGCGCTGATAGGCAGTGGCCTTGGCGGCCAGTGCCCGCGGATCGACGGCGTGGGATGCCACGTCCTCGGGCGGCACCGGTGTGGTGGCAGTACCGGTGATCAGCGGCAGCGCCGTGATTTCCTTTTCGACGGTGGCGGCATCGGCCATGTGACGGGTGATGTAGTGGTCGCGCAGCGGCTTGATGCCAACGCGGCCGCGGCGGATCTCGCCGTCGACGAAGGCAGTTGCATCCTTGCGCGCGATCGTCTCGGAAAGATTGTTGAAGTTGGAGGTCATGGTGGCCAACTCGGCCTGGAGGGCGACGACAGCGTCGCCTTCTCCGCCCGCGGCCGCCTTGCGCGCCGCAGCCAGCAGCGCGGCGTGATCGTCGCCAGGCGCGCCCAGAACCGTGCCCAACTCGGCCATCTGCGCCTGGAGCGCGACAGCGTCGCCGCCGCCGTTGGCCTTGAGGCCGGTCACGGCCTCGATCACCTCGGCCTCGCTGGCCTCGGCGTGCAGGCCGACGATTTCCGTCAGCCGTTCGAGCAGCGACATGTCGCTGTCCTCCTCTTGATGGAGCGCGGTCAGCCCGCGCAGGTTGGGTCGATTGACGAGGCTGGCGCGCAGGATGTGGGTGATCCGTCCGGCGCGGTCGTGCCCGATGACCGGACTGATGTAGCGATAGGACTGTGCCGACAGCAGATCGCGACCGCTGGGCGTCCATTCGACATGGCCCCAGATGCCGTCCTCCCGCGCCTCCATCAGATCGATCCAGCCATGCGCCACTGCTCGGCCGCCTTTCGGCGCGGCAATGTCGATGGCGTGGTTTTCGTCGATCGGCAGCTCCGCCATGTAGGCGCGGCTGTTGGCGATGACCTGATGCGCGTCGATGACCCGATAGGGGCCGCGCCCGTCACGGGTCAGGATCGGCCGGTCGGTTGCCGGCAGGAGATGGATCCATTCCGGTGCCCCCGACGCGGTGTCGAGCAGCGCATGGGCGGCCATCAGGGCGGTGGTGATCGGTGAGTTCGACATGACGGCAACAATGCCGGTGCCGCGGCGAGCAAACATGCCGCAACGGTTTGCGGGGACCGGGGCGAAGGCTGCCAGCGCGCATCCTGCGTCCGCGACCGAGGGGCGGTCAAGGGCCTGTTACGGACCTTTCCAGCCATTCGGCAATCTCTTCCAGGACCACATCACGGTCCTCGCTCGACAGCCCCAGGAAGGGGCGCGCGGGAATATCACCCCAAGGGATCGGAGAGAAATAGTCTTGGCTGCTGGCACGTTTTTCCGACGGCCTGGTCCGGCCCATGGCGGCACCGAACTGGCCCTGCGCTGCCCCGAATTGCATGACGCCCGCATAGATGCGGGACGACCCCCAAGCCACGCTGTCGGAGCCCGCCCGGTGAAAGATGCCGCTGGATAGCGCGCCGCTGGGTCCGAACAGCGGGCGGTCATCGACCTTGTCGCCCCGCCGTCGATAGGTCGCTTTCGTGGCCTCGGACTTCGGCGCCCAAGGCGATCCGTCCGGCGCCGTGCCTGCCATGAACCGCTGTTTCGTGCTGTCCACAAAATATTCGCCCAGGTCCTGCATCACCGGGGTCAGGTCGGTCAGCGCAGCCTGGAGGCGCGACAGCCCGCCGCTGATCTCGTCATCCTTGAACTCAATCTCGATCATGGCGATATTGATCCTGTGGGGTCGTGTGCCAGACTGGTAATGGGGGTCCGCTGCAACGCAGTCGATCGATGTTGGTTCGAGGCCAACCCGACCTCACACCTCGCCATCGATCACCGTTACCCCACGATTTATGTCCGCGTGGATTGACCGCTGATCTACCAGTCGGCCGGTTTGTACGGTGTTGAGCCGGCCCTTGGCTTTTTTCACCCAGGTATTGATTTCGACCATCAGCTTGGCGTGGCTGCCAGGCACGTCATAGATCAGCAAGAACACCGGCTCGCCACTGGTGGTGTCGAGCAGGACCGCGCGGGGCCTGGTCAGGTGCGCGGGCAGATCCTTGTACCAGTCGATATCCAGCGGATCGACCTTCGGCTGCTGCCCGGCAGGGCGCCGCCGCGTTGAGGGAGCCGTGACCAGGCCTGTGCCGCGGAAGGTGTGCTGCACGTTGAGGTCGGTCACAACGATCTCGGCCGAGGCCGGAATCACGCCGCGAGCCTGCGCCGCCTTGATCCAGGCGGGCATGAGGGCGCCGACCACCTGATAGTTCCCCTGGACATGCCCGGCGAGCGACCGGTCCACGAAGTCCGCAAAATCGGCGGCGATGGTCCCGCGCGCCCGGCCCGGCATCCCAGCCGCCATCGCTGCGCCGAGTTCAGCGGGCAGGTTCGGGATCTTCGCCATGCTGGCGCGGATGGCGTCCGATGCGCTGGCGCCAGGCGCATAGGCCCAGCCCTTGTCGATGCCGGCCGGGGCGCCGGTCCCGCCGTCAATTACCCGCCAGCCGTCCGGCAGCGTCTTGGCGGGATCTCCACCACGCCGCCGCGCCGCAGCCTCCGAGCGAGCGCCGACGATGTAGCAGCTGCAGCCCCAGCCATTCGGCGGTGCATGGGTCTGCCAGAACGGGTGGTCGGGCTGCAGGGTCAGGCCATCCCAGGCGAGGTGCTGGGGGCGCGGATCGCGCGAACCGCCGTGCCGATAGATCCACAGCGAGAAATCGCCCTCGACCAGCTGCGCCCATCGTCCCGCCGCATAGCTGGTCGCCATGTTGGTCTTGTAGATGACGCGGGTGCGCCAGGCCTCGCCGGCTTTTGATCCCTCGCCGGTCCAGCCGGTCCAGCCGTGGCGCGCCACGGTCTCACGGAAATCCTTGCGGAACTCCTCGAGGCTTGTGCCTCTGGCTACCGCCTTGCGCACCGCACCGCCAAGGTCGGCCAGCAGGTCCGCCTTGGTGGCGCCGGCAACGACGAAGGCAGCGTCATGCTGATGCTGCCAGAGATCGCGCCAGGAGCTGGTCGGCGCCAGCCGGCGCAGGCGATGGTCGAGCTCCGTAACCTGCTCGTCGAAAGGCTGGCCGAACAGGCCCGAGAGCGCCGGATCAGCCACTTGCGGCCTCCGTGTCCTCGCGTCCGGCAATGTGGGCGGCCATCATCCCCTTAACCAGTGCATCGGTGAGCGGCCCCGCGTCGAGGTCGGGCCACGCCGCCTGCAGCATCTCGCTGAACTCCTCGAGCGATCCAGCGGCCGCCAGCATTGCCTCGATCTGCGCCAGCATGCCGGCGATCGCCGGTTCGGCCGCCCGGGCCAGATCGGCGGTCAAATCATCGATCTGTGCGGAAGCCTCTGGGAGGCCCGTAGAATGGCGGGAGGTGTTTTCGGCTGGCTCGATACCCGGAGCGGCCGGACCCCGTTTAATTTTTAAGGAGAAGCGTTCAATGGCCCCTTCGCGATGCTGCCCTACGCCCGCGTCGTCGTTTGCGGGAGCCACAGTCAAAATCGGGCGCAGGATCTTGGCATCCTTCGCGGGTTCCGACAGCTTGAATTTGTCGCGGATCTCGGACTGCTCGACCTCGAGGCCCAAAGGCACCAGCTTTTCGAGGGCGCTGGCGAGCCCGGCCAGGTCTTCGGTCTCCGGCCGTTCGATCCGCAGCCGTGGATAATGTTCCTGCGGCCCGAACTCGAGATCAATCCAGGGTCGGATCAGGTCGCGGTTGAGAATCCCCGCGAGCGCCTTGGCGTCGGCACGCTCGATGTCGCGCTGCACCTCGCGATGCTCCTGGCCGACAGCATGGCCGCCGGCGATGGCATCGGTAGTTGCGGTCTGCCCCAGCACCGCCTTGGAGATCTGGCGATCCAGCCAGTCGGCACGACGTTCGTAGAGATCGGACGACGCCTCGACCGTGGCCGATTCCACGAACTGGATCTCCATGCCGGCAGGGATGATTGCCGCGCAATCGCCGGCGATATTGGCGACGGCCCTGAACAGGATGTCCTTTTCCTGCTCGGACGCGCCCGGCGCCCATTTTCCAAGCCGGAGGGGCTGGCCATAGGTCTGCGTGAAGATAGCCCAGTCGCGCGTGGTGAAGGCCTTGAACATCCAGCCCCAGGCCGCGACCCGTGCCAGACCGGAGCGCAGATGCAGGCTCGATTTTGCGGCGATGGTGGCGAAGATATAGCAGAACGGATCGAGCGGAACCTCGGCGCCCTTGCTGTCGAGCATGCGAGGCGTCATCAGGTCGCGCCGGTCGAAGCGGAAATGACGCGGATCCCGGCGTTCCAGCCGCGCGGGCATGTATTGCCGTTCGGAGGTGTCCCAATGGATGCGGGTGAAGGAATAGCCTTTCCCCACCGCGTCCAAGATGCCGAACAGCTCCTCCTGCAGCTCGTCGCGCTTGAGCCAGTCCCGGATCATGTCGGCTTTCGCCACGTCCGCAGCCATGTCGGTAGCCGCCTCGACCGAGATCTCGATCTGGCTGACAGCGCGCTTGCGGGTGCCGATTACCCCCAGGTAATGCGGATCGCGCTCCTCGACCGTCTCTGCCAGCTCGAGGTATTCGACCGGCTGGCCGTGATCGGCCGCACGCAGGATCTGCGCAAGGCGCACGGGATTGAGGCCGTCGGCCGGATAGCCGGAGATCGGCGAGCGCACGCTGCCGATGGTCTGGGCTGGGGCTTCGGCCAGGGCCTTGCGGTTGACCGGGCTGCCCCAGCGATCCAGCAGCTGTGATTTCGTGGCCATCGGGATGCCCTTTCAGTGTTGATGTGGCCGCGCGCGCTGCATGGGCGCCTGCGAGATCGTGAGGACATGATCGACGCCATCAATTTCTGCGATGATGACCGCGGTCTCCGCATCGAGGCGCAAGATTTCCGGACCGCATTTCTCACGCCCGGAGGTGAGGAGTTGCGCTGCGGCAATGGCGGTCTTGATGATCTGGTCGGGTGTGCTCGTCACAGCACCCCCCTGAATCCGGTGCCCAGCGGCCGGCGCCACCAGCCCGCGCCTTGGCCGGACGGGTCGCCCAGCCAATGGTCGTTGTTGGCGGCGTCGGCTCGGGAGGCCGCACGATAGTCGTATTCGACGAACTTCCCGGAACTGGCGAACCAGGCCAGGGCCAGCGCAATGGCGTAGTCGCCGTGACGTTTCAGGCCTTTGACTCCCTCTCGGACCGCGGGCACCCGTGCGACACCGCGCTGGAGCTTGACTGCGCGCAGGTCGGAAAGGTGGTCGGCATCAGGCGCGATCGCCAGCGTGGCATCCTCGAACGCGGCCTTCACCGGGGGCATGTGCTGGCGGTACCAGTCCTCCGAGAACTTGATGGCCTGGACAAGCCCGGCCGACTCGGGCGTTTCCTTGAAGCCGAACTGCCGGCCCATGTCTTCGGCAACGGTCCAGCCCATCCCGGTCGCGTCGAATGCCGCGCCGATCAGCCGGCCTTTGACCTGTTCCAGCACCTTGGCGGTGATCTGCTTTTGCTCGTTTCCCGGCACGTTTCGGAGCTCGAAAACCAGCCGTTCAACGCGGTTCAAACGCTGCTCGATCGACAGCAGGCAGCCGACCGTCAGGTCCGCAACCCGCGCAAAGTCGAAGCCGAATGCGAATTGCGGAGTCAGGTCGATCAGCGCCAGCGCCGCATCGAGCTCGTCCATGAACGGCTCCATCAGCGCCGCCTGACCCAGGGGCGAGCGGTGCAGATAATCCGGGGGCAGCTCCAGCCTCAGCACCGGTGCCTCGGCCGTCATGCGCGCCTCGATCAGCGGGCTGGACAGCCACGATTCGGTGCCGAGCGCCGGGACGCAGAACAGCTCTTCATCGGCACCGTCGCGGTAGAAGTCGATCATGCTCTGACGCCATTCCGCCTCGGCCTCGGGCGACCATTTCTCGCCGGTGACCAGGCAGATGCGCTGATAGAGGCCATCCTGCAGTGCCTGGTCGAAGTCGACCCGCATGTGCGTGTACGGAGACCTGCCCGACAAGACGTCCTGGACCTCCTGGTTGAACGGGTTTTCTGCGCCGTCATGGGTCGAGCAGATGGCGACCTGGCCACCCCACATCAGGAATGCCATCGCCGCCTTCAGGAGTTCGGGGAGGTTCTCGACGAAGGCGGCCTCGTCGATGATGACGAGGCCCTGCTTGCCGCGCAAAGACCGCGGCGCCGAGCTGAGCGCAAGGATCTCGAAGCCGCTGGCGAAGCGGATGCGGAACGCCGCAATCGAGCGGTCGCCGGTCTCGTCGTTGTCGGCGAACAGGAACTCTTCCGCCTCGGCGGCGGCGGTGTTGTAGGCGCGCGCCCACATCGCGCAGGCGTCGACGAATTCGCGGGTCATCTCCTGGCTGTAGGAGATGTACATGGCATCCATGCCACCGGCCGCGCGCTCACGCCCCGCCCGCAGCACCGCATAGGCCGCGAGCGCCCAGGTCATGCCGATACGGCGCGACTTCTCGAGGATGAGGACGTTGGTGCCGGTGGATTCGAGCAGCGACACGGCGCGCTGCTGATAGGGCAGCAGCACCTTGGGCAACCCGACGGCATCGATGACCGCCGGCATGGCCTCGACCGCTGCCCGCCGGGCCTCGGCCCATTGCTGCTGGGTGATCGGGGCGCTCATGACGCGTCCCGCTTTTCGATGCGCCAGCCCTCGCTGTGCAGGCTGGGCCACAGCGCCACGGCCACGCGGCCGTCGACGCGCACCGACACCCGGTTCCCGCTCGAGGATGTGGACACGGCCGAAATGAGTGCGCCGGCCAGGCTGCGCCGCCAGCGGCCGCGGCGGCCATCTGGGGCAACCCAGCGATAGACATCCTCGTTCATGCTGCAGCCCCTGCCGAGATGCGCCACCCGAAATCCAGCAGTGCGCCGCAGTGCGAGCACAGCTCGAACTGCTGATCCAACGGGACCGCGAAACCGCCATCGTCGGAGGGATCGGTGTCGACGAAGCTGTCGAGCTCGGTTTGGCACACGGGGCATCCGAAGCGCACCGCTAGCTCGACAACCTGCGCGTGATGGGTGGCGAAGGTGCTCAAAACGGCAGCTCATCGGTATCGGAGCGCAGATCCACGCGCTGGAGATTGGCGCAACGATAAAGCGCTACCGACTCCATCACGTAGAAGGCGGCTCCGGGGTTCTCGATGGCCAGCCGCCGGGCTTCAGCCTCGGCCGCCTCCAGCGACCAATGCACGAAGCGCGCCGGACCCCGGGCGCCCTTGACCATCCATATGCGCTTCGGCCTGGGATCGTCCGCCATCACGACATACCCAGCGCGGACATGTACATGTCGAGGATCGCCTCTTCCTCGGCCACGTCGTCCTTGTCGCGCTTGCGCAGGGCGATGATCTTGCGCATCACCTTGGTGTCGTAGCCGCGCAGCTTGGCCTCGGCCATCAGCTCTTTCTGGCGCTCGGCGATATCCGCCTTTTCGGCGTCGAGCTGTTCGAATTGTTCGATGAACTGGCGCAGCTCTCCGGCTGCGATGCCGTAGGTGGCGTCGGTGCTGTCAGCCATGTCAGATGTCCTCGATCAACTGGATGCCGGCCGCATCGAGCGCCGCGTCCAGGGCGTCGCGGGTTTCAAAGCCCAGGGTGCTGAAGCGGTTTTCCCCGGTGTCAGCGTCGGAAATCTCCGCAACCCAGCCGCGGAAGGGCTCCTCCTCGTCCTGGGCGTCGTAGATCTGTGCCTGGGCGAACTCCGCCTGCAGGTCGCGCTCATCCAGGACCTGGATGATCTCCTCGGCCGTGGCAGGCAGCGGCTCCCCGAAATAATTGCGTCTCATGCGGTCACCCCGAGGATTTGTGCCTTGATGGCCTCGGCCGTCTCGGCCGAGATGCCCTTGCTCTTGGCCACCATCGTGACCGCCGCATCGACCTGCTGCGCGAACTCCGCCTCGACCTTGGCCTTGCGCTCGGTCGAGATGCCCTGCGCCTGCACGGCCGACTTGAGGGCGGTCGCCAGCTGCATGGCCTCGAGCGGGGCCATTCCGGCTTCGCCCTTGCTGGTCAGCAGCTCCAGGACGAGACTCTTGATGGCCTCGCCCGCGATCTTGGTCAGATCGTCGCTGGCCTTGCCGTCGAAACGGTCCGCCAGCGCCTTGGACATCTGGCGCTGCTCCTCGAGCCGCCGCCCCAGCCACGCCTGCTGAATCGCGTATCGGTTGAACGACGAGAAGCTGGGGATGCCGAACTCCAGTTCCCCGCGGTGCTCAGCCATCAGCCGTTCGCAGGCCGATACGAAATCCGCGTAGATTTCGGTCTGGGTCCGGTCACGGTCGGCCAGCGCCTGGGCAGCCTCGGCCACGATATGCGCAGCCTCGGGCGGGAGCAGCTCGATCGAGGACAACCGCCCGCGACCCTTCAGGCGCCGGGTCACGTCAGGCCCCCGCGCGGCTGGGGCGCTTGACGCCCTCGATAGCGATTTCGCGGCGCAGGTGACGGTGGCCGGTCTCGGTCAGGGTCGCGACCAGGACAGTCCCGGCCTCGATCAGCGTCACGGCGCCATGCGCCTCCAGCCAGCGCAACTCATTGTGGATCCACGCTCGGTCCTCGGCGATGCCGAAAAACCGCAGTTCCGCGTCCATGTTCCCTGAATGCAGAGTCTCGTTGATCTGGTCAGCCAGCGCCTTCAGCATGATCAGGCGTGCGTCCTGCCGCATCCGTTCACGCATATCCATTGTTACAGTCCCTTTTTCGTCGGTTTCATGCCCGCTTTGCCTGGGCGAGCAGCTGTTCCTGGGCGCGCTCGGCCATCGCGGAGACGGGCTTGAGGCGCTCGTCGAGCCGCGCGAGATCGCCGACCACCTGCGTCAGCTTGAGCTCGAGCCGGTGGATGGTGCTGATCGACGGCAGGGATTCGAGGTGGTCGCTGATGCGGATCACCCGGCGCTCCAGGTCGGCGAGCATGGCGTCGTGATGGGAGATCAGCTTGGCATTGGCGCGCGAGCCGGAGGTGACGATGTTCCAGATCGTCAGGGCCAGCGAGATGATCACGGACAGCCCGCTCGCCCAGGCCACGATCGGCGAAATCAGGATCGGATCGCTCACCGGGCGGTCCCCCAGCGCGTCGCCGCAAAGTCCTTCAGGGTGTGGCCGCCCATGTAGAGGCCCATGTAGACCGCGTTGAGCTGAAACAGCACCGACAGGTCCGTCTGCGGCAGCGCGATCTTCCAGTAGGCGTTGGCGACATGGAGGATGACCAGGTTCCAGAACCAAAGGACCCCGAACCCCCACATTGCCGCCGGTCGCCATGCCCAGGAAATCCAGTGCTCACGGGCCATCTCGGCCTGGGCGAGCGCGAACTGCCCCTCGAGCCCAGCTGCGTAACTGGCCAGCATCTCGGGCGCCTCGCGCTCGGCCGAGGTAATCGCCTCGACCACGTCGGCCGGGCGATCGGCAATCACCTGGTCGAGGGTGGTGGGGGTGGCGCCGACTGCCTCGGCGATGCGATCGATGACTTGCCCGGCCAGCGCGCCCTTGGTGTCGCCAAGCTTGCCCTGCAGGATGCGCTTGACCATGGGTGCGCCAAGGTCGGCCGCCATTCCGGCGAGAATGGATTGCATCAGAAACTCCTCAGGAAAGCAGCCAGCCGCGGCATGCGGCGATCGAGCGCGCCCGCCAGCGCGTCGCGGTATTGCCAGGCGGTCCAGGCCAGCCAGATCAGCCCCGGCAGGACGATCAGCCACACCATCGTCTCGCCGATGGCGAGGTCGCCAAGCGCCGCGCCAGCGCCGCCGGCCCCGGCCAGCCCGCCAGCCTCGGCCGCCTGCTTGCGCGCAGCTTTCGCGCGCGTGATGGCGGCACGGGTAGCGGGGCCGACGATCCCGTCGACGGTCAGCCCATGGCGCGCCTGGAACTCCAGGACGCCCGCCTGCGCCACCTGCGTCGCCTCTGACCCGACTGCAAATCCCAAGGTGGTAAGCGCCACGCGGATCTCTTCGCGTTCCGGACCGGAGAGCGGCGGGGCAAATCTCGCGTTTTTGGTTCCCGTGCCCGGCGGCGGGGCCGGGACAGCGCCATACTGGCCGATACTGAGCAGCGCGAATTCTTCGTCACGGCGGCGGACGAGGCCGGTCAGAACCTTGCCTCCGCCCTTGTTCCACAGCCTGATGGCGGCGCGGACACCCGCCATGTCCTTCAGGCGCCATTTCCCGACCCAGCTGGCCCGGTCGATCGCTCCGGTGTTGAAATGGAAACTGATGCCGGCGTCGTATTCGTGCTGTTTCGCGCCCGGCATCGCCTTGGTGACCGCAGGCTCGTAGTTGCCCCGCAACGCCTGTGCCAGCAGGCGCGTGGCCTCCTCGACGCTGATGATCATGCCGGCTTTGGGCTTGACCACCCCGGAAGCGGCGGTCAGCCCGGCGCCGATCGTCCAGACACCGGCAGCATCACGATAGGCGCGGAGTACGACGCCTTCGTTGCGTTCGAGAAACTGGATACCCTGTGGGCTGGTCTGCATGGCTGTCCCCCGTTCGGCCGGGAAGCGCAGGCGCCCCGGGTCACAATGGGACCAGCATGCTGGTCAGACCCGGGCCGATCATGCCGCAACGGTTTGCGGGGCGATCAGAGGAGACTGTACTGGCGAGGATCCGGGGCCCGGCGTTTGCCGTAGAGGTTGCGCCGCAGATAACCGCGGACCGCTACGTCGGACACGTGCAGTCTGCGCGCGATTTCCGCGACCGGCAAGCCCTGGGCGCGCAACACCTGGGCGATCCAGGGCTTGGCGAGAGGCACACGGCGCGGCAGGTGCCCGGCATGGGCGCCCAAGGCGCGGGCCAGGTCTAGGCCCACCGCCTGCGCCACGCGGCTATCGGCGCGGGGATTGCGCGAGAGGGCCAGTTCTGCGCCGCCGAACTCCAGCAGGAAGGCGATCGTCCCCTCAACGCCGAGGACATGGACGTAGGCTTCGATCTGGGCCGGAGTGCGCGGCAGATCGGTCATGCTGAGACCACGAACTTGTCGATCTGGTTTCCCCAGACATCATGTCCCTGCCACGGCTCGCGCGCGAACAACTCGCAGCAGTAGCTCTGCGGCAGCAGCCGCTCGATCATCTGGCGCATCTGGACAGGTTTGCGACTGTGCTCACGCCGCTGGCTGTCGATCAGATCGGGCAGGTCTTCAGCGAGGATAACCCCGCGCTCCGACCGGGATTCGATCCTCGGCCGACCGATGCGGCCGACCAGGAATGGTTCCGACGCTGAGCGCAGAACATAGCCAGTGCCGAACGCCAGACTGCCGCTCTTGGTGCGCTTGGTCCAGTTGCCGCCGGTGATGTAGTCGAAGCCCCAGCGCTGCATGACCGCCAGCGCCTGTGGCAGATGCGGCCAGGTCGACCACAGGAACAGATAGCAGTCCGGGCCAGCCAGCTGTGACACCGGCAGTGCGGCAATGTCCGGCAGGTTCATGGTCTGGTAATGGGCCTCGGGGCTCTTGGCGTGGCCTGCCTCCGACCACATGCGATAGGACCATGGCGGATCCGCGAGGATCGCGCCGTATTTCATGGGGGTCAGCCCCTCGAAGGGCCAAGGCTCGATCATGCCATCGCCCGGATCTGGACGCCCAGGGCGTTGCTGACCGCCCGCCACTCGATGGTGTTGACCTTGCCGAGATGCTTGGGCGCACCGACGAGGCCGTGCACCTGGACCTCGAAGCCCATGTCTCGCGCAAAGGTCGCGTCGGGGTGCAGGATCTGCCACTGCGCCCAGGCCACCTTGGCGACGTGGTCGCGCAGCCAGGGCTGACCCTGATTGTGGCCCCAGACAACGCCGGCGCGCGCGGTCCAGGACTTGAGAGCCTCGACCACCTTGTCCGCTTCCTTGGGGTCGCGCAGCCAGCGGGTGTGAGCGATCCCTGTCTGGCGGCGGACGAACGCGATCAGCGCCTGGTCGTCGCGCGAGCGGGTCAGGCCCAAGTTCCAGGCGCTGATCCACAGCGCCTGCAGCTTCTTTCCATAGGGCCCGACGAGCTGGGACTTGCCTGCTGCGTTGCGAAATCCGAGGCTACGCAGTTCGCCCAGGACGGCGTCCTTGTCGCCGGGGGTCATTTCGCGCAGCCGGCGCTTGCCGGTTACACGCTGGTAGAGATCGCGGCGGTCATCCTCCTCCTCGATCCCGAGCGCCCGGATACCGGCATAGATGGCCTTGACGGTGGACATCAGGCGATCTCCCCGAGCTTGACGATCACCTGCCGGCGCCAGTTGTGGACCGCGCCGCAGGCGCTGCTGGTGCAGGTCGCGCTGAAGCCATGCAGCCGCGCCTGATGCCCACGCGCCGGCCCAAGGTCGCGGACCGTGCCACCTTCCGCCGCAAAGGCGTCCAGGATGGGGGCTCCATTCCGTTCGGCGCGGGCCAGCACCTGCACCGCGGCACGAGCTGCGTTCTGCCGGCTTTCGGTGTTTCTGTCGGTTCGGGTCGACATGCTCATTCCTCCTCGCTGGAGATGGCGGCCGGCGCTGGCAGAGCGCGCTGCGGGGCGGGCAGCGCCAGGGGCTGCTGTCGCTTGGGCTTTTCCGGTTTTGGCGGCGGGGCAATCTTCTCGCGCTGGGACTTCTGGGTTTCGACGAGTGCGCGGAGGGTGAAGCCCAGCTCCCACAGATCGGAGCATTCGAGCTCGATCCTGATCGTGCTCTTTTCACCGCGCGTCGACGAGCTGAAGCTCTTGATCCGCACTGCGCTGTTGGGATCGCCGCTGACAAGGAACGTCATGCCCGCCCCCCCCGGAGTGCCGGCGACACTGATGCGAGAGCCATAGTGCGGCCCTTCTACAGCCGCATGCAGTTGAGACAGGAACAATTCCATCACCACCGGCCGGGCATCATCCTGCACCTGCGCCATGCAGGTGGAGAGGATCGTCCCGCAATGCGCAGCCATGAGCTTGACAACAGAAGTGAACTTCATGCCCGCCCCGAGCATTTCCGCGAACACGGTCAGTTGGATGATGCTCGCATCCAGCATGGAGTACTGCGCCTCGAGGAACTGACGGTCCCCCGGCGAGTCTGCATTGGCGATTGCCTCAGTGAACATCTTCGCGGCTTCCGCACGGATGTCGCTGGCAATCTTCTCGCGATCGAACGAAAGAAGCATATCAGGCCTCACAGCTTGGCGATGTCGAGGGAGATCGCGGTGCGCACCTGGGTGCGCGGCTCGCGGCGGTAGAACCGGACGTAGGTGGCCGATCCGTCAACGCGCAGCGCGTCGGAAATCGCATCCATTGCCCGTCCCCATTTCGGATCCGGGTTGCCGTCATCGTCGGTCATGCGCAGCTTGCGCAGGCCGAGGACCCGGCCGGTGTCGATCCGGCCTTCCTTGCCGACTTCGAAGGCGTGCTCGACCAGCGCACGGATGTTGCGGTTGCCGTCGGCCGACCAGGTCTCGATGCATTCGTCGATCAGGGCTTTCGCCGCCTGCAGCTCGGGGCCGAAGGACAACCGATCGCTGACCGCGACCTGCAGCTCCAGTGTCCCGTCGAAGGTTTTGAAGGTGATGTTGCCCTTCTCGCCGCCCACCTTCGCACCGTACTGCTCGAACAGCAGTTCCTTGCAGGCCAGTGCCTCGTCCAGGATGGTCGACTTGAACGCGGCCAGCGCCCGCTGCAGCGCTTCGGCGCCCGCCACGGCGCGGCGGACCATCTCGTCCTTCATCTTGTCCGCATCCGCCACGTTTTCGGCCGGGACCTTTCGCCCCTGCGGGTCGATCCAGTCTCCCTGCGGGGTCACCCCGGTGTTTTCGCTAAGGTCAGTCATTTTCGGTGTCCTTCTGGTTGCGGGGGCAGGCCTGACAGGCGTTGATCATGCGGACGCGCAGCGCGTTGGTGCGCACGCCGGCGCGCGCCTTACGTCGCCAGACCTGGCATTCGGTGGTGGGGATGGTGCCCAGGGCCGGGCAGCTGACCGAGGCACCCATCCAGGCGCCGCGGACGGCATCTTCGACCGCGGCGAGGTCGCCGGGGTATTTGTTGCGCAGCACCTGGCTGACCAGTCCGGCTGATCGACCGAGCTGCTCGGCAACCCGCCGCTGGGTCGAGCAGCCGCATTCCTGGGCCAGCCGCTCGACCCAGTCGGGCAGCGGGACACCCCAGGCGGCGCGGGCAACGTCGAGGGGCGAGGTCATGCGTCTTCTCCCCGCCGATAAACGGCCTTTGAATTGGGGTCGAAGACCTGTTTCACGCGCTGGATCTGCGGGGCCAGCGGGCCGGTGTTGCGCACCAGCCGGTAGGTGGCGCGGCGGTTGCCGCAGCCCTTCTGGATGCAGCGCAGATACCCGGTGGCCAGCAGCATGCTGCAGTAGGATCGCGCGGTGAGATCGGACACCTGCACCTCGTCGGTGGTAGCGTGCATCGCCACCTGCAGCGACGTGAACTCCTTGAGCATGCGCATCGTGCGCCACATCTGCTCGACGCCAAGGCCCTGGGTGACGCGTTCGCCCTTGCTGTTGACGCGGGGGGCATAATGCCCGTCGTCCTGGAGCAGCCGCCACGTCACCGCGTCACGCAATCCGACCCGCTCGGGGTGCTCGGTGCGCTCGAGGATGCCGGCAGCCGTCAGCGCGCGCAGATAAGAGCGCAGCGTGGCGCGCGAGATCCACGTTTCCTTGAACAGGTCCCCCATGACGAACGGGCCCGGCTGGGCGCGGATGGTCTCCCAGATGACCTGCCGGCCCTCTGCATCGCGGGAGCGTGCGATCTGATCGACGGGACGCCGACTCATACCGTGTAGCTCCGGCCGTTGGGGGCCCCGACCTGGGCGAAGGGGCGATCGCTCCACGCCGCCAGGTCCATCCGCGCCAGACCGTCGTTGCCCGCGACCTCAGCCACCTTGGCCAGGTTATTGGATATGCGGCGGATCGAGTTGTGCGAGGCCGTAAAGAGCGCCTGGCGCAGATCGGCAGCGATCTCGACGCCCGGCGCATACAGCGGCGCCAGATGCGCCACATCATCGAGCGTACCGGGCTGTGCCCCGACCCAGTCCAGCATCCGGCCGTGCACGCGCTCGAACTGCTCGAGCTTCTTGGGCAGGTGCTCCTCGCCGATCAGCAGCACCGGCGTCCCGCTGCCCTCATAGATGTCCCGGGCGATCTCGACCATGTCGTGGCGCAGCAGGTAGTCGGCTTCGTCGATCAGCAGCGGCCGGCCGGTGCGGCCGAGCTGGTCGCTGATCGTGTCGATCATGCGGCTGACGGTCATCCGCTTGCCGAGATCGAGGCCAAGCTTGGCCATCAGCTGCTCGCAGAAATGCTTCGGCGTCCACCGAGACCGCAGCTCGATGTGGTGGGCCCGGAACTTGTGCCCGGTGAAGATCGCGGCCGTGGTTTTGCCGAGCCCGGAGCGGCCATAGTAGCAGGCCATGCCGGGCAGGCCGGGCGCGCGCTTCTGCAGCCGCATGACCAGCTCGACCATGCTGACCACGTTCGCCAGCGGTGCGAAGGAATTGTAAAGTTGGGGTGCCTGTGTCACTTCTTCCTCACTTCCATGGCCGCCGCGTCAGTTCCTAGGCCGATCGCGGCGGCCTTTTTGCTCAGCCGCCCGCGAACATCGCGGCGCCGAGATCCTCGAAAATCATCCGTTGCGCCTGGTATTGAGGCTGCTGCTGGTAGGCCCGCAGCCACGCGGCATCCGCTGGGTCGACCGGGTGACCGGCCCGCTGCGCTGCCTCGAGATCGAGGGCACGGCGGAAACGCTGCTGGGGGGATTCCTTCAGGGCCAGGGGCCTGATGGGCGTCGGCGCCAGAGGAGTGCCAAGGACGGCCGCGCGGCGCGCATCCAGATCTGGTGGTGGCGCCGAGGGCTGCATCCCGCGCGCCACGGCTTCGGCAGCGGCCCGCATCGCGGGGGTGCTGACCGGCGTAGAGGGCTGCGGGAAGGCCACGACGCCAGCAGCGCGCCGCTCGCCCTCGCGCAGCAGCGCGTCGGACACGGTGCGGGGACCGATCTTGCGCATCTCGCGGCGGATGTCCGTGAGCCGGTCGGCCTCGTAGGCTTTCTGCGCTGCCTTGACCTTCTGGATGGTCTCCACGGGATCGAGGCCGGCCAGCTGCGGGCAGATGCCTTCGCCCAGCCACGCCTCGCCGTCCTCGGCGAACAGCAGCACCCGTCCCATGTCGGTCGGGTCCATGCGCACCAGGACCCGGGTGCCAGGCATGGCGGCGGATGTGTAATAATGGTGACCATCGACCCGCACGCCGGTCTTGGTCACGGTGCGGATGCCGTCGTTGCCCGGGATCGGCGCCAGCAGGATATCCAGAGCCTCGGGGTGCTCGATCCGGCGGACCGTCCCGCGCCACGCCGCCGCAACCTCGAACGGCGTCTTGCGCCGCAGGCTTTCATGCGGGGCATGGCCATAGATCTGGTCCGACCAGCTGTCACACCAGCTCTGGAACTCACGCAGGTCCATCTCGACGTCGAACAGCGCCTCGGCTTTTGCACCCAGGCGGGCGTTGAAGGCCTTTCGATTTTCCAGCACCTTCCGGTCGGCGACACTGTGCCCGATGAACCCGGGGCAGCCGGCCAGGTCCCGCTGGAAGGTGCCGATCACGCGCTCGACGTTGCCCTTGGTCTTGGGTTGGTATGGCGGGGACAGCTCGATCGTGATGCCGAGGGCTTCGAACAGGCGCGTTGTCGAGCTGGCCGTGAAATCGCTGCCGTTGTCGGTCTTGATGACTTTCGGCACACCCTACGCGAGAATCGCCTTGCGGATCAGCGCACCCACGGCCGAGGCGCGCGGCGTCCGGGTCACCAGGACGATGGTGCGGCGGCTGTAGATGTCGATGCACATATAGATCGAGTGCCGCTTGCCCCCCATCAGCATGACGTCAGCGGGCGAGGCGTCGATCTGCCAGAGGTCGTTCAGGTCGTCGGCCCGGGTCGACCCGGTGGCAGCGAACTCCACGCGCGACCGGTAGGCATCGGGATCTCGCAACCGCAGCAGCTCGTTGCGGTACTCGACTTCCCAACGCCGCATGGCCCGCTGCACGTCCCGCAGGCTCGGCAGCCGCGGCAGCCGTTCTCCAAAGCGGTCGGCCAGGGTTGCCCGGATGTGTTTCGCGCTGACAAACGGCTTGGCGGCCATGATCGCGAGGCAGAACGCCCGCACTTCGCCATCCAGGGCGGTATCGAGCAGGGCGCGCCGGTCCCTGTCGTCGCGGCCGAGTGCATCGTCGCCCTCGGCGGACCGGAGCTTGCGCCAGATGCGCAGCTGTTCCCGCGATGCCGACCGGATTTCGGCAGCCACCCAGGCGGGGGCGTCAATGTTGCCGGCATTATACGCGGCGGCAAATATCAAGTCTGCGGGATATGCGGTCAGCCCATTTGCCCGCGCAAAATCTGCAACCGCGCCCAGCACCCAAAGCCGGGCATCGCGGCGGGCCTGCTCGGCCGCCGGCAGCGTATCGGCGGGCTTGGGGCTCAACGGCGTGTTGTTGGCCACCAGCCCGCTGCGCTTGACCAGTTCGGCCCGTGCCTCCTCGGGCAGCAACTCGACCGCGAACTCCAGCCCGCCGCCCTTGTCGAGCCGCGCCCGGCACATGCCCCGGCGTGCTGCCCAGCCTTCACGCTCGGCCCGCGCCGCCAGGCCCTGCCGGGTCGCCGGCAGTCCCGGTAGCCGTGCCGAGGCAAGGTCAGAGAGAGTCATCCAGCGCTGCATTCGTCGGATTCCGCAGGTTCAGGAGGAGGCCGATGCGTCAGTCGACGCGGCCGAGGATCAGAGGGAGGTTTTCGGTGATCGCCGCCAGCGTGCCGGTGTCGGCCAGATGCGCAAAATGCGTGACCAGCGCATCAACAGCCTCGTCATAGGCGTCGATGGCGAAGGTCGCCGCTGCTGCGTCCAGGGGCATTTCCTCAAGCGCGCGCATGTGTATTTGCGCGGTGGACAGCGCCTGTATCGCACGATGCCAATGTTCGGCCTGGTTCAGATCAAAATCGTTGGGGTTCATGAGAGGATTCCTGCAATAAAAAAGAGGGCGTATCCGGCCACGAACAGGCAGGCTGCACCGATGGCATCGCCCAGCCAGCTGTCATCCAGTCGGACGGCCGCAGCCTTGAGCCGCTGCCAGCCCGCGCGCAGGGGGAGGAGGCGCGGGCTGGCGGGCTCACGCAGCTCGACGGTGGCAGCCGGAGCGCGGAGGCAATGATCGGACTTGGTCGCGGCCGCAGGCACAGCGTTTTCCTGTGGCATTACAGCTGTCCTCCGGGGGTATCGTCCCGGGCCAATTCGGCCACATCCCGCCCACCCATCCGCGCCAGTTCGGCGTCGTATTCTGCGGTGATCAGATCATGCAGATGGTGGGTGATCCGATTACGGGCGGCGACCAGCGCGTCGCGCGCGGCCGGCCCGCGCAAATCGCACAACATATCGGCCAGGAGCTTGGCCCGCGCCTCTTCAGGCAAGTCGCCCAAGGCAGATCGCGCGATCTCGCGCCCAAGCTCGCGGATCGGCAGCAGCCCGTCGGCAACAGCGGCCATCCGCACCTTGGCCTCCGCCTCGGTCTCATAAGTGGACACGGGAGCATCGTCGCAATGCACGATCCGCCGCGCGGGAATGTCATGCATCATGATTGAACCTCGGTTGAAAGGGTGATGAAGGCCGACGCCGTGCCGCGGGCGAAGGACAACGAGATATCCGCCCCCCCCCCGCACGTTCGGCCGCAGCCGCCACGGGGATCAGCTGGTCCAGCAGGTCTCGCAGTGCGATCAGCTCGGGCTCGGACAGGGTCGAAACGTCGATACGATCTGCGTCACACATCGGCGGCGTCCTCGGGGTGAAGAAATTGTTCGCCCGGATCCCGGGTATCGGCGGGGTCGCGGTAAAGATCCCGGGCCAGAGCCCGCAGATCGGAATCCAGAGCAAGAAATCCGGCAGCAAGTTCGTCGGCGCGGGTCAGCAGGCCCAGCATCCGGCGGTCCAGCTCGGCCCGGGTCATGCCGGTGCCCCAGCCAAGGGCCGGCGCGGGCTGGTCGCGGCGCGGGATGTTGCCATGATGGCGGTGACGAGGCGTGTTACCGCACCCCCCGCCACCTGAGCCCTCAAGTTCACGACCAACTCAAGGACTGTCCGAATGACCCCTGACCGCGAAGCGGCAATTGAGGCAATCTGTCGCCGGTATGGCACCCACCCGAATTCCTGCGGCTGGGAAAGCCGGAAACTGGATGGCATCCTGATAGAAATCAGCGCACTGCTGACGGAATGCGAAGATGGAATTTCCTTAAATTCATTCGGTGATGAGAGTGACGAAACATTCACCGGAAAAGTGCTGCTATCATTTGCGACATCTGGCAGCGCGGAGATCGTCAACGTACTGTCGACCGAGGCAAAGTCACATCTGCGTGCAACTCTGCGGGTAATCCGGCGCAAGCTCGAACTCATGTCCAGCCTCCAGCCAGCTTATTCCCATGTCCCAAAGGGGCTGACTGCGCGAGATGCAGCTCTGTATGTCCTTGCTTGCGAGGGCATCCATACATGAGGGCGGCATCAATCATTCCGCGCCGCCAGGCCACACGGTGTTCGGGATCGGGGAAGAAATCGGGATCGATCTTCGCCATTTCCTCGGCATGGCTGGCTTTCAGCGCAGCGACGGCATCAGCCGTGAGGCCGGCAACCTTGGCGTAATGCCCCCATTCGTCATCAGTGATCTGACAGGGGTGATCTTCGACGCGCATGTAGGTTCGCGCCGGGCGGGCACCATTTTCAGATCGACGGATGTGATGGGCGGAAAAAACACCGCGGAACCGATCTACCGCCTGACCATCAGCGACAAAGCCACCGAGTTCGCCGGCCGGAGTGTCCGATAGGATCAACTGGCCGGCGGCGATCCGGCGAGCAATCTCCCAGGACTTCCGAAAGCTCACGCGGTCGCTGAACCACATGCGGCTGGTGTGCTCGTCCATCACATCGAAATGCGACTCGCCGTGGGCAGCACGTTCGGTGATCTCGGCGTTGGTCGCGGTGCAGACCTCGATCATTGCGCAGAGGGCGCCGGCGGGAAGGAAGGGGGCGGTGTCGTATTCGATGGAGAACCAGCCGCCGTCGCGGAAGATAATCGGTTCGGCCAAGCTGCCCCCGGCGTGCAGGAAGGCAAGGTTCGGGAATCGGGGCTGCATCACGCGGCCTCCTTCGATCTAGGGGATTTGCTGGGGCGGGAGATGTCGCGCGGCCACGCGAGGTCGTTGGGCCAGTTGTCACTGAACCATTGGCAGACAGCCTTGGCGCGCCGGATCGTGCAGCTCGCCTGCCCGCTATCCAGACGGTCGATCAGCTTGCCATCGTTGGCGGCATAGGTCGAAATCGTGGATCGTTTTAAGCCGGCATGCGCGGCAAACAGGTCGGTCAACCTGACAAGACTATCGGTGTTCATGGCGCCGCTCGCTCGGTATCGTTACCGGAACGGTGGGCGGTAGGATTACCGATTGTCAGGCCGTGGTTTTTCGGTAAATCTCCCGATTTATGAGGATAGGGGCCGACAAGTTTGCGGAGACCATCAGAGCGCGCTTGGCGGCGCTCGACACGTCTGTCTTCGCAGCGGAAACCGCTGCGGGATTGCCTCCTGACGCGATACGCAATGTGCTGCGCACTGGACAGGGGAAGGCCGGCCCGACACTCGCACGAGCTTCGGAAATATGTGACGCACTCGGGCTAGAGTTCTACATCGGACCGCCGCGCGACGCGGGACCGGTCTCGATCACTGAAATCGATGGCGAGGTTTATGCGGCGGTACCACGGTACGATGCACAACTAGCTGCGGGTGCGGGTCGTCAAAATCCTGATCAAGCGGCGGTTGGTGCGATTGCATTCCGACGAGACTGGCTGAACAGGGAAGGAATCGCACCTGGGCAAGCCATGGTCTTGGGGGTTTGCGGCGACAGCATGGCACCGACCCTGTGCGACGGCGATCTGGTCATGATCGACCGCCGCAAGACTGCCCCGGTCAACCGCCGCATCTATGCCTTAATCGGTCCAGGAGACGAGGCGCGGGTGAAGCGGGTCGAGCGCCTGCCCGCCGCCCTGCTGCTGCATTCGGATAACGAGGACTTTCCCACCGAAATCATCGCACCCTCAGATGCCAACCGCATCCGTATCCTGGGAGAGGTGGTCTGGTGGGGCCATACAGTGAAGGATAGCTGATGAAATATGCTCTTACCGTTATTTCACCAATGCTTCTGCTTGCCAGTCAGGTTTCCGCCGCCGATCCACAACCATTCAAGCCCACAGAAGAGCAAATTTCTGCTGTTGAAGACAGGGTTGCAGGCAGCCTGTCGGACCCGTGGTCTGCTGAATTTAAGTCCATGGTAGCATCTCAGGACAGCCGTGGTCGCGCCTACTTCTGCGGCCTTGTAAATTCCAAGAATAGGATGGGCGGATACGCGGGGTTTACGCCTTACTTTATCATGGCCTTGGGGCTTGAGCCGATTCGCCTTCATACGCCGATGATTGCCGGCGAGTACAAGCTTGCGTCGGTGGTTGCTACCTGCCGGGGTTAT
Organism: Alphaproteobacteria bacterium; assembly: GCA_036678445.1. Lineage (GTDB taxonomy): Bacteria > Pseudomonadota > Alphaproteobacteria > Rhodobacterales > Rhodobacteraceae > Paracoccus. The sequence goes on from JAZIHR010000001.1 coordinate 25,669, forward strand.
GGGCTGAAGCTCGAGCGACGTTAAAGCCGCGCTTAGGGCATCATCAGCAGCGACAAGGCCGCGGGCCGGGCAGAGCTGCGGATCGCTCTCAGGCGCCTTGTGGTAGACACCCTCGCGCAACATGATGAAGGTTCCGTTCGGGCCGGTTAAGCCTTCTGCACTGCTCACTTCCTCAAAGCTGCCCAGTTGGAAGCTCAGCAAGTCCAGCATTTATCGACTGTCTGGCCGCAATCCAGCGCGGAGTTCATAATCGCGACTAACCATCCGGGCGAGGCCGGAAACCGCTCCGCCTCAGCGGTGGCCTCAGGCTGTGGCGCCGTCACCACCTGCCGGGCGGCGGATCGTCATCCTGAAGCAATGTTCGCCACCGGTCCTCGCCCAAGGCTGCGATGAGGATCAAATCCGCTTCATGCAGATAATACGCCCAGACCTTCTTGCCCCCGCGCACGGTGTCAGGATAGCCGCCCATCACCTCGCACAAGGCGCGGGCCGCCCTCTCTCGTGGTGACTTCTGACGCGGTACCATGCGCACATGATGACACGGACTGATTGGTACGCATAGAGTGGCCCACCAAGCCAAGGTATGCGCCGAGCGCATGACTGTTGCCAGATCCATCTTGGGGCGCGGGTACTGCCGCCAGAAGGGAAACCGGCGTATATCTGTCGTTAAACCGGCGTATATCTGTCGCGCTACAGTTGCCTGCCGCATGAGCTTCTCGACCTTCTCCGATATCGTGACAAACCGTCGCGCATCCTGAAGGGACGCTCAGGAAACGGTTGACGCGTCTGTCCGGCTCTGCTCTGAACTGCCGCGGTAGTAACGGTTTCGTTGACCTTTCGTCGGAGGGGCGGATGCGGCTGATCTGTTCCATGCTGTTGGTCCTGACCGTCCTGGCCCGCGCGCTCGTGCCTGCCGGCTACATGACGCAAGCCAGCGCCACCGGCGGGTTCGAGATCGTGATCTGTTCAAGCGACGGTCTGGAAACGATACTTGCCGATGCCGATGGCAACCCCATCGAGCCCTCGGGCCGGTCGGGCAACGACAGTGGCGAAACCTGCCCGTTTGCGCTTGCCGGGGTGTCCATCCTGACCGCCTCTGGCGGCATCTTGCCCGATTTCACGCCGCTGGCCGTCGCCCTTCACCCGACGCCCGCCACCGACCAGCGCGTCCGCATCGCCATTCTGGCGATCAATGCCGCACGCGCGCCCCCGATTCTCGCCTGATCATCGCTAAGCGGGCGCGGCCTCTGGCCGGCGCCCCAACGACATATCGGGACAGAGGATACCTCAAATGGCTTCGACCATCGACGCGGCTGTCGTGGCGCGTCTGCGCAGCGCCATGGCTTGCGCCCTGTGCACCACTTCGATCACCCTTTTTGCTGTGCCGCTCTGGGCGCAGGAAACCATGCCGCCCTGCGATCCGGCCATGCAGGATTGCGCTGGCACCACAGGTGCCGCCATCGGCACGGCCGCCGAGGCCGACCTGGTGCTGCCCACCGTCGAGGTGGCCGCCCAAGCCCCGGCCGCGCCCAAGCCGGTTGCCAAGGCCGCGCCGCGGCGCGCCGCCCCTGTGCGCCGCGCGGCCGCGCCCAGCCCTGCCACGCCCAGCCCCGTCGCACCCAGTCCTGCCGCGCCCGAAGTCGTGGTCGAGGCACCGCCCCCGTCAATCAACCCCGAAAGCCGCTTTGCCGCGCGTCCCGCGCGGGTGCAGGACCGCACCGAGATCGGCCATCTGAGCATTGACACGCCGGTGGCAGGCACCAGCCTGGGCGCCGAAGACCTGGAACTGGTGCGCTCGACCTCGGCCGAAACCGACCTGCTTCTGCGTGTGCCGGGTGTGTCGATGATCCGCAACTTCCGGATCCCGACCGGTGGCAAGGGCTATACCAACAACCTGATCGACGGCTTCTCGGTGCGCTCGCAGGCCTTGGGAAGCGTCGGCTTTCTGGACGAGGTGAACCTGTGGGACGCCGAGCGGGTCGAGCTGACGCGCGGCCCTGCCTCGGTGCTTTATTCGTCAAAGGCGGTGGGCGGCACGGTCAACGTGATCTCGCGCACCCCGCCCGACAGGCAGGAAGGGCAGGTCATTCTTGAAGGCGGCAAGAACGACCTTATGCGCGGGGGGCTGAACCTGGCCGGCCCGCTGGGTGACAGCGGCACGCTGGGCTACACCTTCAGCGTCAACAGGCTTGACTATGAAGGCTGGCGCGACCGTTCCGCGATCGAGCGTTCCGGGCTGAGCGGCAAGCTGGTGTGGCAGGCCACCCCCGGGACCGAGGTCACGCTGCGCGCCGAGCGGCTGTGGCTTTACCAGGAACATGCCGGGCGGCTGACTCAGGCGCAGTTCGATGCCGACTGGCGGCAGGCGCAGTATCAGAATCTTTACGAAGACAGCCGCTCTGACATGCTGTCCCTTGGCCTGAAGCATCGCCTCTCGGAAAGTTCCAGGCTCGAACTGAGCTATGGCTATTCGCACAAGACCGGCATCGACGCCTGCCCCGCGGGCTGTTCGTCGCGGATCGCCACGATGCGGATGGTCGAGGCCGACAACACCACCCACAACCTGCGCGTGCTTTACACGCATGACCTGGCGCCGATGGACATGCGGCTGAGCTTTGGGGTGGATGCGTTCAAGTCAAGGAAAAACGACGACACCTGGTCGCGCGCAGTCAACGGCTTTACGCCCATCGCGCTGGTCAGTGCCTATACCATCGACGAAACCTCGGTCGCGCCCTTCGCGCAGGCCGAGTTCAGCCCGGTCGAGGATCTGCGCTTTACCCTGGGCGCGCGCTGGGAAAACTATGATCTGAAGGTCGATGACCGTTCGCCCGGCGCCAATCTCGATGGCTCGAAATCCTATTCGGACCTGGTGACCAAGGCGGGGCTAAGCTGGGATTTCGCGCCCGACCAACTGCTTTGGGCCTCGGTCGCCCAAGGCTATTTCGTGCCCTCGACCGCGTCCACGGTCACCTCTGCCAACGCGCGCGACCTGCCGCCCGAAAGTTCGCTGACCTATTCGATCGGCCTGCGCGGCGAACTGCGCGAGGGCGCGCTGGGCTATGACGTGGGGCTTTACCATTCGACGATCCGCGACCAGGCGATTTCGCTGCAATGTGCCGGCGATGCGGTGCTTTGCCCCGGCGATCCGACCGGCAGCTATTCGGTGGCGGCGGGCAAGGTGCGTTATCGAGGGATGGAGACGCAGCTTTACTGGCGGCTTTCGCCGCAGTGGCGGTTCGACCTGTCGCATACCTATGCGCGCAACAGCTATGTAAGCTTCGTCACCGACACCACCGATTTTTCCGGCAATACCGCCTCGGCAAGCCCGGATCATCACTTCAACCTGCGGGCCACCTGGACCCCGGACGAGGCCTGGCGGTTCGAGGCCGAAGGCGACTGGTTATCGTCCTATTTCACCAACGACAGCAACACCGACAGGTATCAGCGCCCGTGGTTGGTGAACCTGCGCGCCAACTATGCGCTGAACGACCGGGTCGGGCTTTATGCGGTGGTCGAGAACGCCCTTGACGTGACCTATTCCAAGCGCGTGTCCGCCACCGACGAGCCGGTGCCGGCGCGCGGCTACAACGAGGGCTACGCGGAACGCACCTTCCGCCTTGGCCTTTCGGCAAGGTTCTGAGGCCCGGCATGACAATGAACCGCAAGGGATTCGGGTCCGTTCTGAAGGCGGGCCTGGCGGCGGCGCTGCTGGCGCTGCCTCTGGTGGGGGCGGTGCCCCCCGCCCATGCCGATCAGGCATCGCCCAGGGTGGCGGTGCTTTCCACCTCGTTCGTGCTGCCCGAAAAGTTCCGCATGATCTCTGAGGTCGCGCAGGCCGAGGGGGTGCAGATCGCGTGGCGCCACGCCGACATGACCGACGCGGCGGGCATTGCCTCTGCGCTGGCGGGGGCCGATCTTCTGCTGATCGACGCCCCGCGCGACAGCGATATTGCCGCCGTCGAAGCCGCGGCGGGGGATGCGATCCGCGCTGCAAACCTGCCGGGGCTGCGGGTTTCGGTGATGAACAGCCCGCGCCTTCAGCCGATGGGCGGGCTGGCCCCCGAGGCGGCGCAGGCGCTTTTTGGTTACTGGGTCGCGGGGACGCGCGAAAACCACCGCAACCTGGCGCGCTATGTCGCGGCCGTCGTGCGGGGCGAGGACACGGCCCTGGTGCCGCCGCCCGCCGACCTGCCCAATGGCGGCATCTATCATCCGCAGGCCGAACAGGTCTTTGCCACGCTGCCGGCCTATCTGGCGTGGTGGGAAAGCCGCCATGGCAGCCGGGGCGCGCGGCCGGTGATCGCGATGGAGTTTTCCTCGTCCTACATCTCGGACGGCCAGACCCGGATGCTTGACGACATCGTTTCGGGGATCGAGGCCAAAGGCGCGGTGCCGCTGGCCTTCTACCGCGCCTCGCGGCTGGCGCGCGCCGAAAGCAGCGACCGCACCGGGGCCGACACCGCTGCGGCGCCTGCGCGCGGCGGCAGGCCAGAAGGTGCCGACCGCACCGCCGCGGCGCCCGGGGCCAACCCTGCCTCCGAGCCCGGCTTTCCGAACCCGCGCCCCCATGACCGGCCGGTGATTGAGGAACCGCTGGTCACGCTGGACGGCCGGGTGCTGCCCGACGTGATCTTCGTCAACACCTTCATCGGCGGCGACCCGGATGGCCGCAAGGCCTGGGCGCAGTCGCTCGGGATCCCGATGATCCACCTGATGAGCTATCGCGACGGCGACCGCGCCGCCTATCTGGCCGATCACGCCGGGGTGGATGCGTTCTCGCTGCCCTTCACCCTGACCAATTCCGAATATATCGGCATGCAGGATCCGGTGATGCTGTCCATCCTTGACGACGGCGTCATCACCCCCATGCCCGAACAGCTGGAACTGGCGCTGGCCAAGGCGCTGCGGCTTGCCCGGCTGCGCGCCCTGCCCAATGCGCAAAAGCGCGTGGCGATGGTTTATTGGAACACCCCTGCCGGCGAAACCAACATGGGCGGATCCAACCTCAACCTGCCGCGCTCGATCGTCGATCTTGCCGGGGCGATGCGGGATTCGGGCTACGACATCGCGCCTTTCGGCGAAGACGCGGTGATCGCGCGGGCCCAGGTCATGCAGGCGCCGCGCTATCGCGCCGAAGCGATGGCGGCGCTGACCGCCTCGGACGACTGGGCGTTCCTGCCGCTCGACGCCTATCTGGCGTGGTTCGAGACGCTGCCCCCGACCGTGCGCGACCGCATTTCCGGCTACTGGGGGCCGCCCGAACGCAGCCAGTGGCTGACCCGCCGCGACGGCAGGACGGGCTTTGTCATTCCGCGCATGCAGCTTGGCAACCTCACCATCCTGCCGCAGCCGCCGCGCGGCACGATCCCCACGGCGGCGGGGATGCACGACCACGATCAGGAACACGACCTGTTCCATGACGACAAGGTGCCGGTGAACCACGCCTATCTGGCCGCCTATCTGTGGTTGCGCCAGAACGAGGATGCGCTGATCCATTTCGGCACCCACGGATCGCAGGAATGGACGCCGGGGAAAGAGCGCGGGCTGTGGGCCTATGACGACCCGCAGCTTCTGGCGGGCGACCTGCCCATTCTCTACCCCTATATCGTCGACAACATCGGCGAGGCCGTGCATGTGAAGCGTCGCGGCCGCGGGGTCATCGTCAGCCACCAGACCCCCGCCTTTGCCCCCGCCGGGCTTTCGCCCGACCTCGTGGCGCTGAACGACCTGTTTCGCGAATACCACGGCGTGGTCGAAGGCCCCGCGCGCCAGACGCTGCGTGACCGGATCGTGGAAAAGGCGGTGGCCTCGGGGTTCGACAAGGACATCGGGCTGGCCGAGGGCGCCCTTGCCGCCGATTTCCAGACCCACGCGCGGGCCCTTGAAACCCTGCTTGAGGATCTGGGCAGCCAGATGCAGCCTCTGGGCCTGCACACCTTCGGCACCGGCCCCGATACCGAGCTTTCGCTGGCGGCGAACATCATGCAGATGATGGGCGCGCCGTTCTACGAGGCGCTTGGCGTCGATCCGGCCGAGACTTTCAGGGAAAGCCACGACACCCTTGGCCAGACCCTGCCGATGCAGTTCGTCATCCGTCATGTGCTGGGCGAGGCCCCCGCCGACCCCGGGCTTGCCGCCTGGGTGGACAAGGGCCGCGGCTACCGCGACATGCTGGCGGGCGAGGGCGAGATCGCGGCCGTGCTGGCCGGGCTTGCGGGCGGCTGGATCGACCCCTCGTACGGCGGCGATCCGATCCGCAACCCCGATGCCTTGCCGACCGGGCGCAACATCTACGGCTTTGACCCGGCGCGGATTCCCACCCGCAACGCCTATGCGGCGGGGGTCAAGGCGATGGACGATCTGATCGCCACCCATACCGCCCAGCACGGCGCACCGCCCCGAAAACTTGCCTTCACCATGTGGAGCACCGAGACGATGCGCCACCTGGGCATGCTGGAAGCCGAGATCATGGCGGCGATGGGCGTGCGCCCGGTCTGGGACGAGGGCGGGCGTGTCACCGGCATGGAGGTGATCCCGCTGGAAGAACTGGGCCGGCCGCGGATCGACCCGGTGATTTCGCTGACCGGACTTTACCGCGACCAGTTCCCCAACGTGATGGAGCGTTTCAACGAGGCGATCGCGCTGGTCAACGCGCTGGACGAAAGCCCCGGGGACAACCCCCTGCGCGCCAATACCGCGCGCATCGCCGATGCCCTGCGCGCGCAAGGCATCGAGGGCGGCACGGCCGAGAGCTTCGCGCTGACCCGCCTGTTCGGCACCGAAAGCGGCGATTATGGCACCGGCCTGCCCGACGCGGTGATGCAAAGCGACAAGTGGGAGGAAGACGACGGCCAACTTGCCGACGGCTATCTGATGCGCATGGGCTGGGCCTATGGCCCCGATCCCGCGCAATGGAGCAGGAAGCTGGGCGCGGATGCCACCGGCACCGCCCCCGATGCCTTTGCGCTGCAACTGGCGGGGACCGATGCGGCGGTGTTTTCACGCTCGTCGAACCTGCGCGGGCTGCTCGATACCGACCATCCGTTCGAATATCTTGGCGGACTCAGCCTTGCGATCCGCAAGATCGACGGCGAAAGCCCGGCGCTTTACATCTCGAACATGCGCGACCCGAACCGCACCAGGTTGCAGGACGCGCAGGGCTTCATGGCGTCGGAACTGCGCGCCGTCTACCAGCACCCGCGCTGGGTGGCCGAGATGAAGGACGAGGGCTTCGCCGGCACGCTGTCGCTGCTGGACACCGTCAACAACTTCTGGGGCTGGCAGGTGATGGACCGCGACGTGGTGCGCGACGACCAGTGGCGCGAATTCATGGCCGTCTATGTCGAGGACCGCTACGACCTGGGCGTGCGCGAATGGTTCGAAACCACCAACCCGCAGGCCATGGCGCAGATCACCGAACGGATGATCGAGGCGATCCGCAAGGGCTACTGGGCGGCCTCGGAGGACGACCTGCGCAAGCTGGTCGAGGTTTATTCCGAGGTGGCGGCAGCGCATCAGGTGGTGTCGCAAAACCCGGCCTTCAGCGAATTCGTGGCGCAACAGGCCGCCGGCTTCGGCCTGGCCGTTGCTGCCGCCCAGTCGCCCGAAGCCGCGCCCCCGGAACCTGCGCCCCCGGAACCTGCGCAGGGCCAGCCCGAACAGGTCGCGGGGCAGGAACTGCGCGAGAAAGAACCCCATCCCGCGCCCCCCGCGCCGCCGCAATATTACGCGCTGATCCCGCTTGCGCTGATCGGGTTCGGCTTCGTCTGGAAGACGGTAGCGCTTCGCGCCCGCCGCAACACGCTGATGGAAGGTGCCGCATGAACACGCTTGAAACCCTGATGTTCGAGGTCTCGAAACTTTTCCTTACCCCGGTGCTGGTGATCCTGTCGCTGATGTTCGTGGCGGCGCTGCTGGGCCTTGGCGGGTTTCTGGCCGAACTGGCGATGCGCGCGGCGGGGCGGCAGGGTGAAGGTCCGCTGACCCGCTTTCGCGCCGCCCACCCCGAGGCGAGCCGCGACGCGGTCGAACTGCACCTGCTGCGCCGGCTGGAACCGCTGCGGGTGATCTCGCGCGTGGCGCCGCTGCTGGGCCTTGTGGCGACGATGATCCCGATGGGGCCGGCGCTGGTCGCGGTGGGTCAGGGCGACACGGCGGGCATCGCCGAAAACCTGGTGATCGCCTTCGCGGCGGTGATCATCGCGCTTCTGTCGGCGGCGATCACCTATACCGTGCTGTCGGTGCGCCGCCGCTGGCTGCTTGAGGAACTCGACAGGCTGCTCAGCGCCCCTGCCGTGGCACACAAGCCGGCCGTCGCCCTGCCCCGGCTGGAGGTGGCCGCCAATGGCTGACCTGCAAAGAGACCAGGTGCATCATCGCCTTGGCGTGCTTGACGATGACGATGGCGACGACCCGATCCTGTCGGTCGTCAACATCATCGACGTGTTTCTGGTGGTCATCGCGGTGCTGCTGATCGCGGTGATGGAAAACCCGCTCAATCCGTTTTCGGCCGAACAGGTGACGGTCATCAGGAACCCCGGCCAGCCCGACATGGAAATCACCGTCAAGGACGGGCAGGACATGAAGACCTTTACCTCGACCGGCCAGATCGGTGCGGGCACCGGCACCAAGGCGGGCATCGCCTATCGGATGGAGGACGGCTCGATGGTCTATGTGCCGCAGGGGCAGGCCGATGAATGAGCTGCTGGTTTCCGACCTTACCCCGCTTGGCATGTATCGCAATGCCGATACGGTCGTGCAGGCGATCTTGCTTGTGCTGCTGGCCGCCTCGGTGCTGAGCTGGACGGTGCTCTTTGCCAAGGCGATCGAACTGGCGGCGCTGCGCCTTGGGTTGCGCCGCGCGCTGGCGGTGCTGCGCAAGGCCACCGGGCTTGAGGCGCTGTCGGGGATCGGCGGCGCGCCGGGCCGGATGCTGGCCGAGGTGCGGCGCGAACTGGCGGCCTCGGGCGGGGCGCTGCCGGTGGCGGGGGTCAAGGACCGCCTTGCGCTGCGCATCGCGCGGATCGAGGCATCCGAAGGGCGACGCGTGGCGCGCGGCGCCGGGGTGCTGGCCACGATCGGGGCGGTCGCGCCGTTCGTGGGGCTGTTCGGCACGGTCTGGGGGATCATGAACTCGTTCGTTTCGATCGCGCAAAGCCAGACCACCAACCTGGCCGTGGTCGCGCCCGGCATCGCCGAGGCGCTGCTGGCGACCGCCGTCGGGCTTGGCGCGGCGATCCCGGCGGTGGTGATCTACAACGCCCTGGGCCGCGTCATCGCGGTGCAGCGCGCGGGGCTTGCCGATGCCGGCGCGCTTTTGCTCGCCGTCGCCGGGCGCGATCTCGACCGTCGCGCGCAGGGGGGCTGAACATGGCGTTTCCCCTGCACGATTCCGACGCGCCCGACGAGATGGCCGACATCAACGTCACCCCCTTTATCGACGTGATGCTGGTGCTGCTGATCATCTTCATGGTCGCGGCCCCGCTTGCCACCGTCGACATTCCGGTCGATCTGCCGGGGCACAGCGCCACCCCGGCGCCACCCCCCGAGCAAGAGCCGGTCTTCCTGACCCTGACCGCCGCGCAGGAACTGCTTCTGGGCGAGCGGCCGGTTCCGCTCGCCTCGCTGCCGCAAGCCCTGGCCGAGGCGACCGGGGACGACCGCGACATCCGGCTTTACCTGCGCGCCGACGAGGCAGTGCCCTATGGCGCCCTGATGGCGGTGATGGAGGCGCTGCGGCAGGCGGGCTATCTCAAGGTGGCGCTGGTGGCGCGCGAAACCGGAGAGGGTGCGCCATGACCGCGGCGCTGCGCGATCTTGGGCCGTGGCTTGGCGGGCTGGCGCTGGCCGGGGCGGCCCATGCCTCGGTGGCGCTGGCAGTGATCGGGCACAGCCCGCAGGCGCCGCTGGCCGCGCCCCAAGGGGCGTTCGTGGTCGAGCTGGCCGAAATCGCCACCTCGCGCGGGGCCGAGGCGCGCGATCTTGCCCTGGGCACCGAGGCCCGCGCGCAAGAGGCGATCGCCGCCTCGGAACCGGCGGCCGAAGCCCCGCCCCCGCAGACACCCGATCCGCTGCCGCAGGACGCCCCCCTACCCGCACCCGAGCCGGACACCAAACCCGCGCCCGCCGCGGACACCCAGCCCGAGGTGGCGCAAGACAGCACCACCCATTCCGACGCCGCCCTGCTTGCGGCCGAGGACCGCGCCCGCGCGCAGGCGGTCGCACGCAGGCCGGCCGATCCGCAGCAGGTGGCGGCCTGGATGCACGCCCTGGAAATCGCCTTGCAGAAGGAAAAGACCTATCCCGAGGCCGCCCGCCGCGCCCGTGCCGAAGGCGTGGCGACGCTGCGCATCGTGCTTGGGGCCGATGGCGCGCTGATCGACGTGACATTGGTGCAAGGCTCGGGGGTAACCGCGCTTGACGAGGCGGCACTTGCCCTCGTCGCCCGCGCCGCCCCTTTCTCGCCACCTCCCATGACCGGCGCCAACGGGCAGCTCAGCCTGCTTGTGCCTGTCAACTACGCGCTGCACTGACCCCGCACGCCCCGGCCCCCGGCCGGCCGGGATAACGCCGCCCGCGATCCCTGCGGGTGCAGGGTGTCACCGGGCTTCGGGCCGGCCCCCCCACCAGGGCGGGGCATAATTGGGCACTGTCTCAAGCAACAAACTTGGCTGTACCGGCGGGACTACCCTGTGGACCCCCGACCTGTGCCCGGGCCGGCCATGAAGCAATCCTTCAAGACCGGGAAGGCAAGGATCACCAAGGCATGGATGGCTGCCCTCGACCGCGGACCTTCGTGCAGGATGATCTGGCGCATGGCGTTCCGCCTCGTCATCCAATGCAAGGCATGGTTCTATATCCAACATCCGAAAACAGATGAGGCCGGCGTGAATCTGCGACAAATGCGCTATTTCGTTGCCATCGTGGATGAGGGCGCCTTTTCGCGCGCCGCCGCCAGCCTCGGTGTCGCCCAGCCTGCCTTATCCCTGCATGTCCGCAAGATGGAAGAGGAACTGGGCACTACGCTTCTGTTGCGCAGCGCGGGCGGAGTGACCCCGACCGAAGCGGGACTACACCTCGCTGCGCGTGCCCGAGGGCTGCTGGCCGAGGTGCACAGTCTTGAAGAGGAACTGCGAGGACTGGGCGACCAGCCCTCGGGGGTTGTACGGATCGGCTTGCCGGGCACGATCAGCGTCATCTTGTCGGTGCCTCTGATCGCCAAGGCACGCGCGCAATATCCGCGCATAAAGATCGTCGTCGCAGAAGCAATGAGTGGTTTCGTCAGAGACTGGTTGCGCGAGGGCAGGATCGAGCTGGGCGTGCTTTATGGCGAAATCGGAGAGGCCGGCCTTCGGTCGACGCCTCTGCTTGAGGAGGAGTTGGTCTTGCTTGCTCCGCCGGGCACGACGACCGATGAAGCGGGGTTGGCGATCCTGGCGGACAACCCGCTGATTCTGCCCAGTGAGGCCCACGGTTTGCGCCGCATGATCGAAAACAGCTTGCGCACCGAGAACCTGCATGTCGATCCCGCGATCGAGATCGACTCCTACCCCTGCATCAAGCGGCTGGTGGCGGATGGCTATGGCTGCTCGGTCCTGCCCTGGCATGCGGTTGCCGACGAGGCAGCGAAAGGGCTGGTCTCCGTACGCCGCTTTGCCCGACCACGGCTATGGCGACGCGCAAACCTGGCCTGGCACGCTGCCCGCCCGCTGGGACAGGCCGCGCAATGCGTGCAGGACCTGCTGCGCACAGAGGTCGAACTGCTGATCACGACAGGCGTTTGGGGGGGCGCGCGCAGCCTTGATACCCAGCGGACCAGCCCCGCCGCCAAGAGCCTGTATGGATCATGCTGACCAAGCGAACCGGCCAGGCGATGACGGTTCGTGATATCTTGTCCCGGCGCAGGCCGCTTGAATGCACGAAAACCTTCGCTTGAGGCGCTCAAGCCCAAACCAATTAAACCGGATGCCGCAAAAAAGGAACAATGATCGGCACAGTCAAAGGCTGCATCTATGCCGTAGCGTAACTGCCGCGGTTGACAAACCCGCCCTCGCGCGGCTGATCAATAAAGCCAAACAGGACAGTAAAACCAGAACCATGTCGGAAAAGCATCCCGCACCAAAACGCCACGCCAAGCTGCGCAAGGCCGAAACTACCCGCAGCGAGATTCTGGCGGCCGCCGCACAATTGTTCGCGGAAAAGGGCTACAGCGAGTGCAACCTGCGGGAACTGGCAGACCGTGTGGGTATGAAAGCGGGAAGCTTCTATTACCACTTCAGGTCCAAGGAACAGATCCTCGACGAATTGCTCAGCGCCAGTATCTTCATGGTTTCGGATGCCGTGACGCGGGCGGTGGCGGATCTGGGTTCTACGATGCCAGTAAGGGACCGGATCGCGGCGGCGATGCGGGCGCATATCACCGCTTTCCTGTCCGGCGACAACAACTCTGCCTCGTTCATGCGCGTATGGGAGCACCTTCCGCCAACGTTCAAGCGTCGCAAACACGAGAAGCGCCGCGCCTATGCCCAAATCTGGCACGACCTTATCGCAGAAGGCATGCGCGAGGGCGAGATCCGCAACGACATGGACATTGGCCTGATCGTGCCTTTCGTGATCGGCACGATGAGTCGCAGCATCGAATGGTATCGTCCAGGCCGCATGAGCATCGACGATGTCTGCAATCTCATCATAGCGACCTGCCTTGATGGCGGGCTGGGCCGCCAAGGACAGGGTGACGCCAAGGCGAAATGCCCCGGGGCGTTGGTCAGCCGCTAAACCGCAGCGCGCGCTTTTCCAGAAAGCCAACAGTCCCCTCTTGCGGGTCTGGCCCCTGCACGATGGCGACAACCTTGGCCTGTTCGGCGCACAAGCCCTGATCCAGCGGCAGGCCTTCCGAGGCTCGCGCCAGTTTCTTCATAGCGCGCCGCCCGAGCCGGTGTTTCCCGCCAGATTCGTGCAATACGTCTGCCAGACCGACACAGCCGGCAGCGGGCTGGCCTCGAAGGCAGCCAGCGCCTCGGCCATCAGGCGAAAGACCTCATGGGGGATGGCGTTGAGCCTGTCCGGGCGCGCCAACTCAAGAGCACTGACGGCGCCGATACAGCCACCAGAAAGCACGGGCGCCGCAGCCGCTTACTCGGTCCCCTTGGCGTTGCGGAAGGCGTCAAGGATCGCATTTCCGGGCTTTCCGGTGGCTTCCATTTCGGCCGCCCAGTCCGTTGCAACCTTGGCGATCCTGGCCTCCCATTGAGGCTTTTCCTCGGGAGAAAGCGTGGCAATCTGCCAGTCGCGCTGCTCGACGAGTTCCTTGCTGAAGCTCGCCTCCTGCTCGTCCTGCCAAGTGCAGCTCTCGATTTCGGTGACGGGGCCGGCCTCGTTCATTGCAGCCTTCACATCTTCGGGGAGCGCTTCCCATGCCCGGTCCGACATGGCCAGAACGACGCTGCCACCGCCCAGGGACATGCCGCCAACCGAGTATTTAAACAGCGGATCAAGCTTCAGCGACGGCAATGCCATATGCGAATAAAGCGCGCCGTCAACTGTGCCGCGGGTCAGAGCGTCGAACATCTCGGGGCCTGGGATCTGCACCGGCACACCGCCGAGAGCCCCGATGGTTTTGGTCATGGCGCTGCCGGCAACCCGGATCTTGAGACCCGACATATCCGCAAGAGAGGTGACAGGCTTTTTGGTGGTGATGACCGTATAAGGCGGGACCGTCAGCACATACAGCACATGCAACTTCAGGGGCTTGTATTCGCTTTCGTTGAGCGGACCGCCCTCCTTGGCGATTTCTGAGAATTTCCGGGTCGCCTCACAAGAGGTGCCGAACAGGCCGGGAAGCTCGGTAACCGAGGTCAGGGGCAGCTTGCCGCCTGCGATTGCCGGCGTTAGCAGCGCGACATCCGCCAAGCCGCTGGACAACAGCGCAAGCTGGTCCTTGCCAAGCTGATTGTTGGGAAAAGTCTCGAACGCGACCTTTCCCTCGGTCTTTTCGACCACGCGGTCCACGAAGCGGGCCACCCCTTGCTCCCACAGGAAATGCGTCGCCGGATAACCATGGACGAGCTTCAGATGCACGGCATCCTGCGCTGCGCCGGGCTGTGCAATCGTGGCCAGGCCGAAAGCGGTGGCCAACACCAGGCTGATTGGTTTCATGCTGTTTCCTCCCATTTCGCGAAGCATCGCGATTTTTCAGGCGCACGGCCCTGTCTTTGCCCAGCGCCCCCTGTCAGCATCAATGTTCGTGCGAATACCGGCAGGCAGGCCAGAACAATCTCGGCAGGCCGAAACGATGCTGGCTATTGGGAAAACCTGTGGCGACAACTAGGCCAAGGCGGTCGGGCGATCCAGAAGCTGCGCCATCAGGGCCGAAGCAGCGCGTCCCGGCACCCTGCCCTGAGCCGTTGCGATCAGGATCTGGCGCTTGGCCCAAGGCTCGTCCAACCGCACGACCGAGACCTGATCGAGCATGTCGCGATAAATCAGGCACTCCGGCTGGATGGTCACCCCCAGCCCGGCTTGCACGAGACTGGTCGCCACACCGCCGCTGCGCACCATGTATTTCGGCGCAAACTTGACATGAATCCTTGCCGCCGCCGCCTCGAGCGCTTCGCGCATGCCGGCCACCGGGATGAAACGCTCGGAAATCAGGTCCTTGAACCGCAGCGATTCTCGCCCGGCCAGGGCATGATCGCGCGGGAGCACGGCGACGATGCGATCCTCGCGATAGGGCACCACGTCAGCGCCAGTCAGATCCAGCCCCGCTGCGGCGGCAAAGACCCCGATTTCAGCTTCTCCGCCCAGCACGGCCTGCACAATGCGGGCATTCTCAACCTCTTGCACCACCAGGTCGACCATGGGAAATTCACGGCTGAAATCGCCCAGTTCCTTTGCCAGAAAAGGCGCGATGATCGAGCGCGCCGATGCCACCACCAGATCGCCCCGCACCCCTTCGGAAAAGGCCGAGATCTCATTGCGCAGGTCGTCGAGTTGGCCGAAGATCACGCGCAGATAGCGTTCCAGGACTCGTCCCGCGGGGGTCGGCACCACCCCCGAAGGCGTCCGTTCGAACAGCTTTATATCGGCAATTTCCTCAAGGTCTTGAATCCGTTTTGTGGCGGTCGACGCAGAGATGTTCTCGCGCATGGCCGCACGGCCGATCTGCCTTTCCTCCACTGCGGAAAGAAACAACTTCAGCGAGAACAGGTCGACCTGTCGGATCAGATGCAGGCGATTGAAAGCCATGGCATACCGCGCGGAGCGAGGATATTTTCCGCCCGGGTATCATCCCGCACCGGCGTGCTGTCAACATGGGCGACCTCTAGCGCCCCCCGGCCATCAGAGAAATCGCATCGAGATATGCAGCGGCAGCGAGCCCTTTTTCGATCCCTTCGGCACGCCGGCGACAAGGGTCTTTATGGGGGCTTGGCCTGTAGCAGCCGGCGCACAATATCGCCGCTCATGCCCCGATGTACAGCATAGGTCCATGCGCCGAAACCATCGGTTTTTCCTATGTATTGGACCATAAAATCTAACAGCAGTTCGTTATATGGATACAGCAGGTGAATTGGAGGAGAACCACAGAATGTTCGACAAGCTGGCAACCGCCGCCTTGACACTGACATTGGCCGCTGGCGGCGCGGCTGCCGAAGAGCAGCTCACATTGCGCTTCGCCCATCTGTTCCCGCAGTCCCATTACTTCTGGGAACATGGCGGCAAGGTCTTCGTAGAGGCTCTGGAGGCCAAGACGGGCGGCAAGGTCGAAACCAGCGTCTTCCCGGCTGCGCAACTTGGCAAGGACTCTCTGGCGGTGCTGCAATCTGGCCTCGCCGATATCGTCACGCTGGTGCCGTCCTACAGTCCCGACAAGCTGCCGCTGACTTCAGTTTCCGAACTGCCCGGCTTTCATGACACCACATGCGAAGGCGTCGCGAAGCTATGGCACATCATTCAGGATGGCGCACCGCTGGATCAGGCGGAATACGCGCCTATGGGCCTGCATCCGCTGTTCGTGGCACATCAGCCGACCTACAAGGTGCTGACCTCAAAAAAGCAGGTTCACAACATCAGCGACCTTACCGGGCTTAAGCTGCGCGCCAACGGCGCGGCGATTGGCAATCTCGTGCGCGGCGCCGGCGCGGTGCCCGTCAGCATGAGTTCGGGCGAGGTGTTCGACGCCATGATGCGCGGCACTGTCGATGGCACACTGCTGCCCTATTACACACTGCCCCTCTATGGGCTTGAGGACGTGGTGGACTACGCCTACGAAGGCGCGGAACTGGGGGGCGGGTCAGTCATCTTCGCGATGAGCGAAAAGTCCTGGCAAGCGCTGCCGGACGACATGAAAACTCGTTTCACCGAAGCAGCCGCCGAGGCGCAGGATACGCTCTGCTCTTATCAGGACGAGCTTGAAAAATCTGTTCGGGACGAATTCGTTGGCGGGGACAAGGTGACGGTCTCGTCGGCTTCCGAGGCGGATCGGGCCCAATGGCAGCAGCATTTCGACAAGAACGCCGCCGACTGGGTGCAGAGCATGGAAAAGCAGGGCCGACCCGGCCAAGCGATCTTCGACGCCTTCAAGGCAGAAACGCAATGAGAGATGGCCCCGAAAGGGGCCACCTGCCATCTACAGTTCCTGATCAGTTGGCGGCGCCGGCTGCTTCGAACGCCTTCAGGACCTCGGTGCCGGGACGGCCACTCTGATCCAGCCGAGCCGCCCAATCCGCCGCGACCTGCGACGTCAACTCGTTCCAGCGCGCCGACTCCTCGGGGGATAGCAGGTTGACCGCCAGCGTTCCTGCCTGGACATAGCCGTCGCGGATATTGTCCTCCTCGCGGTCCTGATAGGCGCACAGGTTCTGCTGGGCCTTCTGGCCAGCCTCCGTCATCGCTGCCTTCACCTCATCAGGCAACCCGTCCCAGGTCTGTTGCCGGATCGCGTAAAGCACCGCAGCCGCGCCGGCATGAAAGCCCTCGGTGCTTTGGTGCAGCACTTCCTGCAGGCTGAAGGGCGGGACGCCGACCCAGATATAGATCGCGCCATCCACCGTCCCCCGCGACACGGAATCGTAGAACTCACTCGCCTGCACCTGCACAGGCGTCGCGCCCAGCGCCCGCACCGCATCCGCCTGCGCACCACCGACCGACCGGATCTTGAGCCCTTGCAGATCCTCAAGACTGCGGACCGGCTTTTTTGCCGTCATCAGCTTGTAGGGCGGCGGCACTGCCACGAAAAGCACATGCAGGCCAAGCGCCCTGTATTCCTTCTCGTCCAGCAGGCCACCTTCCTTCGCCAGCGACCAGAGCTTGCTGGCCGCTTCGCAAGAACTGCCGAAATAGCCCGGCAGTTCGGTGACGCCGGTCAACCCCAGCTTGTCAGGAGCATAGGGCGCGGCCACCGTCACCATCTGTGCGAGGTTGCTGTTCAGAATGCTGAGCTGGTCCTTGCCAAGCTGGCTGGCATGGAAATTCGCGAATGCGACCTTGCCGCCGGTCGCCTCAGTCACCGCATCGGCGAAAACCTTGCCACCCTCTTGCCAAAGATAGTGGCTCTCGGGCCAGGTATTCGAGAACTTGATGGTCGTGTCCTGCGCGGCCGCCCCTCCGGCCAGCGCCAGCGTAAAAAGCCCGGCCCAGGCCGCGCCGCCATAATTCGACATGTCTTCCTCCCGTTTTTTTTGTCCTGGATGGCATCATCCTAACAGGCAAAAATCGGGAAAACGGTTTCATTCCTATGCCATAGCAAGAAGCTATGACATGGAAAGGAGCATCCTTCCGGGCGCTGAATCAAGGCCGTTCCACGGAAGCGACACCCCAATCGCGCATCACTTCGGCGGTATGGGCGCCGCGCGCGGGGGCCAGGCGCGCGATCTTGCCCGAGGTGCGCGAAAAGCGCGGGGCGGGTTGCGGTTGCTCCACACCCTCGACCTCAATCAGCAGGGACCGGGCGCGGTTGTGCGGATGGCCGCCCGCCTCGTCCAGCGTCAGCACCGGCGAGAAGCAGGCGTCCGATCCTTCGAACACTGTCGCCCATTCATCGCGGGATTTCGTGACAAAGATCGCCTCGAACCGCGTGCGTAACTCTGGCCAGTTCGCCCGGTCGTTGCGGTCGGGCAGAGTGGCGGGGTCGAGGCCAAGGACCGACAGCATCTCGTCATAGAACCGCGTCTCGATGGCGCCCACCGCGACATATTTGTCGTCGCGGGTAGCGTAGCAGCCATAGAAGGGCGCGCCGCCATCCAGCACGTTCGAACCGCGCTGCGGATCAAGCTGGCCGAGTTGGCGAAAGGCGTGAAACACGGTCAGCAGGCTGGACACCCCGTCGACCATGGCGCAATCGACCACCTGCCCCTTGCCCGAACACCCGGCCTCATAGACCGCCGCCATAAGACCGAAGGCCAGATAGACCCCGCCACCACCATAATCACCCAGCAGGTTCAGCGGCGGAACCGGCGCCCCGCCCGGAGGGCCGATGCGGTCCAATGCCCCCGTCAGTGCGATGTAGTTGATGTCGTGGCCCGCCATCTGCGCCATTGGGCCTGCCTGCCCCCAGCCGGTCGCCCTGCCATAGACCAGCTTGGGATTGACCTTCCAGCAATCGTCGGGACCGATGCCCAGACGCTCGGCCACGCCGGGACGATAGCCCTCGATCAGGATGTCGGCCTTGCCGATCAGGGCCAGCAGCGTGTCACGGCCCTTGGAACTTTTCAGATCCAGCGCGACCGAGCGCTTGTTGCGATTGCGCAGGTCGTATTTGTCAGGCAGATCCAGCCCCAGATCGACCTCGGCCAGCCGGTCGATGCGCAGCACATCGGCGCCCAGATCGCCCAGCAGCATGCCGCAGAATGGGGTCGGACCAAGCCCCGCCAATTCAATGACCTTCAGTCCGGCAAGCGGCCCCATGACTAACCCGGATTCTTCTTCAGCATCATGCCTGTGCGGCGGAAGGTCAGGACCATCTTGTCGTCCTGATTATAGCTGCGGGTCTCGAACTCGACGATGCCGGCATGCGGGCGCGATTTCGACTCGCGCTTCGAGATGATTTCGGTCTCACTGCGCAGCGTGTCGCCAATATAGACCGGGTTGGTGAATTTCACGTCGTAAAAACCCAGGTTGCCCTGCGTAGTGCCCAGCGTGGTGTCGGCCACGGTGACGCCGCAGGCAAGCGACAGGGTGAACAGGCTGTTGACCAGCCGGCCAGGATGGCCCTGCTCTTTGGAATAGACCTCGTCCATGTGCAGCCAAGCCGAATTGTAGGTCAGGGCGCTGAACAGCAGGTTGTCGGCCTCACAGACGGTGCGCATGATGGCGTGGCGATAGATGTTACCGACTTCCAGTTCTTCGTAATATTTGCCGGTCGCCAGTTCGCTGTAATTCACGGTCATGGGATTGCTCCGCTTGCCTGGGGTCAGATGACGCCCTGGGATTTCAGATTTTCGATCTCGTCTGCGCCCAGCCCCAAAAGGCCCAGCACCTCGGCATTATCCGCGCCCAATGTCGGAGCGGGCTTGTTCAGCCCCACTTCCGAACCGGACATGCGAATGGGAATGCCGCTACCCACCGCGTCGATCTCGCCCGCCTCGGGGTGGACCAGGGGCACGATGGCCCCGCTTTCACGCAGCGCCGGATCGGCCATGGCTTCCCGCGCGGTGCGAACCTTGACGCAAGGCACGCCGCGGCTGATGGCCAGCGCGTCGATCACCTGCCTGGTGGATTGCGAGCGCGTCCAGGCCTCGATCATGCTGTTCAGTTCATCCGCATTCACCGCCCGTGGCCCGCGCGTCGCATAACGCGGATCACGAATCAGTTCGGGCCGGCCCATGGCCTCGAAGATCAGCCCGGCCCATTTGTCGTTCGCCGCAGCGATCGAGACATGGCCGTCGCTGGTCTCGAAAATGCCGAAGGGTGCCAGCCGGGTCTGGTGGTTGCCGCTGCGCGCCGGAAAGCCCATGCGCTGGAACACGTCGAAATGCTCGAAGGGCAAGAGCGATGACAGGCAATCCAGCATCGAGGTCATGACATGCTGGCCCTGGCCCGTGGCCTCGCGCTGGCGCAGCGCCGCCTGGATGCCGATCACCCCGTAAAGTGGTGCCAGCAGGTCGGCGATGGGCAAGCCGAAGCGGGTCGGCGGGCCATTCTTGTTGCCGGTGGTGTCCATTACCCCCGAGATCGCCTGCACGACGATGTCCATGACCTTCAGTCCCGGATAGGGGCTGGGGCGCCCCATGCCGGTGATCGAACAATAGATCAGACGCGGATTGATCCCCTTGAGGCTTTCGTAATCCACGCCCAGCCGTTCGACTGTGCCGTCACTGAGGTTCTCGACAATGATATCGGACTGCTTGACCAGTTCCCTGAACAGGCGCAGCCCCTCGGGGGATTTCAGGTCCAGCGACAGGCTTTTCTTGGCCCGCGCCCGCGCCAGGATCGACAGCGACACGTCGCCTTCTTCCTGCGCGCCCAAATGGATGCCGTTCTTGCCATAGAAGGGCGGGTTGAAGCGGGCGATGTCACCGCCCTGAGGCGCCTCGATCTTGATGACCTCGGCGCCAAGGCCCGCCAGCAGCAACGTGCAGTAAGGCCCAGCCAGCGCGACCGCCAGATCGAGGACGCGGATCCCTTCAAGCGGGCGTCTTGTCGTTTCCATCTCCTCTCCCCTTTTTCGGTTCAGGCTGCGTATTCACGGGCCAGCGCGATGATGTCGCGCGCGGTCTTCACATGCGCGATGTCGATATGTTCGCCGTCATACATGACCGAGGCCCGACCCCGCGCCTGCGCCTCCTCCAGCGCATTGATCATGCCCTGATAGAAGGCCACTTCGTCCTTGGTCGGCGTATAGGTGCGGTTGATGGTCTCGACCTGCATCGGATGCAGCGCCAATTCGCCTGACATGCCAAGCTGGCGATCGAAAGCCGAGGATTTCGCCAGACCCTCCAGATCCTTGATCTGCTGCCAGATGCCGCCGATGGGCATCTTGCCCGCCGCGCGGGCAGCCATGACAACACGCGACTTCATGTATTCCGATTCGCGCCCCTCGGGCGTCCAGACATATTTCAGCGCCCGCCCCACATCGGCATTCTTGGCGGTAGCGCCGACGATGCCGGTCACGCGCGGGATCTGCGCGATCTCGTAGCACAGCTGCATCGAGCGCGCTGTTTCCAACAGCGGGATCAGGCCGATGGTGCCGATCTCCATGTTCTGGCGTGCTTCGGCCTCGGCGATCATGCAGGACGCCATATGCACATCCTCGGGGCCCCAGGGCTTCGAGATATAGATGCCCTCGACACCCGGCTGCACCACGGCAAGGATGTCATCCAGGTCATAGATATGCGCAGTGCGGTTCACCCGCACCCAGATGCGTTGGCCCTTTTCGATCAACCCGGGAATCTTGCGAGCGACAAGCTCACGCGCGGCCATCTTTTCGGCCGGGGGAACGCTGTCCTCAAGGTCGAGGATCAGCGCATCAGCGCCGGCATTGGCCCCCTTATCCAACATGGATTCCTTGTTGCCGGGCACGAACAGGAAGGAACGGATCGGTTTCATGACGGCACCTCAATAGGATTTCGGCAGACCCAGCTTGCGCTCGGCGATATTGGACAGGATCAGTTGTGGGGTGACCGGCGCGATATAGCCGATCCAGGCCTCGCGCATGAAGCGTTCGACATGGTATTCCTTGGCATAGCCGAAACCGCCATGGGTCAGGATCGCGGTCTGGCAAGCATTCATGCAGGCCTCGGACGCCATCAGCTTGGCCGCGTTCGCTTCCGAGCCACAGGACAAGCCCTTGTCGTAAAGCTCGGCCGCGGCCAGGATCATCAGGTTCGCGGCTTCCAGTTCCGCCCAGTTCCGGGCCAACGGGTGCTGCACGCCCTGATTCTGGCCGATGGGCCGGCCGAACACCACGCGATCCTTGGCGTATTGCGTCGCCAGCCTCAGCACCGCCCGGCCGATGCCGACCTGCTCGGCGGCGACAAAGACGCGCTCCGCATTCATGCCATGGAAGATGTATTTCAGCCCCTTGCCTTCCTCACCAATCAGACTGTCCTTGGACACCGGAAGATTGTCGATGAACAGTTCGTTCGTATCGACGGCGGCACGACCGAGCTTGTCGATCTCGCGGATGTCCACATAGTCGCGGTCGAGCTTGGTGTAGAACAGGCTCAGCCCCTCGGAATGCTTCTTGACCTCATCAATGGGCGTAGTGCGGGCCAGGATCAGCATGTGATCGGCCTGCTGCGCGGTCGAGATGAAGACCTTCTTTCCCGAGATCAGGTAATCGCCGTTCGGCTGCTTCTTGGCCACAACCTTCAGCTTGGTGGTGTCGAGGCCGGTGTCAGGCTCGGTCACCGCGAAGCAGGCCTTGACCTCGCCCTTGGTAAAGGGCGGTAGCCAGCGCTGTTTCTGGTCTTCGGTGCCGAAATGCACGACGGGTTGCAGGCCGAAGATGTTCATGTGGATGGTCGAGGCTGCCGCCTGCCCGCCGCATTCCGCGACAGTGCGCAGGAATAGCGCGGCCTCGGTCACGCCCAGATTGGCGCCGCCAAACGCTTCCGGCATGCAGATACCCAGCCAGCCACCATCGGCCACCGCCTGAAAGAACTCATACGGGAACTCGTGGTCGCGCTCTTTCTTCAGCCAGTATTCCAGCGGGAAATTCTCGCAGATCTTCTCGGCGGCATCGACGATGGCTAGCTGATCCTCGGTCAGTATATAGCCCATACCCTCTCTCCTCGCGGTAGGCAGATCAGGAAGTCCGATCCTTTTCTAACGCCCATTAGGCACTTTGACCGCAACTGATCAACGAACCCGGGCATCGCCCCCATCCGCAAAAGGCTGCTCCGAACGGCTCCATAGGTTCAGGCTATAGGTAGGCCTGCATCATTGTTGCTCAACAACAATGATATTGCTTGATTATTTCCATCACGCGGAATGTCGCCCCTAGGGGCATATATAAATGTTATGGCCAAGATCGGGAATATATATTTGCACGATGCCGTGCTGCGGTGACATGGCTGGTCGAAACAGTTGGCCCGATATGGGCATTTGGCACGGATCACCACCATGTTTGACCAGCGCACCGACGAATATCAGGACATTCGGGACGCGGTCCGCGCACTTTGCGCGGAATTTCCGGACGAATACCACCGCAAGATCGACGAGGCCCGTGCCTATCCCGAGGAATTCGTCGGCGCACTGACCAGGGCGGGCTGGATGGCTGCCCTGATTCCCGAAGCCTATGGCGGCTCGGGCCTTGGCCTGATCGAAGCCAGCGTCATCATGGAAGAGATCAACCGCTCGGGCGGCAATTCCGGCGCCTGCCACGGTCAGATGTATGTCATCAACACGCTGATCAAGCACGGCACCGAAGCGCAGAAGCAACACTACCTGCCGCGCATCGCCACCGGCGAATGGCGGCTGCAATCAATGGCGGTAACCGAGCCCACCACCGGATCGGACACCACCAAGATCAAGACCGTGGCCGTGAAAAAGGGCGACAGGTATGTCATCAACGGCCAGAAGGTCTGGATCAGCCGGGTGCTGCATTCCGACCTGATCATCGTGTTGGCCCGCACCACGCCGGTCGACCAGTGCAAGAAGCCCTCGGAAGGCATGTCGATCTTCATCGTCGATGCGAAAGAGGCGCAGGCGAACGGGCAGCTGATCGTCAAGCCGATCCCGAACATGGTCAACCACGAAACCAACGAGCTGTTCTTCGACAATCTCGAAGTGCCCGAGGAAAACCTGATCGGCACCGAGGGTCAGGGCTTCAAACATCTGCTTTCCGGCCTTAATGCCGAGCG
This sequence comes from Alphaproteobacteria bacterium, assembly GCA_036678445.1. Classification (GTDB taxonomy): domain Bacteria; phylum Pseudomonadota; class Alphaproteobacteria; order Rhodobacterales; family Rhodobacteraceae; genus Paracoccus. The sequence goes on from JAZIHR010000001.1 coordinate 49,467, forward strand.
CGTGCTGATCGCCGCCGAATGTATCGGCGACGGCTACTGGTTCACCGACCGGGTGGTGAAATACGTCAACGAGCGCGTGGTCTTCGGCCGGCCCATCGGCCAGAATCAGGGCGTGCAGTTCCCCATCGCCGAAGCCTTCATCGAGGTCGAGGCCGCGAACCTGATGCGCTTCAAGGCCGCTGCGCTCTACGATGCCGACCAGCCCTGCGGCGCCGAGGCGAACATGGCGAAATACCTTGCTGCCAAGGCCAGTTGGGAAGCTGCCAACGCCTGCATCCAGTTCCATGGCGGCTTCGGCTTCGCCAATGAATACGACGTGGAGCGCAAGTTCCGCGAGACCCGGCTTTACCAGGTGGCGCCGATCTCGACCAACATGATCCTGGGCTATGTCGGCCAGCATATCCTTGGCATGCCGAAGAGCTACTGATGGGCGCGCTTCCTCTTGCGGGCCTCACGGTCATTGCCATCGAGCAGGCCGTCGCCGCCCCCTTCACCACTTCGCGCCTTGCTGATGCGGGCGCGCGGGTGATCAAGATCGAACGGCCTGAGGGCGATTTCGCCCGCGGCTACGACGATGTCGCCAAGGGCCAGTCGAACTATTTCGTCTGGCTGAACCGGGGCAAGGAATCAGTGACGCTGGACCTTGGTTCCGACGCCGGCAAGGCAGGGCTCGCGCGGCTTCTGGACGGCGCCGATGTGCTGGTCCAGAACCTCAAGCGCGGCGCGCTGGCCAAGCTTGGCTTTTCCTTCGAGCGCCTGGCGCGCGACTGGCCGCGGCTGATCACCTGCTCGATCACCGGCTATGGCGAGGGCGGGCCGATGGCGGACCGCAAGGCCTACGACCTGCTGATCCAGGCGGAATCGGGGCTGTGCTCGATCACTGGTGGTCCGGACGAACCCGCGCGGGTCGGCATCTCGATCGTCGATATCGCCACCGGCGCGACTGCCCATGCCGCGATCCTCGAAGCGCTGATCGCGCGCGGCGCAACCGGCAAGGGCGCGCGAATCTCGGTCTCGATGTTCGAGGTGATGGCGGACTGGCTGACCGTACCGCTGCTCAACCACGAGGGCGGCAAGCCCCCGAAACGTCTGGGCATGGCGCACCCCTCGATCGCACCCTATGGCGTATTCACCGCCAAGGACGGTCAGCAGGTGCTGATTTCGGTGCAAAGCGATCGGGAATGGAAGAAGCTTGCCGAAGTTTTCTTGGGCAGGGCCGAACTGGGCAGCGATCCGCGTTTCGCCACCAATGTCGCCCGCGTTGCGAACCGGGCCGCGACCGATGCCGCCGTGGCCGAGGGCTTTGCCCGCATGACGGCCGAACAGGCCATCGCAGCACTGCTTCAGGCCGATGTGGCGCTGGCCTCTGTCAACGATATGCAGGCGCTGTCGCAGCATCCGCATCTGCGCCGCATCACCGTCGACACGCCGAACGGCCCGGTCAGCTATCCGGCGCCAGCAGCGGTCTTTGCCGGCGAGTCCCGTACCTATGGTGCCGTACCAGCCCTGCAAGAACAGGAATAACCCCATGAAAATACTCGTGCCAGTGAAACGCGTGATCGACTACAACGTCAAGGCGCGTGTGAGACCTGACGGCTCCGGTGTCGATTTGGCAAACGTGAAGATGTCGATGAACCCGTTCGACGAGATTGCGGTAGAGGAGGCGATCCGTCTGAAGGAAAGGGGCCAGGCCAAGGAAATCATCGCCGTCAGCATCGGCGTGAAACAGGCGGCAGAGACACTGCGCACCGCGCTGGCCATGGGCGCCGACCGGGGCATCCTGGTGGTGGCGGCCGACGACGTGCACCAGGACATCGAGCCCCTGGCGGTGGCGAAGATCCTTGCCGCGGTGGCCAAGGCCGAGAGCACCGATTTGGTCATCGCCGGCAAGCAGGCAATCGACAATGACATGAACGCCACCGGGCAGATGCTGGCGGCACTGCTGGGCTGGGGTCAGGCGACCTTCGCCTCGAAAGTCGAGATCGAAGGGGCCAAGGCCAAGGTCACCCGCGAGGTCGACGGGGGCCTGCAAACCATCGAGGTCAGTCTGCCGGCAGTGATCACCGCCGACCTGCGCCTGAACGAGCCACGCTATGCCTCGCTGCCCAACATCATGAAGGCCAAGAAGAAACCCTTGGAGGAGAAGACCGCCGCCGATTACGGTATCGACGTCGCGCCGCGGCTGGAGGTGGTTTCGGTGCGCGAGCCCGAGGGCCGCCAGGCCGGTATCAAGGTCGGCTCGATCGACGAGCTGGTGGGCAAGCTGAAAGAAGTGGGGGTGATCTGATGGCTGTTCTGCTGCTTGGAGAAGTCACGAATGGCGAACTGAACCGCGACGCAACGGCGAAGGCCGTGCAGGCGGTCAAGGCGCTCGGCGATGTCACGGTGCTCTGCGCCGGCGCCTCGGCGCGCGCAGCGGCCGAGGAAGCGGCAAAGATCGCCGGGGTCGCCAAGGTTCTGGTCGCAGAAGCGCCGCTTTACGGCCACCGCCTGGCCGAACCCACCGCGGCGCTGATCGTGTCGCTGGCCGGCGACTATGACCACATTGCGGCCCCCGCGACCACCGATGCCAAGAACGTCATGCCCCGTGTCGCGGCGCTTCTCGACGTGATGGTGCTGTCGGACGTCTCGGCCGTCATCGACGCCGCGACCTTCGAGCGCCCGATCTATGCCGGCAATGCCATCCAGACTGTGAAATCCTTGGACGCCAAAAAAGTGCTGACCATCCGCACCGCCAGCTTCGGCGCGGCGGGCGAAGGCGGCGCGGCCAGCGTGGCAGAAACCGCTGCCGCCGCCGATCCGGGGCTTTCGAGTTGGATCGCCGACGAGGTGGCCGAGAGCGACCGCCCCGAACTGACCTCGGCCAAGCGCGTGGTCTCGGGCGGCCGCGGCCTTGGTTCGAAGGAAAGTTTTGCCATCATCGAACAGTTGGCCGACAAGCTCGGCGCCGCGGTGGGCGCCTCTCGCGCGGCGGTCGATTCGGGCTATGCGCCGAACGACTGGCAGGTGGGCCAGACCGGCAAGGTGGTGGCGCCCGAGCTTTATGTCGCGGTCGGCATCTCTGGCGCGATCCAGCACCTGGCGGGGATGAAGGACAGCAAGGTAATCGTGGCGATCAACAAGGACGAGGAGGCTCCGATCTTCCAGATTGCCGACTATGGCCTGGTCGGAGACCTGTTCACAACCGTCCCTGAGCTCAGCGAAAAGCTCTGAGCTTCAACGAAGCTCATATCCCCGACGACATCTTCCACAAGTCGGGAAGGACGGAACCTCGTCACTGACCTCCCCCGGGGTTCCGTCCAGAAGAATCAAACATGACTTCAACTGTCCCCTAGGGCAGCGGCCCCGACCACCCGAACATGTGACCGCCGAGCCATTGGCTTTCCCTTTGGCTGGGACAGAAATGCACGATAGGCAGAATTCTAGCGCGCGTTAGATGATCGGGTAATATTCGCCGGCGGGGAAACCGGTCGGATTAGGAACTGCGCAATGACCACGATGATTCAGAAATTCGCCGATCTCGCGACCGGCACCCGCCTGGTGGACCTGCCGGCCGAGGTCATCGGGGAATCCACGCGCATCCTGCTCGATTCCATTGGTGTGGCCGTTGCCGGTATCGGTGAACTGAAGGGCCGCGCTGGAATCAGCTATGGCAAGCTGATCGGCGGCACCCAAGGCGATGCGACGATCATGGGGACGGGAGACAAGGTCTCGGTCTTCGGCGCGGCCTTCGCCAATGGCGAGTTGATCAACACGCTCGACATGGACGCGATCATGCCGCCCGGCCATGTCACCCCCTATGTCTTGCCCGGCATCCTGGCGCTTGGAGAATCGATGGCCAGGGATGGCAAGTCGGTCGTGGAGGCCATCGCTGTCAGCCACGAGATTTCCTGCCGTATCGGCATGGGCATGGATTATCTTCGCGATACCAAGAACGGCAAGGTCGACCCACCTCCGGTCTTCGGCTATGCTGAGACGGTGTTCGGCGCTACCGCCGCCATTTCGATGCTGCGCGGCCATTCAACTCAGGTGACTGCAAACGGGCTGGGGGTGGCGGGTTCGATCTCTCCGGTCAATTCGCAAACGGCCTGGTTCCAGCACGCGCCCAGTTCGACCATCAAATATCTGCATGCCGGCATCCTGACGCAATCGGCCTTTACCGCTGCCTATGCCGCCGAACTGGGGCACCGCGGCGACATTCAGATTCTCGATGACGAAGAATTCGGCTATCGCCGCTTTATCGGCACACGCCGCTGGTTTTCTGACCAGATGGTGGCCGACCTAGGCCGGGAATGGCGTTTTGTTGAGCTATCGGCCTTCAAGCCCTATCCGCACTGCCGCATCCTGCACGCCCTGATCGACGAGATGCAGGACATGATGCAGAAACACGAAATCTCGGTGCCCGAGATCGAGGGCATCAAGGTCTATGTCGAGGGCATGGTTGAACAGCCCGTCTGGCTGAACCGCGAGATCCTGCTGCCGCATGACGCGCAGTTTTCTATCGCGCATGGCATCGCCGTCGGCGCCCATCGCGTGCCGCCGGGACGGGCATGGATGGAACCGGAGCTGGTCTTTGGCGATTCTGTCATGGGGCTGATGGACAAGGTAACGCACGAGGTGCATCCCGATTACGTCGAGCTCCTTACCGGAAATGCCGCCAGCCGCCCCGCCAAGCTGGAAATCCGGGCCCGCGGCCAAACCTTTGTGGGGGAACGCCGCTATCCCAAGGGCACAAAATCGCCCGACCCGACCAGCCATATGACCAATGATGAGCTGATCGCCAAGTTCCTGAACAATGTGGACGGCATCCTGCCGCGCAGCAATGCCGAAGCAATCGTGGACCTGGTCATGGACCTGCCCCGGCTGGACGATCTTGGCCGCGTGATGCGGTTGACTGCGCCGTCCACGCGGGTCTCGGCCTCTCGCAACTGAACCACAGCCGGCGCCCGGATCGCCGCGAACCCGGAGAAAATCAAGATGACAGCCCAAGCCTGGACTCCGCAGCAGCAGCATCTCGACAGCGCCCATGTGCTGAAGCTGGCCCACAGGCTGGGCGTCACGAACTACGATGCGCTTCTAGCCCTGTCGGTCGAAAAACCCGATGTCTATTGGCAGGTGGCAAGCGAGTTCCTGGGCATCAAATGGGACAAGCTGCCCGACGGCTATGTGGACCTCTCGCGCGGCAAGGAGTTTCCGCAATGGTGGCCGGGGGCGAGGCTCAACTGGGTCAATACCGTGCTGGCCCATGCCGAGACCGCGCCCGACCGCATCGCCGTCATCGACGAGGCCGAAGACGGGACGGTGCGCCGGATCACCTTTGCCGAACTCGCCGCCATGGTGCGCCGTTTTGCCCATGGATTGCGTCGTCAGGGGCTGGATCGCGGCGACCGCATCGGCCTGCTGTTGGACAACGGCATCGAGGCCACGGTCTCGGTTCTGGCCATCGCCTATATCGGCGCGATCGTCGTGCCGCTGTTCTCGGGCTTCGGGCATGAGGCGGTTATTTCGCGGCTGGAACCCAGCGCGGCCAGGGCGGTGATCGCCACTACCGGCTTTGCCCGGCGCGGTAAGTATATCGACATGCAGGCAGTGATGCAGGAGGCGCGCAAGCACCTGCCTTCGATCCAGACGGTGATCTGGAAAGCGGCGCCGGGCGGCCCCATCCCGCGAGGCGACGTGGACTGGAACGACGTGGCTGCCGCCGAGGACGACCACCGCCTCGCCGAGAGCATGGGGCCAATGGACCCGTTCATGGTGATCTATACCTCGGGCACCACCGGCAAACCCAAGGGCCCGGTCCATACCCATGGCGGCTTTCCGCTGCGCATCGCGCATGACTCGGCGGTGCATTTCAACGTGGGCCCGAGCGATGTCTTCTGCTGGCCCGCTGACATGGGCTGGATCGCGGGCACGCTGGTGCTGTCCACTGCGCTGCTGCGGGGGGCGACGCTGGTGCTTTATGCGGGCGCGCCGGATTTCCCCGACTGGTCGCGCATGGGCAAGCTGATCGAGGATCACAGGATCACCCATTACGGCTCGGCCCCCACGTTGATTCGGGGTTTTGCCGCCAATGAGGATCTGTCGCTGAAGCGCGACAGATCCACGATCCGGCTGCTGATCACGGCGGGCGAGGTGATCGATGCCGAACATTTCGCCTGGTATCAGAACCGGTTCGCCGACAATGGCAGCCCGGTCATCAATTATACCGGCGGCACCGAAGTGTCGGGGGCGCTCTTGTCTTCGGTGCAGGTCAAGCCCATCACGGCGGGCGGCTTCAACACCTCGTCGCCCGGTATTGATGTGACCGTGACCGACCCCGAGGGCAAGCCGGTGATCGGCGAGGTGGGCGAGGTGGTGATCCGCGCGCCCTTCATCGGCATGACCGCCAGCTTCTGGCAGGACGACCAGCGTTATATCGACAGCTACTGGTCCACGATCCCCGGCGCCTGGCTGCATGGTGACCTGGCTGTGAAATCGCCCGATGGCAGTTTCATGGTCATGGGCCGGTCCGATGACACGCTGAAGGTCGCAGGAAAGCGCCTTGGCCCGGCCGAGGTCGAAGAGATCGTGCTGGAGATGGACGAGATCAGCGAGGCCGCCGCGGTCGGCGTCAGCGACGCGGTCAAAGGCCAGAAGCTGGTGGTCTTCGCCCTGCCGATGCCGGGCTTTGCCGGCGACCGCAACGATCTGGCAAAGCGCGTGACCAATGCGGTGGGCGACAGGCTTGGCAAGCCCTTCAAGCCCAGCAAGGTTCATCTGGTGACGCAATTGCCCAAGACGCGCTCGGGCAAGATCATGCGCCGCCTTATCCGGCAAGCCTATGCAGGGGAAAAGCTGGGCGACCTGTCTTCGCTCGACAACCCGGCAGCGCTGGACGAGATCGCGAAACTTGGAAAATGAGGGAATGATGGACGCTTATTCGCATTATACTGCCTTTCGCGCCGACATGCCGCATCCCGGCGTGCTGCGGTTGACGTTGAACCGCCCCGAGACGCTGAACACGCTGGACAAGCTGGGCCATGTCGAGATGGCCGATGTCTGGAAGCAGATCCATAAGGATGATGCCGTGCGCTCGGTCCTGCTGTGCGCCGAGGGGCGGGCCTTTTCAGCGGGCGGCGATTTCAGCCTGGTCCAGGAACTGATCGACGATTTCCAAGCCCGCGTGCGCATGTGGCACGAGGCCCGCGAGTTGGTCCACAATATCCTCGACTGCGAAAAGCCCATCGTCTCGGCCATTCAAGGCCCAGCGGTCGGGGCCGGGCTGGTGGCGGCGCTGCTGGCCGATATTTCGATCGCCTCGAAAAACGCCAAGATCGTCGATGGTCATACCCGGCTGGGCGTGGCGGCGGGTGACCATGCCGCAATCATCTGGCCGCTGCTTTGCGGCATCGCCAAGGCGAAATACTACCTGATGCTGTGCGAGCCGATGACGGGCGAAGAGGCCGAGCGCATCGGCCTGATCTCGCTGGCCGTCGAGCCGGAAGAACTGGCCGAACGAGCGATGAACGCCGCGATCCGCCTGGCCGATGGCGCTCCCACCGCGATCCGCTGGACCAAGCATTCGCTGAACAACTGGATGCGCACCGCTGGCCCCGCCTTCGACGCTTCGCTGGCGCTGGAACTGCTGGGCTTCGGCGGGCCGGAGGTGGTCGAGGGCCTGAACTCGCATCTGGAAAAACGCAGCCCCGATTTCGGCAATCGAAAGGAATGACCTATGACCCTGCCCCCGCTTGAGGAAGCCGTCGCCCGCCTGGTCACCGATCTGCGCTATGATTCCCTGCCGCCCAAGGCGGTGGCTGGCGCGCGCCAGCTGATGCAGGACCAACTAGCGCTGCAAGTCGGTTCCGCCAGCCTGCCCTGGAGCCGGGCGCTGCTGGCGCTGGTCAAGCCCAGCCATGCGCCCGGCCAGGTCCGCGTCGCAGCGACGGGCGAGCGGATGGGCGCGGGCGATGCCGCCTTCGTCAACGGCAGCTATGGTCACGGCTTCGAATATGACGACGCGCATCGCGCCAGTTCCAGCCATCCTGGCAGTTGCGTGGTCCCCGCAGCGCTGGCCGTGGGCGAGGAAATCGGCGCGACCATGGGGCAGGTCATCGAGGGCATCGTCGCTGGCTACGAGGTCTATACCCGCATCGGCAACCTCGCCGCGCCGCAACTGCTGGAAAGGGGTTGGCACCCGCACGCGATCCTGTCGAATTTCGGCGCCGCCGCCGTGGCAGCGCGGATGCGCGGGTTTGACCTCGAACGCACCGTGCATGCGCTGTCGATCGCGCTGTCCCATGCCTCGGGGACGACGGAATACACCTCTTCCGGTGGGTCGATCAAACGCGTCCATGCCGGGATTGGCACCCGCAACGGCATCCGCGCCGCCGAAATGGCCGAGGCGGGGCTGACCGGGCCGACCACCTTCCTTTCGGGCGCCAAGGGCTTTTTCCGCACCTTCGTGCAAAAAGATATCCCGGCGTCAGAGGCCGCGCGTTTCGACAGCGGCAAAAATTTCGAGATCACCCGCGTCTGGATCAAGCCCTATTGCTGCTGCGGCATCAACCACGCCTATATCGACGGCGCGCGGCAACTGGCCAACCGCGCGGGCCAGATCGACCGGATCGAGCTTGGCATCCAAACCGGCGGCAACATCATCGTGGGCAATGCGAACGCCAACGCCTATGCCCCGAAGACCATTGAGCATCTGCAATACTCCCTGCCCTTCCAGTTCGCCTTGTCGCTCCTGGGCAAGGGAAACGGCTATGAAACTCACACCGCCTACATGCAGGGAAAGCTGGACCTGTCCGAGAACAGCGAGATCGCGCAACTGGCCCGTCGGGTAAAGATTGCCATCAAGCCCGAACTGAACAAGGCCCATCCCGGCAAATGGGTTGGCGACATCACCGTGCACTTCAAGGACGGCAGCCATCAGGATCTGTTCATCCTCGACTCGCTCGGCACGACCGAGAACCCGGTTTCGCAGGCCGATCTGGATGCCAAGTTCGACGACCTGACCTGCTCGACGCTTGGCGCGGCGCAGTCAGCGCGGCTGCTGGCGGCGATCAAGGCGGGCGATCCGAAACTGCCGGTGGCCGATCTGGTCACCCTGCTGATCCGCTGAGGCGCGCGATGTTTGCCGTCGATCTGACCAGCGGCTGGCAGCCTGTTCCCGACACCTCGGGGATCGAGGTGAAGCCGCTCAGCGGCGCGCTGGACGAGGCGGCCGGCACTGGCTTTCGCAGCCGCTATGTCCGCATCCTGCCCGGTGGCGAAACCTTCACCGCCTTTACCCACCCCTATTGGGAGGAAGCCGTGCTGGTCGAGGGCGAGGTGACGCAGAAGGAAACCGGCGTGACGCTGAAGGCACCCGCCTATGTCATCCGCCCACCGGGCACGCCGCATGGGCCAATCCTGTCGGCCACGGGCTGCCTGATGATCGAAGCGCAATATTACGCAGAGCGCGCGCTGGGACAGGCGGATTACCTCGACCCCAAGGCGCCGGAGGATGTGGCATGAGGCAGATCGAAAAGATACCCGCCGCCACCGAAAGCGATGCCCATGTGCTGCATCGCCTGATGCGGGCGCGGCACAGCTGCCGCGCCTTCAGCCCCGAGCCGGTGCCGGAAGGGACCATCCGGCGTATCGTCGAAACCGCTCGCTGGGCGGCCTCGTGGGCAAACGTGCAGCCATGGGACGAGTTGATCGTCACCCGGCCCGAAACCACCGCCCGACTTTCGGCCGCACTCCTCGCCGAGGCCGAAGCGCATCCCGAGATCGCATCGGACATCCCCTACCCTGAATCCTACCCCGAACCTTGCCTGTCCCGCCGCCGCGAGGTCGGCTTTGGGCTTTATGCCGCGCTTGGCATCGCACGCGAGGATCGGGCAGCCCGCCATGCGCATCACCTGAAGAATTTCCGCTTTTTCGGGGCGCCGCACGTGGCGCTGCTTTCGGTGCCCCGCGCGCTCGGCCCCTATGGTGTCCTGGACATCGGCGCCTTCGTCTCGTCCTTCATGCTTGCTGCGCAGGCCGAAGGGGTGGCAACCGTGGCGCAGGCGGCACTAGCCCAACATGCACGGGTGATCCGCGAGATATTCGACCTGCCCGAGGACCGCGATTTCGTCTGCGGCATCTCGTTCGGCCATGGCTTGCCCGAGGATGCGGCCAACCGCTTCCGCTCGACCCGGATCGAACCCGAGGCGTTGTTCCGCTTCGCCTGAGGGCCAAGTAAGGGCCGATGCCCTGCCCCGCGATACGGCGCGGGGGCGTAGCCGGCTCATATTCCGCATTGATATAGGTTTTACCTATGGATTCCAACAGGTTTCCCCCTGTTTGATTCTGTGGAACTCCCCCTCTCTCCATGAGAATTAATGTGAAAGCACGGCTCTGCGGTTGTTCTCTGCCCGGCCGAAGCCGAACGAAACATCCGGTTTTGCCGATCAGCGACCTAACGGAAAATCTTATGGCTGACCTTCATACCCTGCCCCTTCGCAGCCTTCTGTTCTGCCCCGGCTCGAATGCCGATCGGATGGGCAAGGCACAGCAGGCCGGGGCCGATGTCGTCATTCTGGATCTTGAGGATTCGGTTGATCCTTCGGCAAAGGCCGAGGCGCGGGAACTGGTGGCCGAGGTGCTTGCAGGGCCGCGCCGGCCACCCATCGTGGTGCGGCCGAACGCGGCCGACACCGCCTTGCATCTGGCCGATCTGGCAATGGCGCTTCGCGGCGGCGCGGATGGGATCATGCTGCCAAAATGCGGCGGCCGGACGGACCTGCGGCAGCTCTCGGACCGGATCGACGCGCTGGAAGCCGCCTTCAGCATCACGCCGGGTCGCACCGCTATCCTGCCGCTGGTTACGGAATCGGCCATAGCACTGCGGGACATGGATTATCGCGGCGTCACGCCGCGCCTGGCCGCACTGTGCTTCGCAGGCGAGGATCTGGCCTCTGACTTGGGGGTAATGGCGCGAGCAAGCGGGCAGATGAACCCGCTGCTGGCCCATGCCCGTCGGCAGGTCGCCATCGCCGCAGCCGCCGCGGGCGTGCGCGCCATTGACACGCCCTTTCCCGATCCACGCTCTGTCTCGGGGCTCGAACTGGAAACCCGCGAGGCGCTGGCGCTGGGTTTCGCCGGCAAGCTCTGTATCCATCCGATGCAGATTGCCACCGTCCATGCCACGCTGCGTCCAGCGCCCGAGCGGGTGGATTGGGGACGCGCGGTAATCGCGGCGCTTGAAGGCGCGGCCAGCGGTGTCGCGGTGGTCGACGGCAAGATGGTGGACATCGCCCATCTGCGGCTGGCCCGGCGCTATGTCCAGATGGCAGAGGCCTCGGCATGATCGACAACGCGCATCTGCAAGGCTGGGTCGGCCGGACCGAGGAAAGCCGCGAGGTAATCGCACCCGCCCATGCTGCGCGCATGGCGGCACTGCTGAGCCGCGACGCGCCCGGCAAAGGCAAGGCGCTGCCGCCACTTTGGCACTGGACCTTCTTCACCCCTCAGGCGCCGCAATCGCAGCTAGGCTCTGACGGCCATCCCCGGCTTGGCGGTTTCCTGCCGCCGGTGCCACTGCCGCGCCGGATGTGGGCGGGCGGGCGGCTGGCCTTCCACGCCCCGATCCATGTCGGAGAGGAGGTAACCCGGGTCAGCGAAATCCTGTCTGTCACTGAAAAATCGGGCCGCCATGGTGCACTGGTTTTTGTGACCCTTGGGCATCGCCTCAGCACCGGCGCAGGACTGGCAATCGAAGAGCAGCAGGACATCGTCTATCGTGCGCCCTCGACAACTATGCAACCCGCGCCCGTCGCGGACATTGCGCAGGCCGACTGGCGCGACCCGCTGGATCCCGATCCGGTACTGCTGTTCCGTTACTCGGCACTGACCTTCAACGCGCATCGCATCCATTACGACCTGCCCTATGCCACGGGAAAGGAAAACTATCCCGGTCTGGTTGTGCAGGGCCCGCTGACCGCCACGCTGCTGCTGGACGCCTTTACCCATCACACCGCCCAGTTGCCCCGCAGCTTCAGCTTTCGCGGACAGGCGCCATTGTTCGCGGGCGGGCGGATGCAGATCTGCGGCCGCAGCACGGCCGAAGGCCATGATCTCTGGGCCGAAGGCCCCGGCGGCTATACCGGCATGATTGCGCAGGTGACGGCATGAGCATCGACATCGACAAGCTGATGCGGCTGGAAATCCCGCAGGTCCGGCAGGAACTGACTCCGCGCGACATCGCGCTTTATGCGCTGTCGATCGGCATGGGCCGCGATGCCCTGGATGCGCGACAATTGCCCTATGTCGATCCGCTGCAAGGCCCGCAGGTCATGCCGGCCATGGTGCTGGTGATGGCCCATCCCGGCTTCTACCTCGGCCATCCGGATTCAGGCGTCGATCCCAAGGGCGTGCTGCATGCCGACCAAGCCATCGAGATCCTCGGCCCGATCCCCGGCAACGGAACGGTTGAAAGCCGCACCCGCATCACAGAGGTCATCGACAAGGGTGAGGGCAAGCCAGCACTGATCCTGGCCGAAACCACGCTTTCCGCCGAAAATCGCACCTTCGCCCGGCTGAATCGCACCACCTTCATCCGCGGCGGCGGCGGCTTCGGCGGGCCGTCAGAGCCGCAAAACCCCCTGCCGCGCCTGCCCGGGCCCGACACGCCGCCGGATCATGTCGTCGATCTGGAAACCGCCGATGCGCAGGCGTTGATCTATCGACTGAACGGCGATCTGAACCCGCTGCACAGCAACCCGGAACTGGCCCGCAAGTTGGGCTTCGAGCGGCCGATCCTGCACGGGCTATGCACCATGGGCGTGGTCTGCCACGCGCTTCTGCGCGCGCTTGGCGATTATCGCGCGGACAGCCTGCGCGCCGTGCAGCAGCGCTTTGCCAAGCCCGTTTATCCGGGCGAGACGATCCGCACCGAAATCTGGGCCGATGGCCGCTTCCGCGCCCTGGTCCCTGCCCGCGATGCCGTGGTGATCGACGGCGGCCTTGCCCGCTTTGATCCCGTCCCCGAACCATGAACCGGAGCCGAACATGATCCCCGAGGACGTTCTTTCGTCGATGGAAATGATCCGCGACAGCGCGCGCGGCATCACCGGCCAAGACCTGACCCGTATCCGCAAGCTGCGCTACACCTCGCCCGGCTTCGACCGCGCGGTCTGGACCGAGATTTGCGCCCTTGGCTGGCCCGCCCTGCGCCTGCCCGAAGACAAGGGCGGCGTCGGCCTGGGCCTGCTGTCCTATGTGGCCCTAGCCGAAGAAGCCGGCCGCGCCCTGCTGCCCGAGCCGCTGATTCCGGCGGTGCTGGCCTCGGCCCTGCTCGATGGCGCGGCGCTGGAAAGCCACATCGCCGGCGAGCGGCTGGTGATCCCGGCATGGCAGGAAGCGCACGGCGCGCTGGAGCCCTCAGGCAATCCCATGATCCACGACGGCAAGGTCACGGCGAGCCGGATCCATGTACCGATAGCCGCGGGGGCGGATGCCTTTCTGGTCGTCGGCACCTCGCAATCGGCACTGGTGGCGGCGGATGCGCCCGGCGTGGCCATCGCGCCGGAACAGACGCAGGACGGCGGGCATGTCGCCACCCTCCGCCTTGAAGATGTGCCCTGCACGGTGATCGGCGCCGATCCCTGCCCGGCGCTCGCCGAGGCGGCGCTGGCTACTGCCGCCTATCTGCTGGGGCTGATGGAGGGGGCGCTGGACATCACCGTCGCCTATCTCAAGCAGCGTGTGCAATTCGGCAAGACCATCGGCCAGTTCCAGATCCTGCAACACATGGCGGTGGACGCGAAGCTGGAGATCGAGGTCAGCCGCGCCAGCATCGAACAGGCGGCGCTGCAATGGGATGTCAAAGGCCCGACGCCCTCGGCCCAGGCGGCGATTTCGCGCGCCAAGGCGCGGGCCTCGGCGGCGGCGATGAAGGTGACGCGCGACTGCGTCCAGCTGCATGGCGGCATCGGCTTCACCGATGAACATGACATCGGGCTTTATCTGCGCAAGGCGATGGTCGAGGCGCCACGCTTCGGCGGATCGCCCCAGCACCGTGCCCGCTTTTCCCGTCTGAAACCCGTCAAGCAGGAGGCATGAGCCATGGCCTATGAGGCGTTCAAGCTGGATGAATTCAATACGCTCTCGGACGAGGAATTCCGGGCCCTGGTGCGCCGCTTCCTGGCCGAAAACCATCCTCCGCATCTGCGCCACCCGGCCAAGCGCCTGCATTGGGATGATGCCGAGCCCTGGTACATGATCCTGTCCGCCGCCGGCTGGCTGGCGCCGAACTGGCCGCGCCAATATGGCGGCATGGGGCTGAACCCCGGCAAGCAACTTATCTGTGTCGAGGAATTCGAGAGGTTCGGCGCCGCTCGCACCCCCGATCACGGCATGATGCTGCTGGGGCCGCTGTTGATCAACTACGGGTCCGAGGAACAGAAAGCGTATTTCCTGCCCAAGATCCTGTCGGGCGAGCATATCTGGTGTCAGGGCTATTCCGAGCCCAATGCCGGCTCGGACCTTGCCAACCTGCGCACCGAGGCAGTGCTGGACGGCGAGGAATGGGTAGTGAACGGACAGAAGATCTGGACCACGCTGGCCGGCGATGCCGACTGGATCTTCTGCCTGGTGCGCACCGACAAGACCGGCAAGAAGCAGGAAGGCATCAGCTTCTTGCTGATCCCGCTCGACACCCCCGGCATCACCATCCGGCCAATCATCAACCTGGAACTCGACGACGAGTTTTCGGAAGTGTTCTTCGACGAGGTTCGCGTGCCGAAAAGCAATATCGTGGGCGAGGTCAACCAAGGCTGGACCATGGCCAAGAACCTTCTGGGGTTCGAGCGTATCTTCCTGGGCGGGCCGCGTCAGGCCGCGGGGGCGCTGGCCAAGCTGCGCCGGTTGGGTCAGCATTATGGGCTGCTGGACGACCCGGCTTTCGTGGACCGCTATATCGGCTTCCAGATGGAGCTTGAGGATCATCAGGCCATCTTCAGCCGGGTCGCCGACAAGCTGCGCCGGGGCGAAAGACTGGGCCCCGAGGTCAGCTTTCTGAAACTGAACCAGACGGCGCTCTATCAGCGCATCACCGAATACGGACTGGAGCTGATGGCCGAGGATGGCGGGCTGCTGGCGCCGCTGGAAGGGTCGAACGACCTGGCCATGCCGACACAGTTCCTGAATGCCCGCGCAGCCACGATCTATGGCGGCACGACGCAGGTGCAGAAGAACATTCTGGCCAAGGCCGTGCTGGACATGCCTTAACGAAAGGACAACAGAAATGACGCAGATACTGGGAGGCAAGGTCGCGCTGGTCACCGGCGCCGGCGGTGGCATCGGCCGCGCCATCGCCGTCGCCATGGCCCGCGCCGGCGCCTCGGTGGTGATCAACGACATCGGCGTGTCGCTGACCGGCGAAGGCGGCTCGGCCTCCCCGGCCGAGGAAGTCAAGGCCGAGATCGAGGCGTTCGGCGGCAAGGCCGTCATCAACACGGACTCCGTCTCGGAATGGGACGCGGCACAGCGCATGGTGGCGCAGGCCAAGGACAGTTTCGGTCGGTTGGACATCGTGGTGAACAACGCAGGCATCCTGCGTGACGCGATGTTCCACAAGATGACGCCCGAGCAATGGCTTGCGGTAATCGGTGTCCACCTGAACGGGTCGTTCTTTGTCAGCCGCGCCGCTGCCGAGGTCTTCCGCGAGCAGGAAACCGGCAGCTTCATCCACATGGTCTCGACCTCGGGGCTGATCGGCAACCTGGGCCAGGCGAACTATTCAGCCGCCAAGCTGGGCATGGTCGGGTTGTCGAAGTCCATCGCGCTGGACATGAAACGCTACAACGTGCGCTCGAACTGCATCGCACCCTTTGCCTGGGGCCGGATGACCAGCAATATCCCGGCCGAGACCCCCGACCAGATTGCCCGGGTCGAGAACCTCAGGAAGATGACGCCCGAGAAGAACGCGCCTCTTGCGGTCTTCCTGGGCTCGGACAAGGCAAAGGACGTGACCGGGCAGATCTTTTCGGTGCGCAAGAACGAGATCTTCCTCTTGAGCCAGAACCGCCCGATCCGCTCGGTGCATACGGCCGAGGACTGGACGCCGGAAACCGTCCGCGATCATGCCATTCCCGCGCTGCGTTCTTCGTTCTTCCCACTGGACCGCAGCCAGGACGTCTTCACCTGGGAACCTTGCTGAAGACGTAACCGGGCGGGCCGCGGGCTGCCTCCCCACATTGCATGCGGCCCGTCCGCCGAACCCCGACCATCAAGGAGAAATCCCATGCGCCGCGCCGCCATCGTCAGCCCGCTTCGCACCGCCGTCGGCGGTTTCGGAGGCGCGCTTCGCCCCGTTCCCGTCGAGGTTCTGGGCGGCACCATCACCAAGGCCGTGCTGGAAAAGACCGGACTTGATCCCGCGCTGATCGAGGACGTGGTCTTTGCCCAGTCCTATGCCAATTCGGAAACCCCTTGCGTCGGGCGCTGGATCGCCTTGGACGCCGGCCTGCCGATCGAGGTGCCGGGGCTTCAGACCGACCGGCGCTGCGGCGGCGGGCTTCAGGCGTTGGTGACAGCGGCGATGATGGTCCAGACCGGCGCCTGCGATGTGGTGCTGGCTGGCGGCGTCGAGTCGATGTCGAACATCGAATTCTATACCACCGACATGCGCTGGGGCCGACGCTCGGGCACGACGCAATTCTACGACCGGCTTGACCGCGGCCGCGAGCGTTCACAGCCCGTGCATCGCTTCGGTCCTATCTCGGGCATGATCGAGACGGCCGAAAACCTGGCCAAGGATTACGGCATCACCCGGGATGAGGCCGACGCCTTCGCCGCCGAAAGCCATCGCCGCGCTGCCGCCGCTTGGGCGGACGGGCGTTTTGCCGAAGAAGTGGTGCCGGTCGCGGTGCCGCAGCGCAAGGGCGAGCCGCTGATCTTTGACCGCGACGAGGGCATCCGGCCGGACACCACCCCGGAATCGCTGGCCAAGCTGCGGGTGATCCAGAAAGACGGCACCGTCACCGCCGGCAATGCCGCGCAACAGAACGACGCTGCCGCCGCCTGCCTGATCGTGGCCGAGGACAAGCTGGAGGAACTGGGCCTGACCCCCATCGCCTTCCTGACCGGCTGGTCGGCGGTCGGTTGCGAACCGTCGCGCATGGGCATCGGTCCAGTGCCAGCCACCACCAAGGTGCTGCAAAAGACCGGCCTGACCATGGCCGACATGGGCTTGGTGGAAATCAACGAGGCTTTCGCCACGCAGGTTCTGGCCTGCCTGAAAGGCATGGACTGGGACGAGCGCGACAAGCTGAATGTGAACGGTTCGGGCATTTCTCTGGGCCATCCCATCGGCGCGACCGGGGTGCGCATCATGACTACGCTGGTGCACGAGATGCAGCGCCGCGGCACCCGCTATGGGTTGGAAACCATGTGCATCGGCGGCGGACAAGGCATGGCGGCCGTGTTCGAACGCGCCTGATCAAAAGGCAGCAAGCGAAAGGGGCGAGGCACGCAGCCCCGCCCCTTTTGCATGGCCGTGTCTCTCGCGATTAATCCAGGTTGATGTAGGTGGCTTTCGTGTAAAGGAAGCTCTCGACATGCTCGCGGGCGCCCTTCCAGCCATAGCCGCTCATCTTGGTGCCGCCGAAACCGATGGCCGGATCCAGAACGCCGTAGCAGTTGACCCACACCGTGCCGGCGCGAATTCCCTGAGCGACCTTGTGGGCCGTGCCCAGGTTCTGCGTCCAGACCCCGCCCGCCAGCCCATAGGGCGTGTCATTGGCCAGCCGCAAAGCCTCGTCCATGTCATCGAAAGGAATGATCGAAGCCACCGGGCCGAAGATTTCCTCGCGCGCGATGGTCATGTCATTGCGGACATTGGCAAAGACCGTCGGCTCGATATAAAAGCCCGCCGCTAGGTCGCCGCCCAGCCGGTGGCCACCAGCGACCAGCCGGGCCTCGTCGCCGCCAATGCCGATGTAATGTTGCACGCGCTCAAGCTGGCGTTGCGAGACCAGCGGCCCCAGCTGCGTCTGCGGATCGCAACCGTCGCCAACGCGAATGGTCGCGGTGAACTCCTTGAGCCGCGATACGAATTCGTCATGGATCGCGCGCTGCACGAAGATCCGCGTCCCGGCTACGCAGACCTGCCCGGTATTGGTAAAGACGCCCATGGCCGCGCCCGGCACCGCCTTGTCCAGGTCAGCATCCGCAAAGACGATATCGGGCGACTTGCCGCCCAGTTCCATCTGCAACCGCTTGAGATTGCTGGCCGAAGCACGGGTAATCGCCTGCGCCGTCCCCACCGAACCGGTGAAGGCCAGCCGATCCACGCCCATATGCTCGGCCAGCGCCTGCCCGGCCTCGTGGCCATAGCCGGTGACAACGTTGATGACACCTTCGGGCACGCCGGCCTCGAGCATCAGTTCGGACACGCGCAGCACCGAAAGCGAGGCATCCTCGGCCGGTTTCAGCACTGCCGTACAGCCGGTGGCCAAGGCGGGACCATAGGTCCACCACAGCCCGATCAGCGGCCCGTTCCAGGGAATGATGCCGCCGACGACACCCACCGGCATCATCTGCTTCAGCGTCAGGAAATGCCCCGGCAGCGAGTTCTTGGGCGCCGCCACCGTGCCGGCATCGCATTGCGAAGCATAGAATTGCAGCACCTGCGAGGTCCATTCCCGCAGGCTCCGCGTCCGCGACAGCGGCGCCCCCATGTCCAGCGTCTCGATCAGCGCCAGTTCCTCGAAATTATCAAGGACCAGGTCATGCACCTTGAGCAGCAGCTTGCGCCGCTGGTGCGGGGTCCAGCGGCTCCACTCGCCCTCGAAGGCGCGGCGGGCGGCGGCAACCGCCAGATCCACGTCGCGGGCATCGCCGCGGGCGATCCGGCACATCTCCTGTCCGGTCGCCGGGTTTATGGCCCCGATCCGTTCGCCGCCCACCGGATCGACCCAGCGCCCGCCGATGAGCAGCTGTTTCGTTCCCCGCACAAAGGCCGGCAGTTCGGGCCGGTCGTGGCTCTGGTTTGTCATTTCGTTCCCTCCATCGCCAGAGGATGCTGCCAACATGGCACGGCTGTCGATGCCCGGCGCCAAGACATTCCCGCAGCCTGCAAGCTCCATAGGGAAAACCTTTATGGTTCCGTGCTGATGCAGACGCCGGCCCGCGTCGGGTGCAATACTCGGATGGCAGGCTATCGGCGACAGCCAAAGAATTTTCCCAAGGCGGCCATGGCAGACGGGCATCGCCGATACCATCGCCCCCCCCCGCGACGAGAGCAAGGTGACGGCACAGATCCCCGAACAGGACAGCAAGATACGGCATGGCGATGGCCTGCTGCTGGTCAATACCATTCTGATCTCGGGCCTGAACAATGCGACGCTGGCCTCGGCCCGGCTTGTCCTGCCGATGATCGCGCTGGGATTGCATGTCAGCATCGCCGAGGTGGGCATCATGGCGGCACTGTTCACGCTGGTGCCGATGATCTTCAGCGTCGGCTTTGGCCGCTGGGTCGACCGGACGGGCACGCTGGTGCCGATCCTGTGCGCCTCGGGGTTGATCCTGGCAGCCAGCCTGCTGTTCGAGGTCTTTCCGACTGCCCCCGTGCTTTACGCGGTGGTCGGGCTGATCGGGGCGGGGGCGGTCTTCAGCCATGTCGCCGCCGCCCGCGCCGTGGGCGAGATCGGTGCCATCGCTGATCGGCCGCGCAACCTGGGCTATCTGGTCGTCGCCTATTCCATCTTCCAGTTCCTCGGCCCCATGATCGCGGGCTTGGCCTATGAATACCGGGGGGCGGCTGCCGCGCTGTTCAGCATCGGCGCCTCGGCACTGCTGGCGACGCTGCTGGTCTTTGCCCTGCCTCATAATTTCGACCGTCGTCCACGAGCAGGCCGGGTGGACACGCCTGGCCCAACGACCGAACTGCTGCGCATTCCCGCCCTGCGGCAATGGCTGATCATCAGCGCCGTGTTCAGTTCGACCCAGACGATCTATCCTTTCATCATCTCGCTCCACGCGCTGGAGATCGGGATGTCGCCGGCGGCGGCAGGGCTGGTGCTGGGCACCTTTGCCCTCGGGACCGCGATTTCGCGGCTGAGCGTCGGCATGATCACCCGCCGCTTCAGCGGCAACCTCATCTCGCGCTTGGCGCTGATCGGCGGCGCCGTGGGCTATGCGCTGCTGCCGCTGGCGCGGGACTTCGCCACGTTGTCCGTGCTGAGCCTGATATTGGGCGCCATCATCGGCATCGGCGTCCCCATCGCGCTGGCCCTGATCTATGGCGCCGCGCCCGCGCGCCGGGTGAACGAGGCCATTGGCCTGTGCATGGCCATCACGAATTTTCTGCAAACCGCCATGCCGTTGCTGCTGGGCTTTCTGGCTGCGGGGCTGGGATCGGGCGCGATGACCTGGGCGCTTGCGCTTGGCATGGCGGCATCCTTGGCCCTGACGCTTGCCCGGCGCTGAAAGGAAAAACCCATGACCCAGACCCGCAAACCCGCATTTTCCGGCATCCGCGTCCTTGACCTTGGCCGCTATATTGCCGCGCCCTTCTGTGCCCAGTTGCTGTCGAACGAGGGCGCCGAGGTCATCCGCATCGAGCCCCCCGAAGGCGCCACCGACCGCGAGGTCATGCCCATCGGCATCCCCGGCACCGGCGGGCTTTACATGCAGGTCAACGCCAACAAGAAATCTCTGACTCTGGACTATGCCCGGCCGGCGGGTCGCGCCGTGCTGGAACGACTGGTCGCCACGGCCGATGTCGTGATCGTCAACCTGCCGCAAAAGGCCCTGCTGAAGCTGAGGCTGGATTATGCCACGCTGAGCGCGATCAAGCCCGACCTGATCCTGACCACGATCTCGGCCTTCGCGCCCGATGGCGAGGACCGCGACCGGGTAGGCTTCGACGGGACCGGCCAGGCGCTGAGCGGGGCGATGTATCTGACCGGCTTCGGCGATACCCCCACGCGCGAGGCAGTGTCCTATGTAGATTACGCCACCGCCATGGCAGCGGCCTTTGCCACAACCTCGGCCCTGTTGAAGCGAACGCGGTCGGGCAAGGGCCAGCATGTGCAATGCTCGCTGATGGGCACGGCGCTGACCATGATGAACCCGATGCTGATGGAAGAGGCCTCGGGCTATCGCTCGCGCAAGCCGATCGGCAACCGCAGCCCGATCGCCGGGCCTTCCGACCTGTTCCGGGCCAAGGATGGCTGGGTGATGATCCAGATCATCGGCGACCCGATGTTCGCCCGCTGGGCGCGGATGATGGGACGCGAAGACCTGCTTGCCGACCCGCGCTTCGCCTCGGACTCGCTGCGGGGTGAGAATGGCGAGGCGCTGAGCGCCCTTCAGCAGGAATGGTGCTCCGGCCGCACGGTCGCCCAATGTCAGGCAGAGTTGACGGCCTATTCCCTGCCCTCCTGCCCCTGTCTGACCCCCTCCGAGACGCTGCGCCTGCCCGGTCTTGCCGACTATACCGACCCGATCCGCGTCGGCGAGGCGCCTGAAATGCCATTGGTCACGCGCGCGATCCTGACCGATGCCAGCCGCGCGCCGCGCAGCCTTGCGCCCGCACTCGGGGCCGATACGCAGGCACTGCTGAAAGAGCTGGGTCTGGATGGGGCGGAAATCGACGCCCTGCGTGCGGAAGGCATCGCCTGAAATCAAGCACGGAAGAAAGAGCATGGCAAAATCAGGATGGCGGCGCTGGAGGTGGTGTCGCTGTCGCTGAGCGCCACGACATCCTGCTGTGGGGCACTACCGCATCGCGCCACCGCGCCGCCGCCACCGAGCAGAGCGGGAGTGCCGTTGTTTCTGTGCCACGAGCAGACCGATTGCGCGTAACTGCCGACGCAGGGCGCGTTCTGGGACTGACGCGCAGGCGCTATGCCTGAAAACCCCGGTCAATCGGCCGGGGTGTCCTGTTTGCAGTCTTTCAGGCCGGGCAGGTTCAGTCCACGCCCAACGGCTGCGCGGCCTGGAACGCCTCTAGGATGTCGACACCGGGCAGACCCTGGCCGTTCATGCGCTGCGCCCAGGCAGCGATGACAGGCGCCAGCTTTTCTTGCCAGCGAACCTCTTCTTCGGCGGAAACCGTGACAGGGACATAGCCGTGCTGGTCGATCATTTCTTGACGGACACGCGCCTCCTCCTCGTCCAGCCATTTGCAGAAGCGCGGCTGCATCTTGCTGGCTGCCTCCTCGAAGGCGGCCTTGGCCTTGTCGGACAGTCCTTCCCATTTCTTCTCGCTGATGGTGAAGATCACCGAGGTCGAGCCAAGGCTTGGCCCTTCCAGCCCATATTTGAACAGCGTGTCCAGTTCATAGGGCGGGGCCGAGTGATAGGGCCAGAACGCTCCATCCATGGTGCCGCGCCGCAGCGAATCGTTGACTTCCGGCGCCTGGATCTGCACCGGCACCGCGCCAAGCGCACGCGCCGCCTGCTCCATCGCCGCACCCGAGGCGCGCAGCTTCAGCCCCTTGAGGTCGTCGAGGGTCTTGAGCTCCTTAGAGGTGGTCATGGCCTTGTAGGTGGGCAACACCGCCACGAACAACGGGCGCAGACCCTGAGGCTTGTATTCAGCCTCGTAAAGCGGGCCGCCGGGTTGCGCGATCGCCCAGAGCTTGCCGGTTGCCTCGCAGGCGCTGTCATATTTGACCGGCAGTTCCGACACCGAAGTCAGCGGCAGCTTGTCAGGCAGGTAGGACCCCACCAGAACCGCCATATCCGCCAGGCCGCTGCCGAGCAGGCCGATATAGTCCTTGCCAAGCTGGCCGGCGGGAAAGTTCTGGAACTGCACCTCGCCGCCCGTCGCCTCGGTGATCATCTCGGTGAAGGGCTGGCCGCCCTCTTTCCAGCCGAAATGTGTCGGTGGGAACATATGAGTGAATTTCAGCGATATCTGATCCTGCGCGAGGGCCGGCTGCACGGCCCCCGAGGCGAGGATCGCAGCCGCAAGCGCGGCCTTTTTCACGAGGTCCAACATCAACTCCTCCGATCTGTTGGCATGACGAAGTTTGGACTGCGGTCGCGCGCGCCGCGGCGGCACAGTCGGCATTTGGCCGGATGCCCGTTTCTAGAACGAACCGGGCATCCGGCTACAGAAATCCACCGTGCGTGAGGGAATCGTGATGCCTTCTAGCGACAAAACCTATGGCCGGCGGGCAGAGCTACCTCTGGTCGGTCCCGGGCTTTTTCGCATGTTCCGGCCACAGGCCCACGACCAATTCGCGGTTACGGCCATAGGCATAGCAGCTGTCGATCTTGACCGGATTTCCGTCCCGGTCACGCGCATCGACCAGATGCAGCCGTTCGATGGTCATGGTCTGATAGGCGGCGCTGGCCAGCGGCGTCAGGATTTCCCTGAGATGTGTGCAGGTATCGCAACTGGGCAGGCGCTCGCGGATCGCGCGGTTCCAGCCAGCGCCGATGCTCACCCCCACCATGGCTTGCAACGTATCGCCACCGCCAGGGCATTGCCGATAGGGATGCGAGGCGATGAAGGTTCCGATCCGGGTGATCACCATGCTCCTGTCGAAGACCACGGTGACGCCAAGATCATGCACGGGTGCGCCGGCCGGCACTATCCGGGAATCGCCAGGCGGGGTGAAGTCTACCGGCTTGCGGTCGGTCAGATGCGCCCGCACCTCGAACTGGCCGTCGCTGCGCCTGTAGCCGCGAAAGTCCAGGCGGCGGTGGTGCATCTCCTCGCGGGTGATGCCGTCGTCTTCGGGCAGTTCCGACATGGGTTTTCCTCCTGTGGCTCAGACCGGTTCTCCGGCCAGCAGTCGCTTCAGGGCATCGTCGTCGTCGCCGATCTCCGGCGCGGCATGCAGCGGCGGAGGACGCTTGCCGTCGAAAGACAGCGGCAGCTGAACGGTTTCGATCTCGTCCTCTTGCGGCTTGGCGATCATGCCAAGCGCCCGGGTCTGCTCGTGGTGGAACAGTTCAGCGGTGGTCTGCACCGGAGCGGTGGCGATACCGAAACGGCCCAACTGGTCATCCCAATAGGCACGGGTCTGCGTCGCCATCCGCTCGCCGATCAGGCGGTCGATCTCATCGCGATTGACCAGCCGGCCGGCGTTGGTGGCAAACTTCGGATCGCTGGTCCATTCCGGCCGATCCAGCGCCTGGCAGAGCCGGGCAAAAAGCCGGTCGTTGGCGCAGCTGACGATCTGATAGCCGTCCGCCGCCCGATAGGCGCGATGCGGGACGATAAAGGCCACACCCGAGCCGAAACGGCCTCCTGGCTCGTCATCCGCCGCGTAATTGGCGATACCGACGGTCATCCAGGCAATGGCGGTTTCCAGCAGCGAGCTGTTCACCGTCGCGCCCTGCTTGCTCTGTGCACGGCGGAACAACGCCGCCAGAATTCCAATCACCGCCCACATGCCGGTCCCGAAATCCACGATCGAGACGCCGGCGCGCACCGGCGCCTGCCCTTCCTCTCCGGTCAGGCTCATGATGCCCGCGAAGGCCTGCATCAAGGGATCATAGCCCGGCAGGCGGTTCATCGGCCCGACATGGCCAAAGGCGCCGACCTCGCAGCAGATCAGGGCGGGCTTCAGCGCGCGCAGGCTTTCCGGGTCCAGCCGGTATTGCCCGGCCGAGCCGGGCCGCAAATTATGCAGGAATACATCCGCGTGATCCCGGATCAGCACATGCAGCGTATCCAGCTGCGCCGCGTCCTTCAGGTCCAGGCAGATCGAGCGCTTGCCCCGGTTCAGCGAATGATAAGCAGCCCCGCTGCCTTTCCATTGGCTCGGACCCCAGCCGCGCGAGGAATCGCCGGGCCCTGGACGTTCGATCTTCCAGACCTCGGCCCCCAGCGCCGCCAGCACCTGGCCGCCGAAAGGTGCCGAGGCGCTGTCGCCCAATTCCACGACCACGATGCCTTTCAGGGGCAGTTCGTCGCTCATTTCCGTTTCCTCCGTCTCGCTCAATCGGTCGTCCGGGCGCCGCCGCTGGCGATGATGCCGGCGGCTTCCTCCTCCGAGAAACCGTATTCGCGCAGCAATTCCATGGTGTTCTCGCCCAGGCGCGGGCTGTGATGGCGTAGTTCGGGTTTGCTCTCGCTCCATGTCTGCGGCAGGCCGATGGTGCGCAGGCGGCCCTCGCTGGGGTGGTCCTGCATGCCGAAGAAGCCCACCGCCTGCATATGCGGATCGCTCAGAAGCGTCTCGGGTGTGTTCATCTTGATGAAGGGGATATCCGCCTCAATCAGCAGTTTTTCCCATTCATCGCTGGTCCTGGTCTCGAAAACCTCGCCCAGGAAGCGATAGAGCTCGTCGATATGCTGAGTACGACCGTAGATCGTAGCATAGCGCGAATCCTCGGCCATCTCGGGATGTTCCGAGAGATGGAAGAAGCGATGCCAATGCTTGTCGTTATAGACATTGACACCGATATAGCCGTCCTTGGTGCGATAGGGGCGGCGATGCTGGCTCATCATCCGGGCATACCCCCAGTCGCCGAGGGGTGGATCGAAAGTCAGTCCATACATGTGATCGCCCATCACGAAATGGCTGAAGGTCTCGAACATCGGGACTTCGATGCTTTGGCCGCGCCCGGTGCGTTCGCGATAGTAAAGCGCCGCCGTGACGGTATTGGCGGTGGCCATGCCGACGATACGGTCCGCTATGGCCGAGGCGACATAGACGGGCTCGCCCGTGCGGCGGGCTTGCAGCACAGCCATGCCGACCCCGGCCTGGATCAGATCGTCATAGGCCGGACGATCAGCATAGGGACCATCTTGGCCGAAGCCGAAGCAGCCGCAATGGACCAGCCGCGGGTTGAGCCTGTGAACCTCGTCGAAGGACAGGCCCAGCCTGGCCAGCGTCTTGGGCCGAAAGCTGTGCATCAGCACGTCGGCCGTCTCAAGCATCTTTTTCAGGGCCGCGAGCCCCGCGGAGTTCTTGAGATCCAGCACGATACTGCGCTTGTTGCGGTTCAGGTGCAGGAAGATGACGCTCATGCCCGGATTGCGGGCCGGGCCGACTCCGCGCGTGGTATCGCCGCCCGGCGACTCGACCTTGCAGATATCCGCGCCCATGTCGGCCAACAGCAAGGATCCGTAGGGTCCCATGAAATTCGACGTCAGATCAATGACCTTCACGCCCGCGAGCGGTCCCGGCATCTTTCCCCCCTTCAGGTCTCGCGGCGTTCCCGGCAACGTGTCGGGAGACACCCATATTCAGTCCGCGAAACGGAAAACCGGCAACGTCTGCTTGCCGCGCTTGATGAATGCAACTTCGACCGGACGGCCGATACGCATTCCCTCGGGCGCACCCTCGATCTGGGTAAAGAGATGATAGCCCTCCTCCAGGACCACGAAGCCTACCGTATAGGGCGCGATCGCCTGCCATGCCGGGGTCGGTCCACGCCCGACGGTGCTGTAGGAATAGATCCGCCCCTTGCCCGAGGATCGCCGCCATTCCAGCGTCCTGTCACCGCAATCCGGGCAATGCGACTTGGCCGGCCAGACTACGGCGCCACAGCCAGTGCAATGCTGATGGGTCAGTTCTTGGCGTTCACAGGCCTGCCAATAGGGCTCGGCATCCAGCAACGGATAGGGCTGCGGAAAGCCGTCAACATATTCGATTTCCATGGCGATCCCCCTTAGGTCCGATTGCTGAGGATGGCGACGGCGCCTGCCGCCAGCATACCGCCCGAGCCCTGCACCAGCACCGTCTCCGGTCGCTTCGCGGGGGCGGCGCCAAGCGCGATACCGCGCAACTGCCGGATCGCCTCGATATAGGTGTCCATGTTGCACGAAATGCCCGGCTGGCCAAAGGACAGCCAGCCGCCATTGGTATCCAGCGGCAGGTCGCCGTCACTGCCGGTGCGGCCTTCGCGATAGAGCCGGACGCCATGACCCTTGGCGGCGAAGCCCAGATCCTCGAGGATCATCGGTCCCATATGCGCGAAATTGACCGAAATCTGCGCCATATCAATATCGTCGCGCCCGATTCCCGCTTGCTGGAAGGCTTGGCGCGCCGCCTCTCCGGTCGCGGTCCAGGTGATGTTCGGCAGCGGCCCAAGGCTTTCGAAGCGCGATCTGCGCAGGTTCATTCGGTCACCCAGGTATTCATGGGTCGAGGCCGAGCCATAGCCCAGCACATGCACGGGGTCGGCAAAGTTCCGGGCGTTCTCGGGCGAGGTCACCACCAGCGCACCGCCGGTGCCGCCCCCCCAAGTCGAGCACATCCAGCGCCGCAGCGGGCTGGAGACATAGGGCGAGGCCAGCACCTTCTCCACGTCGATCTCGCCGAAGCGGGCCTTGGCGGCGTGGGGGTGCCTGACGCCCCATTTCTGGTTGGAAATGGCGACATGGGCAAAGTCTTCCTCGGTCACGCCGAATTCATGCATGTAGCGGCAGGCCGCCTGCGCATAGAGCGAGGGAATGGTCGGGCCATAAGGAATCTCGAATTGCGGATCGGCGTCCGCCTCGGCCCCCATGGCCACCGCGTCCACGAACAGTTCGGTCGCGTCGCTTTGCAGGCAAAGCACATATTCGGCCTTGCCGGCGGCGATCATCTGCGCGGCCATGCCGACCGAAACGGTCAGACCTGCGCCATGCATCGTGATCTCGCTGTTGATCGTCACCGGCATCTGCATGTGCGAGATGAAGATGTTGGACCATTGCGAGCGCTTGTCGGCCCAGGGCGAGCGGCCGGTAAAGACCGCGTCGATCTGGTTCTTGCCGATGCCGGCATCCTTCAGCGCAGCGTGGGCGGCCTCGACGGCAAGCTGCATCGGGTCCTTGCGATTGTCGCGGTTGGCATAGGCATCGCCCATGCCGACGATGGCGGCGACAGGTCTGGGACTCATGGCATCAGTCCTTGAAGATCGGCGTGGCCTGCGCCATCAGCTCTTCCAGATCGGCGCGCTTGCGCAGCATCAGGAGCGACCATTCGCTACGCTGAAGCACGTCGCCGTTCTGGTTGTAGGCCTTGATCAGGAAGGTGCCGACGCCGAATTTGTCGTCCTTGTCCTTCTTGGCGATGACCTCGCCGGTGGCATAGACCGTGTCGCCGATCTTGACCGGATGCAGGAAGCGCAGCTTGTCCACGCCATAGTTCGCCTGGATCGCCGGTCCGAACTGCAACAGGCCCGAGATCAGCGAAAAGGTCAGCTGGCCCTGCACGATGCGCTCGCCCCAGCGGGTCTTGGCCGAATATTCGGTGTTCGAATGGATCTCGATCCAGTTGCCGGTCAGCATGCAGAAGTTGACGACATCCGTTTCGGTCACGGTGCGGCCGGGCGAACGGAAGACATGGCCGATTTCCAGCTCGTCCAGCGGGGTATTGACGCGATTGTCCGTGATCATTGCGGTATCCTTTCCATGAGTTGCATCATCTTTTCCGGGGAAGCGCCGCCGCCGTGCAGAGAGGCGTCCGGGCAGCGCCGCGCGATGCAGTCAGAGTCGCATCGACTTCGAGATGATGGTCTTTTGGATCTGCGAAGTGCCTCCGCCGATGGTGGACTGAACGCTTTCGCGCAGGTAGCGCTCCATATCTGCCTCGGGCAGGTTGGCGTGGCCGCCCAGCACCTGCATCCCGGTCAGGGCGCATTGCTTCAGCGTCTCGGACCCGTAAAGCTTGGCCATGGAGACCTCGCGCGAGCACGGGATGCCCGCCGCCGCCATGCGCGCGGCGCGGTAGCACAGCAGGCGCGCGGCATCGACCTCGGTCTGGCGCTCGGCCAGCATGTGGCGCAGCACCTGAAAATCCCAGATCGGACGGCCGAACTGGATTCGCTCATGGGCATATTGCACCGCTTTGCTGACGGCGGTCTGGGCGTTGCCGACATAGGCGGCGGCAACAGCACAGCGCTCCAGCTCCAGATGCTCGACGATAATCTTCCAGCCCTGGCCAACCTCGCCCAGCAGCGCATCGGCCGGAACCTTGACTTCGTCGAGGAAGATCTCGGTGGTGCCGGTGGCGTGGCGCGACAGCGTCGGCAACTTGTTGATAACCAGGCCAGGGGTGTCGTTGGGGATCAGCAGGACCGAGAGGCCGCCATGCTTGTCGTCGGGATCGGTGCGCACCAACATGGCGATGACAGTGTTGTTCGCGGCCGCGCCCGAGCACCAAAGTTTCGAGCCGGTGACGATCCAGTCGCCATTCTCATCCCGGCGCGCCCGCGTTGCGGTATTCGAGGCGTCCGAACCGGCGCCCGGCTCCGAGATCGAAACCGAGAAGCGAATCTTTCCCTCGATGAAGGGCTTGATGTATTTTTCTTTTTGTTCCGCGGTGCCGAACTTGGCAATGTTCATGGCCGTGAAGGTCGGCACCAGAATGGCGGCGGCGAAATCGAAACCGTATTTGCCCAGGCCTTCGGCCATCAGCGTATAATCGAAGATATCGCCGCCGGCTCCGCCTTCATCTTCCTTGAACAGAAGCCCCAGCCAGCCCTGTCTGGCGATCTTTTCATAGGCCTCATAGGGATAAGCGCGGTTCACATCGCATTTTCGGATATATTCGACCGTCACTTCATCATCCATGAAGCGGTTCACGGTCTCAAGCCACATGGCTCGGCCTTCGTCCAGGAAATTCTTGTCCATCTCGTCCTCTAATCGGGTCGCATCAAACGGCCGGACAGCCCGCCAGGCCGTGTCGAAGGCAACGCTAGGCGGATAGGATGGGCGAACCAACTTGCGTTTCCTGAAATGGCAATTCGACAGAACCGAATTGGCCGATCGTCAGCGACATGCAGAAATTCAACAAATTGTTTTTATTAACATCTTTTCCACTCCAGCAGGAAGCCTCGCCATGGCATCTCCCTATATCTCACCGTCAATATACCTATGGCATTTGCCGGCCTCCGGCAGGATGCTTGCCTACCGGAAAAGCGGGTTCATAAACTCAGCGAAAATTTACTGCGGTTCGGCCCGGCACCATTCTTGCCCAGGTTTCGAGCCCGTCATCAGGAAGGAAACGGCATGACGGATGTGGCTGAACTTGAGCGTTTCGAGCATCTCTTCATCAACGGCGAATGGGTGAAGCCGATCGACGGTGCGCTGGTGGAAAGCATCGACCCCGCCACCGGCAAGCCCTGGGCAGTAGTGGCCTTCGCCGGCAAGCAGGACGTGGACCGTGCCGTCGAGGCCGCCCGTGCCGCCTTTCGCGGACCGTGGCGCCGAATGCCTGCCCATGAGCGCGCCGCCCTGCTGCGCCGCTTTGCCGAAGCCTTCCGAGAAGCGATCCCCGAGATTATCGAATACGAGGTTCGCGACAGCGGCAGGCTGATCGTCGATGCCCGCGCCGACCTGGCGGCCGAAGTGCAGTGGTATCACTGGTTCGCCTCGCTGGCCGACAAGGCGCTGGGCACCACCGTGCCAATGGACGACAGCGTCCATGCCTTTACCACCCGCATCCCGGTGGGCGTGGTCGCAGCGATCACGCCGTGGAATGCGCCCTTGATGACCATTTGCCTGAAACTGGGCGCGGCGCTGGCTGCCGGCTGCACGATGGTGGTGAAGCCCGCCGAGACCACCCCGGTCTCGACTCTGCTTCTGGGGCGCATTGCCGAACGTGCCGGCCTGCCGGCAGGGGTGCTGAACATCATCCCGGGTTATGGCCGAGAGATCGGCGACCACTTGGTCGGACATCCCGGCGTGGACAAGGTTTCCTTCACCGGCTCGGGGACAACCGCCAAGCACATGCTCAAGACCGGCGCGGACAGCCTGAAACGCTTTACCTTCGAACTGGGCGGCAAGGCGCCGCATATCATCTTCGCCGATGCCGACCTGGAGCAGGCACTGAACTCGGCCACCTCTTCGGCCTGGACGAATTGCGGGCAGAGCTGCGCGCTCGGTTCGCGTGTATTGGTCGAGCGCCCAATCTATGACCGCGTGGCCGAGATGTTCCGCGCGCGCGCCGCCACGGTGCGCATTGGAATGCCGATGGACGAAACCACCCGGATGGGGCCTCAGAACAGCCAGCAGCAGCTGGACAAGACCCTGTCCTATTTTGAGATCGGCCAGTCAGAAGGCGCCGAACTTCTGGCCGGCGGGCGGCGGATCGACAGGCCGAAACTGGCCGGCGGCTATTTCGTGGAACCCACGGTCTATGCCGGCGTCAGCAACCAGATGCGCATTGCGCGCGAGGAAATCTTTGGCCCGGTCGCGGCGCTGATCCCCTTCGATGGCGAGGAAGAAGCGATCGAGATCGCCAATGACACGCCCTTCGGGCTGACCGCCGGGCTTTGGACCAACGATCTGGGCCGGGCGCATCGGGTCTCGAACCGGATCGAGGCGGGGAGCGTCTGGGTCAATACCTATCGCTATGTGCGCTGGTCGCTGCCCTATGGCGGCTTCAAGCAAAGCGGCTGGGGACGCGAGAACGGCATAGACGCGCTCGACCCCTATCTGGAAACCCGCACCACGGTGATCAGCACAACCGGGCAATCCGCAAACCCCTATGCCTGATGCCTCAGCCATGGGAAAGGCTATGTGCCAGCCCAAGCCATAGCCCATCCCTATGGCACATCTCGCTTCGGCCATGATGACTTTGGGAAGGTTTGCGACGACCCGGGCCACAGATGTAAAATACCATCATCTAAACTCGGTTCCGATGCCTCGTCAGGCAAGGAGAGATTCTATCGGACATCAGTCAGAATTTATTCGGGCCAGCAGAAGAGGGGCCGATCAGGCTTTGTTTGCGATCGCGACCGCAACGGTCGGATTACCAAAATCGGCGCCGTCCCAGCTGGCGGCACATGGGAGGAGAGATGGGAAAGGTTATCACGTCACTGGAGCGGCTGGGGCTTGCGCTTGCCGTCATATGCGTCACGCTGATCATGTTCATCGTGTCCTATGACGCCTTCTCGCGCTATGCCTTGCATGCGCCGCTGCCATGGGCCTTCGAGCTGATCAGCTATTATCTGATGATCGCTGCGACCTACTTCGCGGTGTCCGCCACGTTCCAACAGGGCGATCACATCAATATCGACCTGTTCCGCAACATGATGGGACCGCAGCTTCGTCGGGTTCTTGACATATTGTGGTCGCTGCTGGGCGCCGCACTCTTCGCCGTCGTCGCCCATGGCGCTTGGGGCGAAATGATCCACGCCTATACCCGCAATGAATTCTTGCCCGGCTATATCACCTGGCCGGCCTGGTTGTCGCATCTGCCCATCGTACTGGGCTTTGCCCTGCTGGTCGTGCGGCTTTGCGCGCATGCCCTGACCCTGCTCTTGCGGGGGACCGATCCAGATGTCGTCGATCATAGTACGGACCTCGAAATCAAGGAACGTCACGAATGATCGCCACCATCATCGTCCTTCTCATGTTCGTTCTCCTGGCGGCGGGCATGCCGGTTGGCTTTACGCTGATCGCCTCGGGTGCGCTGGGAATCCTTTGGATCGGCGGCCCCTCGGCCATGATGGGCATCCTTGCAAGCATGCCCAAGGACAGCGCCTCGTCCTATGAGTTCCTCGCCATCCCGATGTTCCTGCTGATGGCCGAATTCGTGCTGCGATCGGGGGTGGCCGATGATCTGTTCCAGACCGCCGCCGCATGGTTCGGCAGGGTCCGCGGCGGACTGGGCATCGCCACGGCGCTGGCCGGGGCCGGGTTCGGCGCGATTTGCGGATCCTCCACCGCCTCGGCGGCCACGCTCGCCTCGACCTCGTTGCCGGCGATGCTGAAATACGGCTACGACAAGCGCATGGCATCGGGCATCGTCGCCATTTCAGGCACGCTCGCCATGCTGATCCCCCCTTCGATCGCCATGGTGGTCTATGCGCTGCTGGCCGATGTCAGCGTCGCCAAGATGCTGATAGCCGGCGTCGTGCCGGGCATCATCGTCACCTTCACTATCGCGCTGACCGTCTATTTCCTGGCCGTGCGCAATCCCGAGCACGCGCCGCTCAGCCAGGCTTTCCCGTTGCGCGAAAAGCTGGCCCTGCTGCGGTTGATTCTGCCCATGGTGCTGCTGATGCTGGTCGTTACGGGCGCCATCTACACCGGCATCACCACGCCGACCGAAGCCTCTGCCGTCGGTGCTTTCGCCGCGGGCCTGCTCTATCTCAGCCGCCGCTACAAGGACACCTCGCTGGCCGAGATCTATGCCATCATCGCCCGCGCCACCCGCACTTCCTGCATGCTGGCGATCATCATCCTGGGCGCGCACGTTTTCACCACTTTCTTCGCGCTCACCCAGACTACCGCCACCATCATCGACTGGGTCGGTGCGCTTGAGGTGAACCGCTGGTTCATCATGGTGCTGCTGATCGTGGTCATCCTGATCCTGGGCTGCTTCATGGACCAGATGGCGATCCTGGTGCTGACCGTGCCGGTGCTGGCGCCGCTCTTGACTTCGCTGGGGTTCGACCTGGTCTGGTTCGGCGTAGTGCTGATCGTTACCGCCGAAGTCGGGCTGGTCACGCCCCCCTTGGGGCTGAACTGTTTCGTGGTTGCGAAATACGCCCGTATCCCCGCCAGCGACGTGTTCTGGGGCGTCCTGCCGCATGTCTGGGCCCATCTCATCGCCATCGCCATCATGCTGGCCTTCCCGGCCATGGTGATGTGGCTGCCGAACCATATGTGACCCGGCCCGCCCCCGAACCACAGGCGCCCCGGCAGGTCCGGGGCGCCTTCATGGAGAAAACCATGCCCACCGATCCCGACCTGGCGCGCATCATCCGTCCGGGCGATTCCCTGATCTGGGGCCAGTCCCATGCCGAGCCGCGCCGCCTGATCCGCCTGCTTGTCGAACAGCGCAGCCGGCTGGGCAAGGTGCGCGTCTTTCTTGGCATCGGCCTTTCCGGCCTGCTGCGACCCGAACATGCCGACCATATCGACCTCCTTGCATATTGCGCCAGCGGCACCAACCGGGCACTGATACAGGCCGGGATTCTGGACATTCTGCCGGTGCATTATTCGCGCCTGCCGCATCTTCTGCGGGCCGATGTGGCAATGCTCCAAGTATCGCCCCCCGACGAACATGGCCGCTACAGTCTGGGCATGGCGCGGGAATACCTGACCGCGCCGCTTGCCGGCGTCCGTGCCATCATCGGCGAGGTCAACCCGGATGTGCCCTGGACCTTCGGCGGCCCCTATCTGATCCGCGATGATTTTGCACTGCTTGTGGAAAGTGACGAGCCGCTGCCCGATACCGCCGCCCGCATCGGTCCGGTCGAAACGGCCATCGGCCGCCATGTCGCCACGCTGGTTGAGGACGGTGCCACCCTGCAAACCGGCATCGGCGCGATCCCCGACGCGGCGCTGGCGCAGCTTACCGACCGCCGCGACCTGGGCATCCACAGTGGCAGCCTGGGCGATGGTATGGCGGCCTTACAACAGGCGGGCGTCATCACCAACAGCCGCAAGCCGATCGATCGCGGAGTCACGGTGGGGGGCGTGCTGATGGGCGGCCCCGCCTTGCGCCGGCTTGCCTACCGGAACCCGCAGATCGAATTGCGCGGCACCGAATACACCCATGATCCCAAGGTGCTGGGCAGACTCGACCGCTTCGTGGCACTGAACTCGGCGGTCGAGGTGGACCTGACCGGCCAGATCAACAGCGAAGTCGCAGGCGGACGCTATGTCGGCGCTGTGGGCGGCATCATCGATTTTCTAAGTGCGGCCGGCGCCAGTCCGGGCGGTGTGCCGATCATCGCCCTGCCCTCGACGGCGGGCGAACGCAGCCGGATCGTCGTGCGGCTTTCGGGCCCCGTCTCGGTGCCGCGCGCGGAATCTTGCGTGATCGTCACCGAGCACGGTGTGGCCGATCTGCGCGGCCTGTCACTGCGGCAGCGGGTTGACCGCATGATTGCTGTCGCCCATCCCGATCATCGCGAGGCACTGGCCCGCGAAGCACATGAGAAAGGACCATGGGGATGAGCGAGTTCGGCATCCCGACGCTGCACAGCCGTGTCGAAAGCTGGGAATGCGACTTCAACGACCACTGGAACGCACGCTTCTACGGCCGCAGCTTCCAGCTGGCGCTGGAAACGATCCCCACCCTGCCCGGCGTCACCGACCAGGGCGAGGCCCCGCCGCTGACCCGCTATATCCGCTATCACCGCGAGCTTTTCGTGGGGACCGGGGTCGAGGTGCGCTCGGCCCGACTGGCGGATGGTGATTATGCCGGCGCGATCCTGCATCAACTTTCCAGCCTGGGCCAGCTGGCGGCGACGGCGCTGGATATCGGCGGCATCTCTGTGCAGGGTCTGCTGCCGGAAGTCCCGGCCAGTGTCGCGCGCCTTGCCCTGCCCCGCGGCCTGGCCGGTCGCAACGACGCCCGGTGGGACAACGAGCGCGACGCCACCCTGGCCGAGACCGGCCCCATCCGCCCCTCGGAACTGGACCATCGCGGCCGGCTGCTATTCGAGGAACTGGTGCGCCGCGTCGCGCTTGCCTCGCATTTCCATGTCGGGCAACTGGGCTTTACCGACGCACTCAGGCGCGAGACCGGTATCAGCCGCATGGCAGTCGAGACGCGGGTGACGCAACTCTCTGATGCGCCGGCGGGCACACCTGTCCGCATCCGCTCGCGCGTGTCGCAGGTGGGTGCGAAATTCTTCACAGTTACCCATTCGGCCGAAACGCATGACGGCCGGAAGCTCGCCTTTGTCGAGCACAGCATGGTGACGGTCGATCTGAACGCACGCCGCGCCATTCCGGTGCCGGATTTCCTGCGCCGGCTGGAGATATAGCCCGTTGTCTAAGGGGGGCTGATCCAGCACGATGGTCTTGCTTTCCAGAAAGGCAGCCAACCCTTCCGGGCCGCTTTCGCGGCCGATGCCGGACTGCCTGAAACCGCCAAAACCGATCAGGAAATCCGTGCGCGGCCTACTGTAACCCATGGTGCCCGAGCGTGTGCTCGGCCGGGGTCATGCGCGGCCATGATCGAAGGCCGCACGCGCCGCGTGCACGGCGCGGCGCCTGTTGATAGGTCTGGCGCGACAACGGTGGCCGCGACCTCTTTGGTGGCGCAATCCAGCACATCGAACGTGCCGGCCCCGGCGGACTCGACCCATTCGCCGCTGTAGAATCTACCGGAATGCTTCAGCTCGATGCGCCGCGCTATCATGGTTTTTTCCGTTTCAGAACAGGAAAACGCCCTTGCCGCCGGCCTGCTTGTTGAAATATTCATAGGCTTCGGAGGCCTGGTCCAGCCTCCATTCGTTGGTGAAAAGCCGGTCCACCTCGACGCCGTGGTCGGCAATGAACCAGGCGCAATCCTTCATCCCGATCTCGGAGAAGGTATAGGAGCCGATCACCGTGCGCTGCTTGCCGATCATATCCTTCATCCCGTCCACGTTCAGGTTGCCGCCAACGGCCACCAGCGCGATCTTGCCCCAGACGCAGGTCGAACGCACGGCCTGCTGCTTGGGCACTTCGCCACCGGCGCAATCCATGGCGCAGGTGACGCCCTTGCCGCGGGTCAGCTTGCGGATCTCTTCGACCGGGTCCAGCTTGCTGGCGTCGATCACATGCGCCGCGCCGAAGTTCAGCGCATTGGCCACCCTCTGGGCGTTGATGTCGACGCCGATCACCTCGACGCCCATGGCGGCGGCAAGCTGCACCGCCGACAGCCCGACCGGGCCAAGGCCAAAGACCGCCAGGGTATCACGGGCACTGATATCCAGCCGCAGCAGCGCGCCATAGGCGGTGCCCGTGCCGCATGTCACCGCCGCCCCACCCTTGAAGGACAGGTCGGCCGGCAGATGCACCACCGAGCTCGCCGGAACCTTGATGTAATCGGCATGACCTCCATGCTTGATGACGCCATGCGGCGCGGCGCCCTGGTCGCAAAGCTGGGTCCAGCCGCTGCGGCAATGGTCGCAATGCGTGCAGCCTTCATAATGGAACACCATCACCCGGTCGCCGGGCCTGAAGGTCTTTGCATCCACCCCCGGTCCCACCGCGGCGATCACGCCGCAGGGTTCGTGCCCGCCGATGATCGGCGCCTCGGGGTCGATGCCGCGCGATGCGAGGTCCTTGAAGCCCAGCATCTTGATGACCTCGGTCATGCCGCTTCGGTAGAAATGCAGGTCGCTGCCGCACATGCCCGAGGCCTTCATCTCGACCACCACTTCGCCGGGACCCGGCGTCGGGTCGTCGAAATTCAGCAGTTCGACCTTGTTGTTACCTTGAAAGACCATGCCGCGCATAGGATTCCTCTCCCCTCCGGCGGCAAAGATCGCCGCGCCCGTTGCCGCTCCCGACCGCTGCAGTCGGTAACGGTTCGTTAATATCTCCCTGCCCGTCAGGGCGAGAAGCCCTATCGAAAGCGGGAAATCCTAGACGGAATATCGCTTTTTCCTATATCCACCCCCGGCATCCGTCGATGACGGAAAAACCTTTGACAATAATGCGGCCATGCCCCGAGAATGCCGGCCAGAGAGCAGGATCGACGATCAGGCAGGCGAACTTTCTAGGTATCCCAAGGGAAAGCCTATGGCCCGGATCCGCCGTCCAAGGGGGAACATTCGTGAGCAGAGCCACGCGCGCGCAGGCGCCGGACATCGACATCAAGCATGTCTACTATTTCCTGATGCTGGCCAAGCACGGTTCCATCTCCAAGGCGGCCAATGCGTTGGGGCTGGCACAGCCGTCCTTGTCGGAACATATCGCCCGGCTGGAAGCACGGCTGAACACCAAGCTCGCCATCCGTGGCCCGCGAGGCGTCACCCTGACCGAGGCGGGCCGTTTCCTGGCGCGCGAAGGTCACAAGCTGGTCGAGGTTGCACGCGCCCTGACCGACAACCTGCGCGAGATGAGCGACGAGTTGCAAGGCACGGTCTCGATCGGGCTGCCGCCCTCGCTCAGCCTGCTGGTCAGCATCCCGCTGGCCGAAACCATGCGACTGGAGGCGCCCGGCATCCGGCTGCATCTGACCGAGGGGCTGTCGGGGCATATCCTCGATTGGATCGAGCAGGAACAACTCGACATGGGCTTCGTCTATACCATGCCGCCCAGCACCAGCTTCCAGACCCAGGCGATACTGGAAGAGGAAATTTTCGTTGTCGCGGCCGAGGACAACATCCCGGTCGAGCCTGACGAAGACGGCGGCTATTCCATTCCCGCCTCGCAACTGGGCGAGCTGCCGCTTGTCATGCCCGGCCTGCCGCACAGTGCCCGCCACGCCATCGAGCGCTTCGCGCGCGCCCATGGGTTGAATCTCAACGTCATCGTCGAGATCGACTCGCTGTCGCAGATCATCGAGATGGTCAGTCGCGCCAGCGCCTTCAGCATCCTGCCCCACGCCCCGGTCGCCAAGCTGGTCGAGGAAGGCAAGCTGGTACTGATCCGCATCAAGGATCCCGGCTTCAATCGGATCGTCTATCTGACGCGCAAGCGAAGCCGGGCGGTCTCGATGGTCAGCCTGACGGTGGAAAAGACCGTGCTCAAGATCATCGAAGAAATGCTCGATCGCTACGGCTTGCGCGCCCGCTTCATTGCCAATGAGAAACCCGGCCGGAAGTGACCGGCCGGATCGGTCGCGGCCGGCGCCTTCAGGTAACGGCACCACTGTCGCGCAACGCAGCGATTTCCTGGCCTGAAAAGCCCCAGTCCGCAAGGATAGCTTCGCTGTGCTCACCCGGACACGCGGGCGGGCCTTGGATGGCACCGGGGGTCCGGCTAAAGCGCGGCGCGGGGGCGGGCTGAACCACGCCGTCGAGCTCGACGAAAGTATTGCGCGCGCGTAGATGCGGATGCGTCGGCGCCTCGTGCAACGACAGGACCGGAGAGATGCAGACCTCGCGCCCCTTGGCCAGAGCCACCCAGTCGTCACGGGTGCGGGTACGGAAGGCGGCGGCGAATTTTTCGCGGATCAGCGGCCAGCCGCTCTTGTCGTGCTGGTCAGGCAAGCCGGCATCCTCCAGGCCCAGCAGCTTGACCGCGTTGCGGTAGAAGCGGGTCTCGTTCGCGCCAATGCCGATATATTTTCCGTCTGCTGTCTCATAGACATTGTAGAGGGGCGCACCGGAATCCAGCCGGTTCGCGCCACGCTCATCCGCCCAGTAACCCATGGCAAGGGCGCCATAGATCAGCGTCATCAAAGACGCCGAGCCGTCCACCATCGCGGCATCGACCACCTGCCCGCGGCCCGAACCCTTCGCCTCGATCAGCGCGCTCAGGACGCCCATCACCAGATAAAGCGAGCCTCCGCCGAAATCACCGGCAAGGTTCAGCGGGATCACCGGCGGGCCGTCGGCCTGCCCCACGGAATGCAGCACGCCGGTCAGGGCGATATAGTTGATGTCATGGCCCGGTTCGCGGGCCAACGGACCGTCCTGGCCCCAGCCCGTCATGCGGCCATAAACCAGGCGCGAATTAGCGGCGTGGCACTCCTCTGGCCCGAGCCCAAGCCGCTCGGCCACGCCGGGCCGGAAACCCTCGATCAGGGCATCGGCGTCGCGCACCAGCCGCAGCACGGTTTCGACCGCTTTCGGGTTCTTCAGGTCCAGCGCCAGGCTGCGACGGCCGCGGTTGAGCAGATGCAGCCGCGGATCGCCCGGAAGTCCGCCGTCGCCGGCCTCGGCCCGTTCGATGCGGATGACCTCGGCTCCCATGTCCGCCAACAGCAACGCGGCGAAGGGTACCGGACCGACCCCGCCCAGTTCGATGATCCTGATGCCCGCCAGCGGGCCTTTTGCCTTGTTCACGCCTTCCTCCTCATGATGCGCGCTGGACGGGGCGCAATCGAAGGCGGCGGACGATCCTGTCGCCGCCACTTCCGAACCATCCAGTATCGTGGCTCTTTCCGTTATGCCGGGGGCGCCGTCTTCCGCCAGAAATTATGCCCTGCGCATCCACCATCCAACTCATAGATTTCGAAACCCTGTTTCGAAGAGGCCGAAGCAGGGTCGGGCGCTTGGGCTCAGGGATTCTCGGCGAAGCACGTCTTCGGCTGTTCCAGCGCCGTCCAGTTCTTCCTTCGGTCTGAAGCTGCGCATGAGGCATTACCATGGAAAAAACGGCCCGTGCCCAGGGCAGCGTGCCGGTCCGAATTCAATCAAGCGAAATATATGTTCCCCTGATGCGCCGGCCCGGCATCGCCACAGCAATCATCGTCGATGAGCATGTTCGTACCCTCGTACTGGTCACAAGAATTTATGAACGTTTTGGCTGCTGGCATCCTTTCGGACGCCAGCAGCCTTTTCACGAGAGAGATATGAGAGAGGTTATCGAGACAGGAAATGCTTCGGCTTAGAAACTGTATTGCGCCGCGAACTGAATGCGGTCGTTGTCGAACTTGGCGCCATCATACTGCCGCCGCTCGGCCTTGATATACTCCAGGCCCAGCGTTACCGGCTTCACCGGCTTATATTTCACATTCAGGTGGATCTCGCTCAGCTTGTCGGTGCCGTTACCCGGCGCGCCAGTATAGTAGTCATAGTCGTTGACGCCATAACCCGCACCGATCTCGAATTGCGGCGAGATAATGTGGCTGACCGCGATGCCATAGCCCTTGGCGCCGATGGCATCGCCATTCGCGTCCAGTTCCGGCGCGTAGATCGAACTCCAGGTCGGCAGCAGCGAGGAAATCCCGGCGCCCTGCGTATAGGAAGCCTGGATAAGCCCGCCCTCCCAGAGCTTGGCATTGCCGCTGATCGTCGCGCCCCAGGAACTGGTTACGTCGCCGCCCCCCTGCTTGAGGCTGCGCGAGATCGCGGCCAGCTTCACGCTGCCCTGGTCGAATCTCTGCGTCACTGCGCCGGCAAAAGCGACACGGTCCTTGAGCGCCGAATTGTCCTCTTCGATCGAGACAGCGGCCGT
The DNA here is from genome assembly GCA_036678445.1 of Alphaproteobacteria bacterium. Classification (GTDB taxonomy): domain Bacteria; phylum Pseudomonadota; class Alphaproteobacteria; order Rhodobacterales; family Rhodobacteraceae; genus Paracoccus. The sequence goes on from JAZIHR010000001.1 coordinate 90,184, forward strand.
GGTGTTACCGAATTCGCGGGTATAGCGGAGCTGGCCGACCCGATAGGCCGACACGCCCATCTGCCCGTTGGCGTCGATGAAGGGTGGCAGTTCGCTCGTCGGCGTGAACAGGCTCCAGGTCTGGCCGACGAGCAGGCCGTTGAATTCACCGAAAGCGTGGCGCAGGCGGAAGGTGCCGCCGCCACCGCCAAGGAAATCGCCCTCGACGTTGAATTTGATTTCGCCCATATCGGTGGCCTGCGAGCCCCTGACGCCAATGCGGCTCTGATAGGCATGAGCGCGGCTGGCCGAACCCTCGGCCGTGGCCGCGTTGAGCCCGGCCAGACCGATCCCTGTATAGATGCCGAGGTCATAGTTGTTGTCATACATCAGGTCACCCTTGACGAGGCCGTAAAAGTCCAGCTTGAAGCCGGTCGGCGTGGTCTGGGTTGCGGGCTCTGCCCGGCGCGCCTCAAGCGCGGCGACACGCGCCTCGAGCGAGCCGGCCTGCTGGGCAAGCGCCGGCGATGCGCAAATTGCCGCCGTGGCGGCAAGCAGGACTAAGGTTCTGTTTTTGGTCACGAATGCTCCTCCCTGAGCATGGAGATAGGTTAGGCCCGGCAAGATGCCGGCCAGTGGCGGATTACTGAAAAGGGCGTAAAAAAGATCAGAAACCTGAGAATGCGGTCGCCCCAAATTCAATCTTCGCATTCAACAGACAGCACCCTCTCAGGACGCACTGATGACTAATGGTTCCGATCGCGCAATTGACGATTCACTTTCACCCCCGGCTGTTTGTTTATTAGGCAGGTGCAGAGGTTTCGCCACGATCCGCCACAAGCTATTCCACTGATAGGCGGAGAGGGAGACACCGGTCAAACCAAACCGTTCTCAAAGGCAACAGCCAGAGACCCAGCCTGTCGGTGATATAGGATCATACGATTGAAAAGGACGGGGGGCTTTTTCAGCTCCATCAGCCAGAAAAAATGAAGGATCAGGTCCGGCGGCAAGATCTTAACGATGAATGGATATTCCCAGGCTCGCCTCCAGAGAGAACCCGGGTCACGCTTCGGTTTTGAAGCCGATCCGGCCTGGTTTCATAGCGCCTGAGCATTATTTTTCAGGGGCGCCCGGAAAGGCGGTATCCTCGCCGCGCTGGTGCCAGGTCGCGATTGCGAGATGCGATGACACTTCTACAATTGATACATGCCTTCGCCCAGCATCAGCCGCACCGGAGCCGTGGCGACATCCACCATGTCAATGATGACTTGCGCCGCCTTGACCGGATCGCCCATCTACTGACCGTTCTGGGGGACGTAATATCCGTCCAGGCCCACACTCATGGCCGCATACGTGGCCTTTATCAGGACCAGATGGAAGGCTTTATATGAGATAGGGCCTCGGCCTCGGAGTCTGAATTATCTATACCCAGACTTTCTCCGACATGCAGCCCCAACTCGCGCAGAACCCGATCGATGATGGCACAGGCCATGAGTGTATCGGTTTCGCCCAGTGCAACTGCATTGCAGCGGATGCCCGTTCCCGAAAAACGGATGGCGATGTTCTTGGTAATGATGCTCGCCGCCTCCTTGGTCGAGGTAGCCGCGCACCACCATGCTATGGATCAAATTGCCACGAAAGGCACTGACGCCGCCAGCAAACTGGAAGAACGCTATGGATTTGCGCAACATATCGGCCTCGCCCGGGCTAAAAGTTCACGCAATCAATAACAACGCGCATCGACTGTTCCTGAAACAGTAGCACGCCAAGCGCCTGCCTAACATCTTCTTCAATTCTGACGTCATGTATTCCACCGGCTCCCACCTCCTCGCGCCATCTCAGGCAGGCGCCAACGCGATGAATTTTTTCCGTCATTTCATCGAATAAAGCAGAAAACGAACGGGAATATCAGATCTGCCGCCTGGCCAATTCTGGGCGGCAGGAGCTAATTTTGGCTGACACCCTCGATGGGTATCAGATTTGAGGAGCCGCCGGTGCCTGCCTCGCAATCATGACGCGATTTCCATGGACTCACCAACAATGTCACGCACGCCCGACCTGTCGATGCGCCTGGACACGAAGCCGCCGCCATAGCCACCCCAGCCAGGCTGGAAGGCCGAGAAGAATTGCGTGTCACCGCCGGTAATCAGCAGCTGCACGTCGTCAATAGAGGCAAAGAGCGGAAGACGAGCGTCATCGGCAGCGGTCTCGACTTCGATACGCAGATGCTCGACGCTGTTCTCACCATAGTAGATCTGCGAAACATCGGTAAATGGGCCCTTCATCACCCCAGCATCCTTCAGTTGCCTGGGTGTCAAATAGGCATGTTCGAGGATATATTGCCGGATTTCGTCGCGGCCATATCCCGCCTCGGCCAGCGTGCGCGCCGGCTTTATCGACAAGGTGAACAGTGCCTGACCACCGGCATGGAACATCGGCACGGTGGAGGTGCTGAAGCCTTCGGCCAATTGCGCCAGAATGCGTTCTGCGCTGCCATTGGTCACGGCGGGATAGGGCGCCGGACATTTGAAGACGGTCACGATATTCTCGTCCGGGTCGAAGCCGCGATCGGTATTGATCGAGCCGAGTGGGTTACGGCCCCGGTCTTCGGCGACACAGGCCGCATATTTCTGCGCCCCGCCCAGCGGGTCCATATCGTTTACCGTCGCATCCGCGCCGCCAATATTCCGGGCGATCAGGCGGATGGCGCGACCGATGGCACCATTTGCGCGGCCCGAGCCACCAAAGGCACAGTTGGCGGTGTTGAAGTCCAGCTCGTCAACGATCGGGCCGCTGACGATAACCTGGGGCGCGCCGGGATTTGTCGTGCACAGGGAACCGTGCAGATTGAATTCCGGCTCCAGCATGGCCTCTAGTGCCGCGATGACGATCGGAACATATTCGGGCCGACAACCGGCCATTGCGCATTGGATCGCCACCTGCTCCACCGTGGCAATGCCATAGGTAGGGGGTATCAGCCCGATGACGTCGGATGCATCGCGGTTCAGATAGTCGAGAATGCCCTGGACGGTCTTTTCCGACGGGATGGCCACGGGCAGGCCATCGCTCCATTTATTGGCCTCGACCAAGTCGTCCCATTCCTCGGCCTCGGCGATCTCGACGACCCTGCTTCTTGCCGCGACAGCCTGTTCGGCACCGGCAGAGAGGCGGCTGTCGTCCGTCAGGGCCTTGATGATCTCTTGCCAGTTCCCGTTCACGGTCGCTTCGACATCGTGCTGAATGCTGCCGGTGACCGGAGCCTTCTCGACCAGAAGGAACAGGTCGGGCAGGCCGAGATTGCGGGCATGGGCGCGGGCGGCCTTCTCGAAGCGGTCCTGAACGATTGTCACCGACGGCTTGCCCATCGCCTCCAGCTCGACGCCGTCAAGAATAGAGCCCGCGGTGCAAGAGCCGCACAGCCCCTCGCCATTAATTACAACATCAACCTTATTGATGAATTCACGCATGATGCTGTCGGGGACACGCTGCGAGATGCTGGGCTTTTTCTGCCAGATCGTGTCAGCGACGCCATATTCTTCCTTCAGCCTCCGCTCGATCACCGCCATGGCGGGGTACATGCGATTCCCATCCTTATCCCCCCACCCATCAAGAAAACCGACACGCAATCCTTTCAGAGATGCCGGCCGGGGCGCGAAGCCTCCGGACAGATGTTGTTTGGTTATTTCTGGCAATCTGACTTTCATGGGTAATCTCCTCCAATCGGGTATCGTTCGTGATGGTGCACTGCGATGGATGGCGGGGCCTGCCGCGCCGCGCTTGTCAGGTCGCGACGGTCGCGCGGTTCTGCCCTGACTTCTCTATCGAGGTAGCAATTTGTGGCCGAGCCAAACAACTGCAGGAAAACCTTGCCCCCTCATAGGTGTATGAAAGCTCGCCGAAGGCGGCAGGGTCAGGCAAGCGCCTCGACAGGCCGGGTCACGTTCAGCGCCAGATATTTCTCGGCTTCCAAGGCGGCCATGCAGCCCATCCCGGCTGCCGTAACCGCTTGGCGGAAAACGTCATCGGCAACATCACCTGCCGCAAAGACGCCGGGCAGGCTAGTGCGGGTAGAATCGGGCTCGGTCCAAAGATAGCCAGAAGGCTTCTTGCGCAACTGGGTGTCGAAAAGCTCGACCTGTGGTGCATGTCCGATGGCGACAAACACACCTTCGGCGAACAGATCGCAGGTCTGGCCAGTCTTGAGATTGCGGATACGGACGCCCGTTACCGCGGGCGGCATTGCCGTCTCGCCCAGAACCTCGTCCACGACGGAATCCCAGATCACCGTGATGTTTCCCTGCGCCAGAAGCCAGTCCTGCAGGATCTTTTCGCCGCGCAGGCTGTCGCGCCGATGCACCAGCGTCACATGCTGCGCGAGATTGGAAAGATACAGCGCCTCTTCGATGGCGGTATTTCCGCCGCCGACCACGATCACGCGCTTGCCGCGATAAAAGAAGCCGTCACAGGTTGCGCAAGCCGAAACGCCAAAGCCCATGAACTGCTTTTCACTGGGCAGCTCCAGCCATTTCGCCCTGGCGCCGGTGGCGATGATCAACACCTCGCAGGTAAGGATTCGGCCCGACTCCGCCGTCAGCCGAAATGGACGCTGCGACAGATCGGCCTCGACGATCGTGTCATTTTCGACCCGCGCACCGACATATTCGGCTTGGGCGCGCATCTGCTCGACAAGCCATGGGCCCTGAATCGGTTCGGCAAAGCCGGGATAGTTCTCGACCTCGGTGGTCATCATCAGTTGGCCCCCTTGGTCGAAACCCGCAATCAGCAGCGGATCAAGCATGGCGCGGGCAGCGTAGATCGCGGCAGTATAGCCCGCCGGGCCTGAGCCAATGATGATGACAGGGGTATGGGTGGTCTGTTTGGGCATGAGGTTGCTCCGCTGTGAATATGGTGCGGAGGGAACATAGGGGCAGGAATCGCGGGTTGACGATGCCGAGGCGCACCGACATCCAACCCGTCTATCGGGGGCATAGGCCGCGAAAGATGACCTTGGCAGATGCCGAACCCTGCCGGATTCATCTGCCGGCGGGCGTTGCCAGCCTAGCGCAAAGGCCATAGCGCCTGATCATTTCATCACAGATGCTGACCAGCATCCGTTCAACCAGCTGGCTGGAGGGCGAGACAGGAACGCCCGCGCGACGCAGCGTGAAAGACCTGTGGCTAACGCTTGGTTCGATGATCGGAACCAGCACGATATCGCCCTTTGCGACCTCGCGCACGACCGCTGCATGAGACAGAATCGTGTAATAGCTTGCACGTGTCACCATCGAGACCAGATTGTGCAGCGAATCGAACTCGATCGAGCTTTCCAGCTCGAACTTCCGAGATCGCGCCACCTGATCAAGCAGGCTGCGCAACCCGTTGGGACGGTTCGGAAGGATCAGCGGCAGCTTGGCCAGTTCCTCGAATCGGACAGGTTGATGAGCGATGCCGTTCTCGTCGGCCCCGCCCGGCCAGTCATCCGGCGCGGCCAGCAGATACAGCTCCTCCTCCAGCAGAGGTTGGGCATCCAGCCCGCTGAAATCATAGCCTTCATAACTGACGGCAAAATCGACGCGCCGGTTCCTGATCCAGTCGAGGATGACCAGAGAGGTGCTTTCGTTGATGCGCAATTTGACATCAGGATATTGATTCGCGACCGTTTCGGCCAGCGGAACCCCCAGCAAGTTGGTGATGATCGCCGGCAGGCCAAGGGCCACACGACCCCGCATTTCCTGGCTAAGCTGACGAATGTCGAACACCGCCTCTTCGACGGACGCAAGGATGCTGTGCCCATGCCGGGCCAGTGCGGCCCCCGCCTCGGTCAGGGCAATGCCCCGTGCATTGCGCACCACAAGCGACACTTCCAGATCGCGTTCCAGCCGGGCAACCGCTTCGGACAGCGAGGGCTGGGCAACCCCCATCAGCGCCGCCGCCTTGGTGATGCTGCCGCAATCGGCAATCGCGGTGAAATAACCAATTTGTCGCAGATCAATCTTCAGCGTCTTCGGATTGGGCAAGGCCATGAGGCTTAACATCCTGTCTGAAACGGCTGGCCATGGTCAGTGGCAAGGCTGGTCAGCCCCTTTGTGGCGCGTGCCGACTGCATTGCAAGCATCGTCTGCTGCGAAGCCCCATGCAAAACTTATGATGAGCATAGGTTTTTCTTTGATGTGTTGTGATTGACATCGAGGGGGTCGAAACTCGATTGTAACTAACAAGTGTCCGAGAGGATGGAGCTCGGCCACTCTGCTGAAGCCAGCCTTGCCGATGGCAACGGTATCGCGTCGGAGCAGGTTGCAAGGATGAAGACCGGAGCCTGATTGTAGATGCCTTTGCCCTGACCGCGAGGCCACGGGAGATCACATCGCGAAATGCCTGCCACCAAACCCGGGAAGTCTTTCCCGGGAACCGTCGCCTGCTGCCCGTAAATCAAATGAAATCACAACTGGGGGGAGACCAGATGAAACAAATTTTCAGCCTTGCCGGCATTGCCGCAGCGGCCCTGATTGCAGGGGACGCCCAGGCAGACGAACCATGGCATTTCGCCACCATGATGTCGCTGACCGGCAACGCCGCCGGCTATAGCGAGGAATTGCGTCTTGGTTTTGAGATGGCGCGGGAAAAGATCAATGCCGAAGGCGGCATCAATGGCCGTCCGGTCGAACTGGACCTGATGGACACCCAAAGCAACCCGGCACAGGTCGCCACGCTGATCCGGCAGGCTTGCTCGGATTCGCTGGTCGTGCTGGGACCTGCGCTGTCCAACGAGGCGCGCGTAGCCTTTCCGGTGGCCAATGGCATGGCTTGCCCGGCCATTGCCGCCGCAGCGGCGTCCGAGGGGCTGACCGCTGAAAACCGGCCCTGGACCTTTGCCATGCTGACGCCCGCGACCATCCTGACGTCGGCGGCGATACAGGAAATGATCAGGGTTGCGGCTCCGACCAAGGCCGTCATCTTCATCGAAAAGGCAGACCCTGCTGCCAATGATTATGCGGTGTTGTCAGCCAAAGCGCTGAACGAGGCCGGCGTCGCGACCGAGATGATCACCGTGTCCAGCGATGACGTGAACTTCGGGCCAGCCGTGACCCGTGCCGCCTCGGCCAATGCGGACCTGCTTGTCATCTCGGCGCTGGACCGGGCCGCGGCAGGGCTGCTGAAGGAACTGCAAAAATCGCAGATTGAAACGGACCGGTTGCTGACCCAGGCTGCCTATAACGCAACCGTCGGCTCTTTGCCGCCCGAGGTTCTGGCGAACACCTATCGCTTCACGCAATCCGACCCCGGCGCCTCGACCGATCCGGCGGCGCAGGCCTTTGTCGCCGCGTTCAAGGAACGGGCCGGGCGTTCGCCCTCGATCGTATCGACGCTGACCTATGACCTGTTGATGCTGACCAAGGATACGCTGGAAAAATCCGGCGCCCAGGGCGCCCCTTCCAAGCGCGAGGAGGAACGGCAGGCCTTCGTCGACATGATGGCCCAAACGACGGATTGGCAGGGTATCGGCGGCACGTTCTCGATGTCGGAGCAAGGCTTCATGATGAAGCCCCCGATGCTGCTGGCCTATGCCGATGGCGGCTGGAAACCCGCCAACGAGTGATCCGGCCCGCGCGCTGAACTATCGAAATTTCCGACCGGCCGGCGATGGCCGTGCCTGTCGAACAAATCAACCCTGCCGCCGGGCCGAAACAGGGTCGCAGGCGTGCCAGACGGTGAAAGCAACGGCATGAACGGACTTGCGCAAATCCTGATAAATGCTCTGGCGATCGGTGCCAGTTACACCCTCGTCGCGATCGGGTTCACGCTGATCTTCGGCGTGCTTCGGGTCGTCTACCTGACCCATGCGGCCGTTCTGGCTGCCTGTGCCTATGTCGGCTATCTGGCGCTGTCGATGACCGGCAGCGTCACCATCGCCATGATCCTGGGGATCGTGACCGGCGGCATCCTGGGCCTGATCGTCGAATTCGTGGCCATCCGCCCCGTGCGCGGTCAGGATCACCTGATCCCGATGGTCACAACCGTTTCTGTCGCCATCATCATCGAGGAACTGCTGCGCCTGACGGTCGAGCGCGGGCAGCCGATTTCTTATCCCGACACCTTTGCCTCGACCGTAGTGCGCCTGCATATCTTTGGCTCCACGCCCTACTTCACCCTGGCGCAGGCGATGATCGTCGTGATGACCGTCGTGCTGGTTCTGGCGCTTAGCTGGATCGTGCATCGCACCTGGGCCGGGCGGACGATCCGCGCCGTTGCTGATTCCGAAGAGATCGCCTCGCTTCTGGGGGTGCGCGTCAATACCGTCTCGGCCAGCACCGTCGCCCTTGCCTCGATGCTGGCGGGCGCGGCGGGTGTTCTGATCGCTATGTCGATGACCGCCATCGACCCGCATTTCGCCGCACCGCTGGAGTTCAAGGCGCTGGCCATCGCGCTGTTCGCCGGCATGGGCAGCATCCCCGGCGCGGTAATCGGCGGCCTGCTTCTGGGCTTCGTCGAGGCTTTTGCGGTCGGCTATCTTGATCCGTCCTACCGCGATCTCTTCGCCTTTCTTGTCATGATCGCGATCCTCATGGTGCGCCCGCAGGGCCTTTTGGGGCGCAAAGTCGCGCAGAGGGTTTGACTATGAGCTCGGCATTCGAAGCTTTCCTGACCATCCAATGCGTCCTAACCATTGCCGCACTAGGCCACTATCTGCCGCTTTCGATGAAGCAGCTGGATGTGGGCATCGCGGGCTATATGGCCATCGGTGCCTATGTCAGCGCCATCCTGACGCGCGATTTCGGGCTGTCCTTTCCACTCGCCATCGCCGCCGGCATGGTGGCGGCAGCCGCGTCGTCGCTGCTTGTCGACATGCTGGCGGCGCGGGTGCGTCTGTCTGGTTTTGCCTATGCGATCTTCGCGATCAGCTTTGCGGAATCGTTACGCATCATCCTGAACAATAATGATCGCGTTGGCGGCGCGCTGGGGCTGGCGGGGATCCAGCATCATACCACGCTGACAGGTGCTGCGATAGCCTTGACCATCGTGATCCTGGGCTTCTGGGCGCTTGACCGCAGCCGGTTGGGCCAGCTGCGCACAGCGATCAAGGACGATGAATTCATCGTGCCGCAGCTGGGTGTGTCTCTGCTGGCGACCAAGTTGGCGATCTTCGCCATTGGCGCCGCTCTGGGCGGGTTGGCGGGCGGGCTTTATGCCCATTACGTGCTGTTCATCCGGCCCGATGATTTCGGCTTTCTCTTGCTGGTGGCGATCATGCTGCCCATCGTCTTTGGCGGTCTCGATCGGTTCTGGGGCGCCATCCTGGGCACCTGGCTGATGGGGATCATCCCCGAACTCTTCCGCGAGTTGGGGGAGTATCGGCTGCTGCTGACCGCCGCCGCGACCATTCTGCTGCTGGTGCTGCGGCCCGGCGGGTTGATCACCAATCGTAGCATTGACTGGATCAAGGCACAGTTCCACGGCCGCCCTGTCCGGGGAAATGGTGATGGCAAGGCTACCAGCATGGAGAACTCGTGATGTCGGTCGCTGCACAGAAAATCGACCTGCATGACGGCAGTGCCGATGGGCTGACCCTGGATAACGTCTCGGTCGCCTTCGGTGGCGTCAAGGCACTGTCCGATGTGTCGCTGACCATCGCGGGACAGCGTGGGATCGAGGCGATCATCGGGCCGAACGGCGCGGGAAAGACCACGCTGTTCAATGTCTTGACCGGCGTGGTCACGCCGACCGCTGGCCGGCTGCTGATCGACGGGCGCGACATGACCGGCCGCAGACCGGATCATGTGTTTCGCCGCGGCGTTTCGCGCACCTTCCAGGGGGTTCGGCTGTTCACACATCTGACGGCCGAACAGAACGTCGCCATTGCAGCCCAGTCTGTCACCGGTCGCGCGGGGCGCGCAGAAGGACGCTTGACCCCCGGCTGGTTCGATGCTGCCAAGGGCCGCGCCCGCACAAAGGCGGCGCTGGACCGCGTCGGCATACCCGATGAGGTGCGCGGCCTTATGCCCCCGCAACTGACCCTGTGGGAGCGGCGCATGATCGAGATTGCACGGGCGATCAGCTCCGAGCCGTCGGTCCTGCTGCTGGACGAGCCGGCGGCAGGGCTGAATACGGTCGAAAAGACCCGGCTGCGCGACTTGCTGATCACTTTGGCTGATCAGCTGGATTGCCATCTTCTCGTGGTCGAACATGACATGAGCTTCGTCATGTCCATCGCGCGTCATGTCCGGGTGCTAAATTTTGGCCGGCTGCTGGCCGAAGGGACGCCCGCCGAGGTGCAGGCCAATCCCGAGGTGCGCGAAGCCTATCTGGGCACGAACTTCAAGGAGATCGAGGCATGAGCATACTGTTGCAGGTGTGTGGCATCAGTTGCGGCTATGGCCGCACGAACGTCATCCACGACATGAGCCTTGAGGTCGCGGCGGGCGAGACGGTCTGCCTGATCGGCCCGAACGGTGCCGGCAAATCCACGGTGATCAAGGCAATCACCGGGCTGATCCCGATCAGCGCCGGCAGCATCCTTTTTAACGGACAGGACATCAGCGCCGCGCCGCCCTATCGGCGGGTGGAACAGGGCATCGCACTGGTTCCTGAAGGGCGCGGCGTCTTGCCCAATCTCAGCGTGGAAGAGAACCTGCTGCTTGGCGCCTATGTCCGGCGGCGTGAGATCGACACCAAGGCCGAGATGGACCGGATGATGCAGCTGTTCCCAGTCCTGGCCGATCGGCGGTCGCAAACCGCCAGCACGCTGAGCGGCGGCGAACAGCAGCAATTGGTCATCGCACGCGGGTTGATGAGCCGGCCAAAGCTGCTGATCCTCGATGAACCCTCGTTCGGGGTTGCGCCGCTGATCGTGGCGCAGATCTTCCGCACCATCCGGGAACTGGCCGAGAACGGCACCACCGTCCTTCTGGTCGAGCAGAACGCCAATATGGCTCTCGATGCCGCAAGGCGCGGCTATGTCATAGAATCCGGGCATTGCGTGGCAAGCGGCGCAACTGCCGAACTGCGGGAAAACAGCCTCGTGCGCGACGTCTATCTGGGCGCCGCCGCGTGACCGACCCGAGAAACAAGAAACGGACAGCAACATGATTTACGATGTTTTCGTCATAGGCTCGGGCGTGGCTGGCATGGCCGCAGCCGAACAGGCCGCCCAGAAAGGACTTTCCGTTGCCCTGGCCGAAAGCGCCATGTTTGGCGGGTTGGTGCTCAATATCAACAAACTCTGGCCCAGCCCCGCTGGCATGCCCGACTCTGGCGTCGATCTGGCGACGAACCTGATGGGCAGGGCCAGCGATCTGGGCGTGGTCAACCTGGCCGCAGAAGTTACCGGCCTTCAGCCGACCGAGGGCAACGGCTGGACGGTGATCACCACCTCGGGCAACCATGCCGCGCGCAAGGTCATCGTGGCCAGCGGCGCGGACCATCGTCCGCTTGGCATCCCCGGCGAGGCCGAGTTCGAATATCGCGGCGTCTCGCATTGTGCCGATTGCGACGGGCCGATGTTTCGCGGCAAGCCCGGCATGGTCGTCGGTGGTGGCGATTCCGCCCTGCAAGAGGCGCTGATCCTGTCGGAGTTCTCGTCAGCAGTGCATCTGGTCCATCGCGGAGATCACTTCACCGCGCGTCCGGATCTTGTCGAGGCCGTCCGGGCCGTGCCGTTGATTTCAGTCAGGTTCAACACCGTGGTCGACGCCCTTGAAGGCCCGGGCGGCCTGTCACATGCTGTCCTGCGCGATCTTCGGACCGGCACACAGGAACGGGTCGAGGTGCAGGGCTTCTTTGCCTTTGTTGGCCTCCAGCCCAATACCGATTTCCTGCCGCAGAACGTAGTCGCCTTGGATGGGGCAATCCCGGTCGACGAAAACCTGCAATCCCCGCTGCCCGGCATCTATGCCGTGGGGGCTGTCCGTGCCGGGTTCGGCGGACAGATCAGTTTTGCCCTGGAGGACGCCCAGCGTGCGGTCGCCGCAATCTCTGCGCAGCTTGAGAACGCCTGACGAAAAGCGGAAGGACAGGAAGATGAGCTTCCAGAACAAGATTGTCGTGATCACCGGCGCGGCCCGCGGCATCGGCTTCGAGGCCGCCCGGCAGTTTGCCGCTGAGGGCGCCGAGGTTGTCCTCAACGATCTGGACCCTGATGCAGTCGACACAGCCGTGGCGCGCATCACGGACGATGGTGGTCGCGCCTTTGCCCTGCCGGGGGATGTGACCGACGAGGCCGCCGTGCGCGCCAACGTGGACGAAATCGTCGAACGGCATCACCGGATCGACGTGCTGGTCAACAATGCCGGCACCTATCGGCTGGCACCGGCTGAGGTGCTGGCGCCCGCAGATTGGCGACGAATTCTGTCGGTCAATCTGGACGGGATGTTCTATTGGTGCCAGGCGGTGGCCAATGCCTCGATGATCCCCAACCGCGCCGGCGTCATCGTCAATGTCGCCTCGGGCGCGGGCCTGGTTGGCATCCCCCACGCCCCGGCCTATGTCGCATCCAAGCATAGGGCCATCGGGCTGACCAAGGCGTTGGCCGTTGATTGGGGGCGCTTCGGGATCAGGATCAACGCATTATGCCCTGGCCTGACCTGGACCGAGATGGCCCGCGCCGGACAAGCCGCCGACCCGGCCATGTTCGATGAGCGCGAGCGCCGCATCCCGCTGGGTTATGCCGCCACGATGGAACAGCAGGCCAAAGGCATCCTCTACCTCGCCAGCAAGGAGGCCGCCTCGATTCACGGCACCGCACTGGTCATGGACGGCGGTACCACCGCGCTGTCGTCAGGCTATTCACCACCACGCGAGAGTTCGTAGCAAGGCCTTCTGCGACGGGCTGCCGATGCTCCGGCCAGACCGCCGCCCCGACGCGATTGTTCGAATATAAAGGCGTCTTTCATGTCTTCATGTTCGTGTCATTCACTGCCAAGTGCGCGGTATACGTTCGGGAGGATCGGTCAAATGCTATCCTGAACGGGTCGATCTCGTGGCCCGCAGCCAGCAAGCACTGGTCAGACAATTCAGGACATGCAACTTTGATCGTTCCCGCCTGCGATCCTGTGCACAGGCCTGACTGGAAAAACACATTGCTCAAGCGCGCGGCTTCTTCCTCGGACGGCGGCGTTCTCCCTCGGACGGCGGCGTTCTCCCTCGGAAACGACGGCGGGCGTCGCCATGATGGACGACACGACTGATTATGCCCGATTCTACGCATTAAGAATGGGACGGTCCAAATCTCCGGGCGGCGCGGGGCCGAGCACTGGCCCGCTATAGTCTCGCGGCAGATCGGATACGGGAACAGACCACAGCCCCGGCCACAGCGTTTCCCGGGAATGGGCAGATCTAGGCCGATCTGACCGAGATTGCTGCGCTGAAGAAATAGGTCACGCGGCTGCATGCGGAGCGTGACATCCTGAAGAAAGCGGCAGCTTTTTTGTGCGCGAGGCGATATGAGGTTCGCCTTCATTGCCAAACACCGCCATATCTGGCCGGTCAGCTGGCTCTGCCAAGTGCTGGAGGTCTCGCGCTCGGGCTTCCATGCCTAGCTCCTTCGCCCGACCAGCGCTCGCGAGATCCATGACGCAAGGCTAGCCAGGGCGATCGAGACGAGCTTCAAAGCCAGCGACCGGACCTATGGCGCCCGCCCGCGTGTGGCGCGATGTTCTTGGGGAAGGGCTTGCCTGCAGGCTTCACCGGATCGAGCGGCTGATGCGGAACAATGCTTTGAGGGCGCAGCTCAGCCGAACTTCTTCGTGCCAGATTACTTCGAAGCCAACAAGAACGAGTATATCGAACGGATGCGCGCCGTCTCGGCGACAGCCGGCACATCATCCAGAACAAGATCCACTACTATCGATATCTTCTAGAGGTCGCCACCCAGGGTGGTGGCTGCTCTTTGTGCTGGAGGCAGTCCGCGCGACAGCGAAATGGACAACGGGCCAGATCAAGACGATCGCGACCTTCTGGAACAGACGGCGGCACAGCTGCGCCAGAGTCATCCGAAGATCTATTCGCGAAAACTTGTTGAGCTGATCTTTGTGAACCCCTATTGCCGGATCAGCGATCTGGTCGATACCGGCGTCGCCGAACGGCAGACAGCCGCAGTCTACCTCAAGGCAATGGTTTCTGAAGGGCTGCTCGAAGAGGTGAAGATCGGGCGCGAGAACCTCTATATAAATCCTGCATTGCTGGCCTTGCTGCCAGAGCCGCAACGATAATCCGCCCCGTGGCACCCGGCAGACAAGGAGTCCGGACGTGAATATCGGCTATCTCAAGGACTTCCTGTGCCTCAGAGGCCATGAACCTGACCGTCGCCGCGGATTTCCGGGGAACGACTCAATCCAATTTCAGCAAAAGACTTAGAAGCCTGGAGATGTAGCTCGACAATGAGTTGATCGATCGAACGAGCCGACCAATTCCCCTCACCCCATATGGCGAAGCCTTTGTGACAAAAGTAAAGTCAATTCTTGAATACCTGCACGTCTTCAAGAGTAACAGGACCCCGTGGGGCTCATCGTCGGGCGGCGTCAAGGTTGCAACATCTCATGCAGCCACCCATTACGCCCTTCCCAACTTGATGCATATTATCCGAGGCATTTTAACAAACATATTCCTGCTGAAGCATCTCCAGAACTAGGCCGAAACTGCGGTGATGCTGAGCTACAAGGTGGTGAAGCAACTCGATGCGCGCGGCGATCCGATCCGGGGCCCCGCGAGATCGACGAAGCCGAGGCCAATGTCGTGCGGCGCATCTTCCGCGAGTTTGCCGCAGGCATCGGCCCGCGCACTATTGCCCGCACACTGAACGAGGAAGGCGTCCCCGGCCCCGAAGGACGGCTCTGGAGCGACACCACCATTCGCGGCCATGTGAAGCGCGGCACCGGCCTCGTGAACAACGAGCTTTACATCGGCCGTCTGATCTGGAACCGGCTGCGCTACATCAAAGACCCGCCGACGGGAAAGCGCGTCTCGCGGATGAACCCGGAATCGG
>JAZIHR010000002.1:0-70904 GCA_036678445.1 Alphaproteobacteria bacterium
ATGTCCCCCGAACCCGCCCCGGCACCCGCATCCGCCCCGGCCGAGCCGCTGCTGATCAAGCGCTATGCCAGCCGCCGGCTCTACAACACCGAAACCAGCGACTACATCACGCTGGATGAAATCGCCCATGTGATCCGCGAAGGCCGCGAGGTCCGCATCGTCGACCTGCGCTCGGGCGACGACCTGACCCGGCAATATCTGCTGCAAATCATCGCCGAACATGAAAGCCGGGGCGAAAACGTGCTGCCGGTGGACCTGCTGACCGATCTGGTGCGCAGCTATACCGCGCAGGCGCAATCGGTGGTGCCGCAGTTCCTGGAAGCCAGTTTCGAGATGCTGCGCAACGGCCAGTCGCAACTGCTGGAACAGCTTTCCACATTGCAGCATCCGATGGCCTCGATGCCCGGATTTTCGGAAATGCAGCGCCAGCAGCAGATGTTCCTGCGGGCGATGATGGGCGGCTGGACCGGCAGCAGCGGCCCGGCCCCCGATGATTCCGGCGACACGCCCGCGCCCGCCGCAGCGCCCGGCGCCACCCGCGGCCCTGCGCCCACGCCCGCCGAACCCGCGCGCGCCCAACGCAAACCCCGCCCCGGCGCCGGTCCTTCGGGCACAACCGCCCCTGCTTCGCCTGCCGCTTCCTCCGAAGCCGAAGAGATCCGCCGCCAGCTCGCGGAACTTCAGGCCCGGATCTCGAAGCTCTGACTTGCAGCGGCCGCGCCCCCACGCTAAACGCCATGCGACGGAGCGGTGGCCGAGTGGTCGAAGGCGCACGCCTGGAAAGTGTGTAGGCGGGGAACCGTCTCGAGGGTTCGAATCCCTCTCGCTCCGCCACTTGCCCTCGCGAAAGCGTTCTCCCGATCCGGCTGCGGCTGGATTTTCTCGTTGCTTTCGAGGGTTATACGGGAGGGGCTGAGCACCGGCGCCGGCGCCACGAGGCCCGGAAGCGGTCTCTCAGGCTCGATATTCTCTGGACCTGTTGCCTGCGCGGATCTGGTGAAGTTTTCCAAGACCCTGAAAATGCAGATTTTTTTTCATGCCCGGCTGAACACTTCGATTTCAGGGGCATCTACCGGATGGAACACAAATCGAACATGTGACTGCCCAAAGCCGATAGACGCGGCCGCAACTCAACTATAGGCTTCTCCCGATCTAGCAGGCAACTGGACGGAACGGGCCAACCGTATGGCAGCACAGGATAATCAGAATTTCGAGGGCCAGTTCTTCACTTGGTTGAAGACCTTCCTGAAGGACAGAGGGCTACAATTCTCCAGGTGTGGTTTCAAGACCGGAGATGGGCTTGGCGAACGCCATGAATTTGATCTCGCTGCTGGGTATTGGAAAGAGCCGAACTATTCCGCGAACAAGCCCCCGCGCTGGATCTATCGTATAGTTCCAGAACCCGTCGGGCTTCGCGCTGAAAACCCCGCTGGCGGTCCCTTCAACCTTGGTGCGATCAACACGGCGCAGGAGGACAAGGCGGGCGTAGTATTCCGTCTTGTGCCGCTGATTCAGCAGGGGCCGGGTGACTTTGTCCAAGACAAAGACTTTGAGGTTCACGCGCTATTCGTTTTTCACGGTGCAACCCCACAAGGGTCATCTGCCGAACCGTTCAATTTCGATCCCGCCACGGGAACGATGCGCTTCAAGGGGACCTCTCTGGAGTACATCGGCTGCGGACTGCTCGGTTTGATGCCCCGCAACACTGAGTTGAAGATCATAGAAAGCGGTATGGAGCGCACGATCACTTATGGAGATGTGATCGACGCACTCGCAGCGGACATCAAGTGCGCGCCGGCAGGAAATCCAGCTTCTCCAATTCCGGTCTACGATCTCACAGCGCAAGCCGAACTTGATAGACTCAAGAAAATGGTCGCGGACGCTTGGGCGGCCGCCGGGCCTGTGACGCCGAAGAATGTTGCAGTCGCTGCAGTTGCGGGCGACGAAAATGGCGATGACGACGAAATTATCCCACCCGCGTCGCTCGAGATCCCGGAGAACACGGACCTTCTTGGGATCGATCCCGCTGTATATCGCCAAATCAATGCGGCGCTGAAATCGGGCAAGCAGCACATCATGCTGTATGGTCCACCTGGAACCGGGAAGACAACTCTCGCGCGCTGGATTGCAGCAACCCTCACTGGCGGGAAGTGGACCCTTGTGACAGGTTCGTCAGACTGGAGTTCGCAAGACATCATCGGGGGGTACCAACCAGTAGGCGCTGGCGCCGTTGCCTTCATTCCTGGCGTATTGCTTCGTCGCTTTGATCGTCCGCTGATCATCGACGAACTTAATCGTTGCGACATCGATAAGGTGATCGGTCCGCTCTTTACTGTCTTGAGTGGCCAGCAGACCACTTTGCCCTACCGGCTGAACATCGAGGATAAGGATAGCCCGCAATATGTGATCCTGCCAGAAAGCAAGCCCTCGGCAGAGACATACGAGTTCGCGCCAGGCCCGCACTGGCGGCTGATTGCTACCATCAATTCCATCGACAAGGCCGCTCTGTATCAAATGTCCTATGCCCTCAGCCGCCGATTTGGCTGGGTCTATGTCGACGTGCCGCGCGACACGGCTGGTTTCATTGAGTCTTTTATCAGAAAGTCTGATCCAACTTGGGCTGGGCCTGCTGCGGGCGCACCTTGTCCGCTTGGTGCTTTCTGGGCGGCCATCAACAAGGTTCGTGTCCTTGGACCCGCCCCGATCATTGATGCAATCAAGGCCGTCCAGGCGATGGATGATGGCGCAGACTTCTTCGCTGTCCCTACGCCCTCAATGCGAGAGGCTTTGCTCGATGCGGTGGACATGGTGTTGCTGCCGATGCTTGACGGGATTGTGGTCCAGGATGCCGACTTCCTTGCGCAAGCGGCCGTAGACGCCTTCGGCCTTGATGCGGACTCCAGTGATCGGATCAAGCGGCGGATGGAGTCGGTTGCGGTCTGATGGAGGGGATCGACCGAGCGATTTCCGACTTTGCAGCAGGAATCTTCCTCCGGCATTTCCGGTCTGGGACGCTTCTCGGTGCTGACCGGCCGTCGCTTGACCTTGCCCGCGATCTCGAACTCCTTCGCGCGCACTGGGCGATCTCAGCGCCGGTTCGGGAGTTCGTTCAATATCTCCTTGCCCATCGGCACGAAGCGCAGGCGCTGCTGCAATTCCAGAGACGAACAGATGACGCAGTCGCGCGCGGAAGGATCGATGCCCGGGCTTCGGTTATTGCGCGAAGGGTGTCCGGGCACCCGTCTCTGATTGTTTCGGAAGAGCCTGTGAGATCGTTCAACACGGGGCCAAACCAAGTCGTCGCTTGGGTTGTGCACATGGCCGCGACTCATGCTGAGCGTCTGTTTGCGATGCAGCCCAAGAATTCGGCCTACGCGAGCCTGATTGAGGCGGCGATGGCGGAAATTTCAGCGGTGAAGCGGCTCGACGCTTTGCGAGAACCGCTGAAGCACGTGACGGCTGGACGAAGGCCGGGGCCAAACGCCGTAAGGGATGCAGCGCGGTCGCGACGACTGATCTATCGCTATGCGATTGCGGCCTACACGACGTTGACGGGGGTCGAAGCTGGCGACGAAGCCGCGCTTTCACGTGTCCTTCGAAGCACGCTCATCGGGCCACTTGAGGAGTGGCGTCGTTTCGAATTGGCCGTTGCGGCGGGACTCGGGGAAGCGCTGTCTGCGGAACTCGGCCTTCCGCTGCGTCTGTCTGTACTTGATGCTCGGCCAGGACAGCCAGTCTTGCGCTGCGGGCGGTACTCGGTTTTCTGGCAGTCAGGCGGCGGTCTGTATGTGCCACCTGCGCTGGAGCCATCTGAGCTGCGGCTTGAAGCCGTTCTCGCTGCATACGGGATGGCTGCAGCAGCGGATCGTCCGGACCTGGTAATTGTCGACGACGAAGCTGGAAGCGTGGCGGCCATCGTCGAGGTCAAGTATCTGGCGGGCGATACGGCAAATGCGCGTTTCCGTGAAGCCGCGGGTCAGATCGTTCGGTATGGACGGGGATATTGTGGCGAAGCCGAATTGCCCTCGCTGATCCGCCGGTCACTGATTGCTCTAAGCCGTGAGGTCCCCTCACTCATCGATGACACAGCAGACGCGCCCCGTGCGGTGGACTTCGGAGGAATACTGGATGGGCGGCTCAATTCTTGGGTCAGGGAGCGCCTTTTTGCTTAAGCCCATTGAGGGTTGGAGCAAGCTCGCCGCGCAATTTTATCTCAACGGCGCGAGCGGCGGCGGCATCTGCAGCGGGGAGCACCCGAACCTCGCAGAACTGCCGGATGTGCGCACGGCAACGCCGCCCGGCCTCTTGGGGGGAACGTGGCAGATCAGCGGGATCAAGGATCCGATCAAACAGGAGATACTGGGCAAACATATTGACGACCTGCCCGCTTGCGTGGTCACGGAGCCGTCGCCTGAGCGATCCTTTTCCGTCGCGCCCGGCCATGCCGACGTAGATCACTTCGTCTTCGGCAAAGATGACATACACGCCGGGCGTGTCGGGCACGACCGACCAGTCGGTCGTGCCCATGGGAACAGGTGGTCCAAAGCCGTTATCGTCGAGTATCCCGTGAAAGTTCACTCGGCGGCGACTTTCGGCTCGGTTGCCTTCTTGCGCATCGAAGCGGGGCGTTGCGCGCCTCCATCCTCAAAGAGTGGCACCGCTTCCTCATCGACTGGCCGTGCGCAGGGCGAGGCGATCTCGTATGGTACGCCGCGCTCCTTGGGCAGAGGCTGGACGGTCGGCACGAAGCGAGCCTTTGCCCCGAGCAAATATTCCTCAGAAAGCTCACAACAGACCCAGCGTCTGCGCAGATTCTCCGCAACGACACCGGTCACGCAGGAGCCGCCGAATGGATCGACCACCAAATCGCCGGGATCGGTCAGGAAGCGGATGAAGTACTCCGGCAACTGCGTAGGGAAGCGAGCGGGATGGATGGCAATGTTCTCTGCGCGGCACTGATCTTGGTAGCGTCCATTGGATTCCGTGTTCGCGATGGCGAGCAAGTTGGGTGGGACTGATCCGCCATTGTCCTTGCTGAACTTGTCGGAAATATCATGTCCCGAAGGGCGCAACTTCGCGGTATAACCGTTCTTCAGCAAGTGCTCCATTGACTTGGAGTATGGCTGCAGAATGCGCTTGTTATTCGCTTTTGGGTAAGGAGTCTTTGCAAGCCACCAGACGGTGTTCACGGCATCCTTGACGCGGACGCGACGCACGTTCACCCATTCAGCGGGGGTCGGTAGCTTCGACGGATTCCACCAGTAGTGTTCCTGGCACAAGTGAAAGCCGTATTCCTCGACCAGCATCACCAAGAGCTTGAAGTGATAGAGGCTGCGCGTCGGATGGCCGGGCTTCCAAGCTCCACCGATATCGATGACCAGACTTCCGCTGTCCTTTAGGACACGATGAAAGCCTTCAGCAAATGGCCGAAACCAATCACAATACTGATCGGCATCTTCGTTTCCGTAACTCTTTTTGCGAACGAGGCCGAAAGGCGGACTGGTCATGATCAGGTCTACGCTATTCGGCTTCGCCTTGCCGAAAAGGTACCCCCGACTGTCGCCCCAGAGAATCTCTCCGTTGTCCGTGGTGAGGAAGGGCTTCACGAGGGATTTGGGGTATGCGCGGGCGTTCGTCTCGATCGCACTTGTTCGACTGCTTTCCTTGCCCAGATGCTCCGAATGCAGGAAGCGAATGTACTCACTGACGTTCTTGTATCCCCTCGTTGCCGCAGCCTCTTCGAATGCCGCGCGTTCCTCCTCCGTCAGCCGGATGTTGGTGAACTTTGTTCTAGGATTCTCTGCTCTTGGTCGCGCCATTAGTACTTTCCCTCGTGTCACGCGAACAACATAGCTCTGGGTTTTCCGTAACACAACAACCAAGAGGCTAAAGCGTGGCACAAAAACCCGTCCCCGGGTGAATCTGGTCTGTGGCGGTGGTGCACTGGAGCGCGACCCTCTGCTCAGCCCAATCGACCGGGGGAGTTTCCATCAGCCGCGCCAGCGTCACCTCCGTTCCCTGCCTGCCATCAAGGATCGCCTCGACGATGTCTGGCGCGAGCAGGGTCAGGCGCAGGACCCGGGTCATGTAAGAGGGCGCGATTCCTTCGCGCTCGGCTAGTTCGGCGATGGTGGCGAACTCTCCCGACTCGAGCATCCGCTTCCAGCGGAAGGCGCGGGCTAGCGCCTTGACCAGCGTGTTGTCCATCCGCTGCGGTTGCACGGCCCCCTTTGGCAGTTGCATCTCCTTCCGCCCACCGCGCTTCACAACGCGGAACGGGACGTGGAGCGTCACAGTCTCGAGGATCGGCGACCCACGGCTCATGCGGCCTCTCCGATACTGCCAGCCAGCATTTCGCGCGCGAGTCCGCTGAGGCCGTCGACGCGAAGCCGGACGTTGAGCCTACCGGTGCCGATGTCCACGCGCTCGACCAACAGCGCCACGATGCGCGCCTGCTCGGCGGGGAAGAGTTCGTCCCACAGCGGGTCAAGCTCCCGCAGCGCGGCTCGCGCGTCGGCCTCGGTGATGTCGTCAGCATGGAAGCGCGCCGCCTTCGACGTCCCCGCAACGATCTCCGGCTGGCGGAACACGGCGCGGAGCTGGTCGATGACAGCGCCCTCGATCTCGCCCGCAGGCACGCGGCCAACCGGACACGAACCAGCACCATGCTTCAGCACGGTCTGACTGACATAGTAGCGGTAGAGACGATCCCCCTTCCGAGTATGCGTCGGTGAGAACGCGGCGCCATCGGGCCCGAACAGTAGCCCCTTCAACAGCGCCGGCGACTCCGCGCGGGTGCGGGCCGCGCGCTTGCGCGGGCTCTCCTGCAGGATCGCATGGACACGGTCCCAAATCTCGCGGTCGATGATCGCGTCGTGTTCGCCGGGATAGCTGTCGCCCTTATGGACCGCTTCGCCGATGTAAGCGCGGTTCGAGAGCATCCGATAGATGTATTTCTTGTCGATCCTGTTCCCGCGCGGCGTCCGGATGCCGCGCGTGCCGACCTCCCGCGCCAGTTCGGTGCACGACCCGATCTCGAGGAAGCGCTCGAAGATCCAGCGGACATGTGCGGTGGCGTCTTCGTCGACCACCAGCTTCCGGTTCTCGACGCGATAGCCGTAGGGCGGCACCCCGCCCATCCACATGCCCTTCTTTCGGCTGGCGGCGACCTTGTCGCGGATCCTCTCGGCCGTCACCTCGCGCTCGAACTGGGCGAAGGAAAGCAGGATGTTCAGCGTCAGTCGCCCCATGGAGGTGGTGGTGTTGAACGACTGTGTGACCGAGACGAACGTCACGCCGTTCCGGTCGAACACCTCGACCAGCTTGGCGAAGTCGGCGAGCGAGCGGCTGAGGCGGTCGATCTTGTAGACGACGACCACGTCGACCAGCCCGTCCTCGATGTCCTCCAGCAGCCGCTTCAGGCCGGGCCGGTCCAGCGTGCCGCCCGAGATGCCGCCGTCGTCATACTGATCGCGGACCAGCACCCAGCCTTCCGACCGCTGACTAGCGATGTACGCCTCGCAGGCCTCTCGCTGGGCGTGGAGGCTGTTGAACTCCTGCTCCAGCCCTTCCTCGGAGGATTTGCGTGTGTAGACCGCGCACCGCAGCTTGCGGACGACCTTCGACTTCTCGGGCGGCTTCGTCATGGCCGCCCCCTGTGGTTCTTGAGGCCGAAGAAGACCCAACCGTTCCAGCGCGTGCCGGTGATGGCGCGGGCGATGGCGGACAGCGACTTGTAGGGCCGCCCCTGCCATTCGAACCCGTCGGCGGTGACGGTGACGACCTGTTCGACGCCCTGCCATTCGCGCAGAAGGCGCGTACCGGTGATGGGGCGGTCGCGATCGGCGCGGATGCCGCGCTTCCTCTTGTCGCCGCCGTCCAGTTCCTCGCCCAGCCGCTCCAAGCGCCGGATCGTTTCGGGCTTCAGCCCGCCGTAGGCGAGTTCCTGGATGCGGTAAGCCAGGCGGGACTCGAGGTAGCGGCGGTTGAATGGTGGCGGCTCGCTGTCGAACAGGTCGCGCCACTGTTGCTTCAGGTCGGGTGTCGGCGTGCTCTTGAGCGCGGCCAGGCGCGCGGGGATGGGATCGGGCTTGTTCATGCATTTCTCCGGCGAGTTGGAGTTGCATGACGGCATCGGTCGGGCGGATAGTGTAGGCAACGTTCTCCAGTATCGTCAGATACTTCGCCCGTCTCCCGCATCCGCAACCGAAGCAGCCCGAGTGCCAGCAGGCCGCACAGCTCGGCGCGGCGCTCGGCGGCGGTCATCTGGTCGGGCGGGAGCGGATTGGGTCGTTTCATGTCTTGGTAGCCGTGATCGGTGGTGCTGTTACCGATCAAAAGCCACCCGGCCGCCCGGGACGGGACATCTCAGAAGAACGGAATGCAGAAATGCGAACAGGGAGAGAACATCAGGGGTTGCCGATCACGGATATGTCCATGATTATCGTGGGTTGAATCAATCGAGAGCAGTTGTTCATTGAGGTGAGTTCATGGCGCGGAGGAAGAGCGAATTCGGACCGAACCTCGGGAGTATCCTTCAGGGCGCCCCAGCTGCGCTGGTCCGGCAGTTTCTCGCCAGCTTCAAACGGCCCGACGACACTCTTCTCGCTCCGCCGGAAATCATTGATGGCACGACCGATGATCAAGGCAAGGCCGCGCTGAGTGCGTACCTGCGTTCGGAGGACAAGGAAATCATCGGGCTACTTGAGGGCATCGCTGGCGCTCTGCTCGACATGGGCCAGGACAAGGGAGCGACCTCACTCGACACGGTTGCGGGGCAACGGCTGCAGAATGTCGACTACGACCATTATGAGTCCCAGCCTGACCTGCTGTGCAAGAGCATCTGGATGCGCACGGTCTTCCCGATGCACTTTCACGACGCCCAGAGCTTCTATGCCGCGCGGCGCTATCGAGAACGGCGGACGTACTACACATGCTGCGAGGTGGACTTCGACCACGATTCTGTTGCCGACGCAGAGGGAATCCCTGACGAGAAGCTCTGTGACGCTGTTCAGGAAGCTCTGGGACTGAAGGGCAAGGTCACCGCGTCCGTCCTCGAATTGCCCGAGACCGCCAACTACCCGCCGTCCTTCATGGTCGCCCTGCGCCATCCCGGGCCCCTGTCAAGTATCGACAATCATCGCG
Organism: Alphaproteobacteria bacterium; assembly: GCA_036678445.1. Taxonomy (GTDB): domain Bacteria; phylum Pseudomonadota; class Alphaproteobacteria; order Rhodobacterales; family Rhodobacteraceae; genus Paracoccus. The sequence continues at coordinate 9,145 of JAZIHR010000002.1, forward strand.
AGGAAGGGGGCTGGACCGTCCACTACTACAGGCCATCACACGAGGCTGTCCTGATCTACACGCCCAAGCTGAAGAAAATCGAGGTCGCATCAGCCAGCGGCGAGGTTCGCGAAAAAACCTCGAAAGTCTTCGCGGAGGTCGTTCTAGGGCGCCCGCCTTCGGCCAAGCCGCTGACCCGCCGAGAGTTTAACCTCGAACGCTTCAGGTCCTCCTTCGATCTGGATCGCCCGGATTTCGACGATGTCGAGATCACGCTGGCGGCGGTAGTCGAGGCCGAGGTGCGCCTCGGCTCGTGGGGCCGGCGGCTGAACATCAAGGTGACCATAGAAGACACGATGGAGGACGTTGTCCGGAAATACGTCGCCAATTCAGCCACCCTGATCCGGAGTTTCGGCTTCACAAAAATCGCCATCGCAATTGGTTACACCCGTCGATCAGACGGCAAGAAGGGAACCTTCCGGGTCTCGATCTCGAATGGCAGCAGTTCGGACGTGCAGAGCATGCGCGATCCGTTCCTTCGGGACCTTGGGTTCCGACTGCTCGAACACTGGGGTCTTACGCAGAACCTGCGGACGCTCACCGATCAGGAACGGGCGCAGTGGTTCGGCTTTCTTCTGTCGCTGTACGACCTGCCCGGCGACACTGTTGCAGGTGCATTCTTCAACTCCGCGGGCGTCGATCCAGCCCGCTTGGTGAGTGCGAGATTGATTGCCCGCAAAGGGCGGCAGGTGATTGGGCTCGCCGAGGATGACGATGAGGTTGTCGAAGTTGAGCAGGAAACGGGTCCGGAGCCGGGGACGGTTCGACAAACCGGTTCCTTTGGGGAGGCGGACGGATTGCGTCTCGACACCAATGCGATCGAGTACGGGATCGATCGAGCATGGCTCGCCGAAACCATCCACCAGGCGATAGCTGGCTCTCTCGGTATCAGGAACATCGAAACCATCAACGAGTTCCTCGTCTCGCTTGGGCCGATTGCACTGGGTGAGCGAAAGGTCCCGCTTTACCTGGCGCGCCGCCTTGCCGATCTGAAAGCCCGCGAGAATGTCGAGAATGCGCTTCGGTCGCGACATACGGCGGGTCCTGGTCTCGTACTCGCCGTGTCCAATGATCCACCACGATTCCTCGGGCCGAACGTCGTGATCGCGCTACGCGACCTGTTGCTTCAGGACGGAAGCCTCGGCGATCTGGACCAGGAGGAAATGGCTCGGCGATTCGAGGCGAACCGAACGCTGGCGTCCTCCGCGCAAGTCGCCCAAGTTGTACGACACACGCCTCGCTCTGCGACGCTCATCATCCCGGGTCTCGATCCGCTAACGCTTGACGGCGCGGGCCAGATCCAACTCTTCGAAAGCCTTGTTGAAGCGGCGACCGATGGCACAGGCCAGCGGCTGACCAAGGTCCTGATGGACGGGATGGGGTCTGACAATCCCAGACAGCTGTTCTCTTCCGGCGCATGGGCGAAGGCGCATCCGACTTACATCCGGCACGGCTCGAGCAATCGCTATTGGCGTCTCGGCGAGGCGACCGACACCGCGTGATCTAGAGTTCATCTAGGGTTTCGGGCGGGACGGTCTAACAAACCGCTGATTATTGGAAGGGCTCCACATCAGAGGAGCACTTTCATGCCGACTCCCTTCCCCTCGCGCCAGGCAGCCCAGACGAGCTGGTCCGGCGCCGCGAAGACCAAGCCCACCACCTCCAACTCGGAATGGCGCTGCACGCGCTGTGAGAAGCTGCTCGGCGTCTGCCGGGACGGCCGCATGCACCTGCGCTTCGCGCGGGGGCACGAGTATCTCGTGGGCTTTCCGGTTCAGGCCACCTGCCGGGGCTGCGCCACGCTGAATAACGCAACGGCACCCGCGCGCTGACGCGCGCATTCACCCAACCCCCTGAAATCGCAGAGACGCGCGACGTCCTGACCTGGCCACGAGAAGGCGCCGGACGCCTGGCCGCAAGGCAGGCGTCCGATGTCCTTCGCGTGGCACGAGATCCGTGATCACCTCATGCAATCTTCCTCCAATCTTCACTTCCAGCGCAGTTTCGACGCCATCCGGCGCACGCAGGCCGCCCTTGCAGCGTTCCGGGATCCGGCGGCCCTGCTGGACGGGCTGCACCGCACCCCCGGCGATCAGGGCCAGAAGAACCTGATCCTCGCCGCTCTCGTGAGGGCAGCGCAGGGCGACGGGCCCGCGTCCGACAGCGCCCTGACAATGCTGTTGCTGGCGCTCTGGCCCGGCCTCGACGCCATCCGGCGCCGGTCGCTCTGGCGCAGGCTCGGCACCGCTGACGAGGTCGCGTCCGACGTGCTGGCGCGCACTACCGAGGCGGTCCGCGGCCTCGACCTCGGGCGCGTCAACTGGATCGCGGCCACGGTGCTCCGCAACGTCGAGCGCGACATGATCCGCGTGCGCCAGCGCGACACGGCGCGCGAACATCTCGCCAGCGGCGCCGACCCCGACGAGGTGGCGGACAGCGGCGACAGCGGAATCGGCGCGGATGGGTACGCCCGGCTGAACGGCGCCGTGCGGAAGCTGCTCGGCGACGACGCCGTGCTGGTGATCCGCGTGGCGATCGAGGGTTTTTCCCAAGCCGAGGCGGGAGCTGACCTGGGGCTGACCGAGGCCGCCGCCCGCAAGCGGTACCAGCGCGCGATGCGCCGGCTGCACGACGCCCTCGAGGAAATCCCCTGAACCGATGTCCCGATCCGGTCCCGCCGGTGGCTTTTTCCATTCGAGCGCCCCGAGCGCCTTCCCTCAAACCGAAAGCAGACACGCATGAACCGCACTGCCGATCTGTCGCTCGAGGATTTCAGGCGTCTTCCGGGGCTCTATCGCCGCTGGGAGCTGACCGAGGTCTGCGAGCCCAACCGCAACTATCAGATCGAGGACGCCGGCGCCCATGCCGACGGGACGCCGCTGCTGGCGATCTACGTCGCCGAGCCCGCGCCCGACGTCCGCGAGGCCGCGTGATGCGCCTCCTCGATCACATCATCTCACGGAGAACCGCCATGCCGGACCAGTCGGACGCCATCACCCGTCTTCGCAAGGTGAACTACGCCCTCGAAGATCTCCCCGAAACCATCTCCCTCCCGCAGCGTCCCGGAGACGAACCGCGCGAGCCGCTGCCGGTCGTCGAGGCGACCGTCGACGAGATCGCCTTCGCGATCGTGGAAGCGGAGCGCGAGAGCACGGCCGCCTACCGCCGCGCCGACGCGCTGAAGCGCCTCTACAAGCTCGCCCGCGAGGCGGGGTGCATCGGCGCAGATCGCGCCGCCACGGCGGTGATGAAGAAGGAGGGCCAGTGATGGCCCTTCCCATCATCGGCGCCGATGAGCGGCTCGCGCAACGCAAGGGCATCAAGGGCGTCATCTTCGGGCGGTCCGGCATCGGCAAGACCAGCCTGCTCTGGACGCTGAACGCCTCGACCACGCTCTTCCTCGATCTCGAGGCTGGGGATCTGGCGGTCGAGGGGCTGGAGATCGACACGCTCCGGCCCCGCACCTGGAAGGAATGTCGCGACTTCGCGGTGTTCATCGGCGGGCCGAACCCGGCGCTGCGCGAGGACCAGCCCTACAGCCAGGCGCATTTCGACGAGGTCTGCGGCCGCTACGGCGATCCCACGGTGATCGGGAAATACGAGACCGTCTTCATCGACTCGATCACCGTCGCGGGACGGCTCTGCTTCCAGTGGTGCCGTGGGCAGCCCGAAGCGTTCTCCGAGAAGACCGGCAAGCCCGACATCCGCGGCGCCTACGGGCTGCATGGCCGTGAGATGATCGGCTGGCTGACCCACCTGCAGCACACGCGCGGCAAGCACGTCTGGTTCGTCGGCATCCTTGACGAGCGGCTCGACGACTTCAACCGCAAGGTCTTCCAGCCGCAGATCGACGGCTCGAAGACCGGGCTCGAGCTGCCGGGGATCGTCGATCAGGTCATCACCATGGCCGACATCCCGGACCAGGGCGGCCAGCCGCAGCGCGCCTTCGTCTGCCAGACGCTGAACCCCTGGGGTTATCCGGCCAAGGACCGTTCCGGCCGCCTCGACAGGGTCGAGGCCCCGCATCTCGGCCGGCTGATGGAGAAGATCCAGCGTCCCGCGGCGCCAGCCTCCGAACGCCTGACATGGCCGCCGGTGACCCCGGCCGATCCCGCGCCCGCGCAGGAGCCCGGCCATGGCTGAGCGCCTCTCGCCACGCCCGGTGTCCCGATCCGGTCGCTGGGGTGGCTTTTCCCCTCTGACGCCACTGCGCGTCCCATCCTCCAACTGAAAGGAGCCGCGCAATGTCCGGACCCTGGAACGACTTCAACTCCGCCCAATCCAACACCAACGTCATCCCGAAGGGCACGCTCGCCAAGGTGCGGGCCTCACTGCGCCCCGGCGGCTACGACGACCCCTCGCAAGGCTGGACCGGCGGCTGGGCGCGCCGCGCCGCCACCGGCGCCGTCTATCTCGACGTCGAATACACGGTGCTCGAAGGGCCCTATGCCCGGCGCAAAATCTGGTCGCTGATCGGCCTCTACAGCCCCAAGGGTCCAGACTGGGCCAACATGGGGCGCGGCCTGATCCGCGGCATCCTCAACTCGGCGCGCGGCGTGTCGGACAAGGACAACTCGCCGGAGGCGCAGGCCCGCCGCCGCATCAACGGGTTCGGCGATCTCGACGGCGTCGAATTCATCGCCCGCATCGACATCGGCACCGACACCAACGGCGAGGACAAGAACGAGATCCGCAATGCCGTCACGCCCGACCATCGCGACTACGCCGCGCTGATGGGCACGGTCGCGCCGCAGTCCTCTGCTGCCCCGGCGCAGGGCCACGCCCCGCAGCAGCCCACCACGTCCACCCAGCCCAGCCAGCCCGCGTCCGCCCCCGGCGCCGCCGGTCGGCCGAGCTGGGCGCAGTAAGGGGAGACCGGCCATGCGCCTGCGCCCCCGCCAGAAGACCTTCGTCGCGCGCCGCGTGGCTGCGCTCGCTTCCCGCGGCAACACGCTGGGCGTGGCGCCCACCGGCGCGGGCAAGACCATCATGCTCTCGGCGGTCACCGGCGAGATGATCGACGACGGGGCCAAGGCCTGCGTGCTGGCCCATCGCGACGAGCTGACGGCGCAGAACCGCGCCAAGTTTCAGCGCGTGGTGCCAGGCGTCGCTACCTCTGTCATCGACGCAACGGAGAAGTCCTGGGGCGGTCAGGTCGCCTTCGCCATGGTGCCGACGCTGGCGCGCGCCTCGAACCTCGCCGACATGCCGCGCCTCGACCTGCTGGTCGTCGACGAGGCGCACCATGCCGTCGCCGACAGCTACCGCCGCATCATTGACCGGGTGCGCGAGGCCAATCCCGACGCCCGGATCTTCGGGGTCACGGCGACGCCGAACCGGGGCGACAGGAAGGGCCTGCGCGAGGTTTTCGACAACGTCGCCGATCAGGTGCGGCTGGGCGAATTGATCGCCTCGGGCCACCTGGTGCCGCCGCGCACCTTCGTCATCGATGTCGGTGTCCAGGACGAATTGCGGTCCGTCCGCAAGACCATGTCGGATTTCGACATGGCGGAGGTGGCGGGCATCATGGACCGCGCGCCCGTCACCGACGAGGTGATCCGCCACTGGAAGGAAAAGGCGGGCGACCGGCAGACCGTGGTGTTCTGCTCCACCGTCGCGCATGCCGAACACGTCACCGACGCCTTCAGGGCGGCGGGCGTTTCCGCCGCGCTGATCCATGGCGATCTGGCGGCCGAAACGCGCAAGGCAATCCTCGCCGACTACGCCGCGGGCGACATCCGCGTCGTGGTCAACGTGGCGGTTCTGACCGAGGGCTGGGACCATCCGCCCACCTCCTGCGTCGTGCTGCTGCGGCCCAGCTCCTACAAGTCCACGATGATCCAGATGGTCGGGCGCGGGCTGCGCACCGTCGACCCCGAGGAACACCCAGGCATCGTGAAAACCGATTGCGTCGTGCTGGACTTCGGCACCTCCAGCCTGATCCACGGCACGCTGGAACAGGACGTCGATCTCGACGGCAAGACCGAGATCGGCGAGGCGCCGACGAAGACCTGTCCTGCCTGCGAGGCGGAGATCCCGCTGGCCGCCACCGAATGCCCGCTCTGCGGCGAGGCGTTCCCGCGCGAGGATCTGGATGCGGGCGAAGGCGGGGACGCCGCGCCGCTCTCGGGCTTCATGATGACCGAGATCGACCTGCTGAAGCGCTCCAGCTTCGCGTGGGTCGACCTCTACGGCACGGACGACGCGCTGATGGCCACGGGCTTCGCAGCCTGGGGCGGCATCTTCTGGCTGGACGGGGTCTGGTACGCCATCGGCGGCGCGAAGGGCGAACGCCCCCACCTGTTGGGCGTCGGCGAGCGCACCGTCTGCCTCGCGCAGGCCGACGACTGGCTGAACACGCACGAGACCGACGAGAGCGCCTTCAAGACCCGCTCCTGGCTGCGCCAGCCGCCGACCGAGAAGCAGCTGCAGTACCTGCCGCCCGAGTGCCGCCACGACTTCGGCCTGACGCGCTACCGCGCCTCCGCGCTGATGACCTTCGGCTTCAACAAGCGCGCCATCCGCCAGCTGATCGACACGGCGGCCTCTCCCGAACGGAGGGCGGCATGACCCATGGCACCCTCAACCCCCATCACGGCCGAGGACCGGCGGCGACTCTGGCATCCGCGTGGGACGCTTTGTGCTGTCTGCCGGCAACCCACCCGTGGTTTTGGCTGGTTCGATCCGCACCGGTCGAAGCGGCCCCGGCCATCGGTCTGGTTCTGCTCGATGCCCTGCCAGTCCTTCTGGACGCGCTTCGCGCGGGAGCGTTTCGCCATGGTTGACCTGACCGAGGAGGAGCGCGCCGCGATCACCGCCACCATGAAGCGCGTCGCACTGCTGATGGACGAGATCGGCTGGACTACACCGCTCGCCGATCTGACCGAGGCGCAGGTGCGCGCGCTGATCGAGGAGGCCGTCGAGGGCTTCCGCGAGGCCATGTCCGACATCGCCCGGGCGCAGACGCCGGAGGTGCCGTTTTGACCCTCGATTACAATCACCGGCCGACTTTCGCAGAGCGGGTCAACGCCGCGGTCGATCGGGCGCTGACCGCCGATCAGGCCACGCGGCCGCCCCGCGACTACCTCGGCGGCTCGCGTCTCGGCCATGCCTGCGAGCGCGCCCTGCAGTTCGAGTTCACGGCTGCGCCGAAGGACGAGGGCCAGGACTTCAGCGGCCAGTCGCTGCGCATCTTCGCCATCGGCCATGCGCTCGAGGATCTGGCCGTCGCCTGGCTGCGCGGCGCGGGCTTCGACCTCTACACGCGCAAGGGCAACCGGCCAGATGGCGGCCAGTTCGGGTTCTCCGTTGCGGGCGGGCGCATCCGCGGTCATGTCGACGGCATCATCGCCGCAGGGCCCGAAGGCTTCGAGCTGGCCGTTCCCGCCCTCTGGGAATGCAAGACGATGAACGCGAAGAACTGGCGCGCCTGCGTCAAGGACGGCGTGACGAAGTCGAAGCCGGTCTACGCCGCCCAGATCGCGCTCTACCAGGCCTACATGGAAGGGACGGTTTCCGGCATCTCGGCCGCGCCCGCGCTCTTCACCGCGATCAACAAGGACACCGCTGAGCTTCACCATGAGCTGGTGCCCTTCGACGCCGATCTCGCGCAGCGCATGTCCGACCGGGGCGTGCGGATCCTGCAGGCGACCGATGCGGGCGAGCTTCTGCCGCGCGTCGCCACCACGTCCGATTTCTTCGAGTGCCGCTTCTGCCCGTGGGCCGAGCGCTGCTGGGGGCTGCCGGCATGAGCGACGACGGCATCCTGCATTTCAACCCGTGGATGGATTTCAACGACGGGCCGCCGTCCGAGAACCCGTTCGGCTGCGATCCCGACCCCGAGCAGATCGCCGTGTTCCTCGACACCGTGTTCAGCTGGTGCGAGGGGCTGATCCCGCTCCGGGGCTTCGTCGACAAGGGTCAGGGCCGGGACGGCAAGCCGCACAACATCTGGATCCCCGCCGACGAGACCGCGAACGAGAAGCTCGCGACCTTCGCCGCGTGGGCGAACCGGGAGGGCGCCGCCGTCTACGTCATCCCCGGCACGGTCGAGGAGCAGGGTCAGGCCCGCGCCGCCGATGTGCTGCAGATGCAGGCCATCGTGGTCGATCTCGATGCGGGCGATATCCCGGCCAAGCTCGACCATGTCACGCGCCATCTCGGCCCGCCCACGCTGATCATCGAAAGCGGCGGGCGGACGCCCGAAGGTGCGGCCAAGCTCCATGTCTGGTGGAAGCTGACCGAACCGGCCGAGGGCGAGGACCTGGTGACGCTCTGCCGCCTGCGGGGCGAGATCGCCGTGAAGGTCGGCGGCGACACGCATTTCCGCTCGGCGCATCAGCCGATCCGGGTGCCGGGCACCGTCTATCACAAGCACGGCCACCAGCGCCTCGTGCAGATCCGCGAGCATCGCGACGTCGAGGTCGACTTGGCGGATTTCGCGGAAAAGGTCGCCGAGATGCCGCCGCTGCCAGGCGTAGGCTTCGCCAGCGACGTTGCCGCGCCGACCGCGAAGCCCGGCATCGACGCAGTGCTCACCACGCCGGTGCGCGAAGGCGCGGTTGACGACTGGTCCCGCTTCCAGGGGGCCAGCGCCGCCATCGGCCATTACGTGCGCCTGGTGCACGAGGGCCGCCTCGACCCGTTCGCAGGCTGGGAGGCGATCTGCGGCTACAACGCCGCCATGCTGCGCCCATCCTGGCCGCTCGATCGGCTGATGGCCGAGTCCGAGCGCCTCTGGGCGCTGCATGTGAAGCGCAACGGTCCGCCGCTCCTGCGCGCGGACCACGCCGACGCCCCGGCCAGCCCGCTGCCGACCTTCAGCCTCGGCGCGCTGCTCGAAGACACGAGCCCGATGCCCGAGGACATCATCGGTCCCCGCGTGCTGACGCCGGGCGGGCTCCTGGTGCTTGGCGGCGCGCCCAAGGTCGGCAAGAGCGACTTCCTGATCTGCTGGCTCGTGCATATGGCCGCTGGCGTGCCGTTCCTCGGCTTCACGCCGCCCCGGCCGCTGCGCGTGTTCTACCTGCAGGCCGAGATCCAGTATCACTATCTGCGCGAGCGCATGCAGCAGATCGCGCTGCCCGCCGCCGTGATCGCCGCCGCGCGCGACACCTTCATCGCCACGCCGAAGCTGAAGCTGCTGCTCGACGCGGAAGGCGTCGCCCGCGTGGCCGAGGCGATCCGGGCCGCATTCCCCGACGCGCCGCCCGACATCATCGTCATCGACCCGATCCGCAACCTCTTCGATGGCGGCCCCGAAGGCGGGGGCGAGAACGACAACACAGCCATGATGTTCTTCCTGAAGGACCGGGTGGAGCTTCTCCGCGAGGCGGTCAATCCGGATGCGGGCGTCATCCTCGCCCACCACACCCGCAAGGCCACCAAGCATCAGGTCAAGGACGATCCCTTCCTCGCGCTCTCCGGCGCCAGCGCGCTGCGGGGTTTCTACACCTCCGGGCTGCTCATGCACCGACCCGACGAGGACAGCACCGTCCGCAGGCTGGAGATCGAGCTTCGAAACGGGCCCGCGCTGCCGGGGAAGCTGATCGACAAGGTGAAGGGGGAGTGGGTCGAGCTGAACCCGATGAACGAGCGCCTGGTGCGCAAGGAGGTCGGCGCCAGGCTCGATGCCGAACGGCTGCGCAAACACGATGTCATCCTCGGCATGCTGCTTGATGAGGCGGCGAGCGAGCGCCTCTACACCGCCATGCAGTTCGCCGAGACCTTCGAGAACCGGGGCGGTCTGGGCAGCAAGCACACGATCCGCGAGCGCCTCAGCGTGCTGGCGACCAAGGGCTTCGTGAAGTTCCTGCGCGACCCCTCGGGGTTCGGCTTCCCCGTCACCCGGTCGCGGTTCGGCTATCTCTGCGTCGAGGGCATGCAGTTCGGCGCGCACGTAGAGCATGTCGATCCAGACACCGGCGAGGTCACCACACCCGCCCGTCCGGTCCTGCCCAGCCACTTCAAATGCCCCCAATCCGGGCTCTGCCTGCAGGTCGAAAACCCCGCCGTCTGGGTCTACCCGGAGGGGCTGGAGGACGACCTAACTCATATGAGTGAGGCCTGACTCATATGACAGCGCCAACTGTGCACTCAACGAAATCAACGGGTTACGGGCAAATAAGAGTTAGGTCCCTAACTCATGCCCGAAGACTTCATGAAGTCTTATTCCGCAATGATTTCAGCCACTTGAACGCCTCGGAACAGTTAGGTGTCAAACCCCCATACTACGTATGGGAGGGCTACCCCACAGGGTTGGCCACTCCTCCCATACGTCCGGGTCAGCCGCGCGCGCCGCCGTGACGGTGTGTTGTGCTTTCCGATCCGACGACGCCGGCCCCGTACCGCCAAGCACCAGACCGCCGTCGTCTTCCACCACCACAGGCCACCGGCAAAGGAGACCCATCATGGCTCAGCCGACTCTGATCCCGAATTGCGACGGCGCAAGGTTTGAATCGCTGCCGCTCGACACACCCCGCAACCGCTGCATCCTCGCGCTCGACCTCGGCACCTCGACCGGCTGGGCGATCCGCGGCCATGACGGCCTGATTACCAGCGGGACCGTCTCGCTGCGCCCCGGCCGCTTCGATGGCGGCGGCATGCGCTACCTGCGCTTCACCAACTGGCTGACCGAGATCGACCGGCTGTCCGGGCCCGTCGCCGCCATCTGGTTCGAGGAAGTCCGCCGCCACGCAGGGACCGACGCGAGCCACATCTATGGCGGGCTGATGGCCACGCTGACTGCATGGGCCGAGCTGCGGGGCGTGCCCTATGAGGGCGTCCCGGTCGGTACGATCAAGCGCCACGCCTCGGGCAAGGGCAACGCCGACAAGGCCGCCATGGTCGCCGCCGTCCGCTCCCGCGGCTTCAGCCCCGCTGACGACAACGAGGCCGACGCCATCGCCATCCTGCTCTGGGCGATCGAGACGAAGGGAGGTGTCGCATGAGATGGCACCCCCATGGCTACGGCGGTCGGCGCCGCGATCCCGAGCAGGTCAAGCGTGAGGGCTGGCGGGAACAGGGCGTCCTCGCGGTCTCCGCCGATGACGACCGCCTCACCTGGCCCGAGCGTGAACTGGTCCGCCAGCTGGGCGAGAAGCTCTACGGCCCGCGCCCGTCCGACAGGGAGGCGCGTCATGGCTGATCGGGAATGGACCGCGGACTGCGTCGCCGATCATTTCGAGGAGGCGTTCCGCACCCTGCGCAAGCTGCCGCCGGTGAAGGCGCAGGGCTATTTCAACACCTGGCCCGACATCGTGCGGACCAGCCGCGAGATCGCGGCGATGGAACCCCAGCCGATGCGGGTCTGGCCCTCGGCCGCTGCGATCACCCGGCTCGAGGAGACCTTCGACTGGGTGCTCTGGATCGAGGAGGCGGAGCGCAAGCTGGTCTGGTCGCGTGCGGCCCGGGTGCCGTGGAAGCAGATCAGCGGCGAGCTGGGGTGCGACCGCACGACCGCCTGGCGTCGCTGGCAGCTGGCGCTGACCAAGATCGCTGCGCGCCTGAATGCGCAGTGACTCCAATATGTTGCAACACTTTTTCCTTCGACATCTGCAACATGATCATGCTATTCCGAAGGCAAGATGGGGAGAGTGCGCTGGAAAGCTCGCTCTCCCCTTTGCGTTGACGGGGCTCTTCTGGACCCCGGTATCCAGCGAGGGTCCGGCGGGGGTCCATCCCACGGCAGTTTCCGGTTCCTTCCTGGCGACATTCGTATGCTGGCGGGCGAAGCGCGGAACATCGCCAGCGACAGGGCCGGATTTTTGGGAAGCCACCCGGAAGCCGGAGCCACGCGCGCCCCGCGCAAACACCAATGAACGCTGGCCTTCCGACCGGACACCGCTGGTGGCCGCTGGACCCCGTGTGGAGTCCGGCCCGGCATCCGGAGTCCGGAAGCCACCGGCATCCACCCGACCGAGGAACCGTGCCCATCATGACGTTGAGCTTCGCCCCGGACGCGATCGAGACGTGGCCGCTGTCGCGCCTCCAGCCCTACGCGAAGAACGCGAAGGCGCATGGCGCGGATCAGGTCGCGAAGATCGCCGCCAGCATGGCCGAGTTCGGCTGGACCGTGCCCTGCCTCGTCGGCGAGGACGGCGAACTGATAGCAGGCCACGGGCGCGTGCTGGCCGCGACGCAGCTCGGGCTGACCGAGGCGCCGGTGATCGTGCTCGGGCACCTGACCGAAGCGCAGCGCCGGGCGTACCGGATTGCGGACAACAAGCTGACGGAACTCGGCACCTGGGACGAGGCGCTGCTGTCGGCGGAACTGAACGACCTGCTGGCCGAAGACTTCGACCTGTCGCTGGTCGGGTTTTCCGATGGCGAACTCGACAAGCTGCTGGCCTTCGATCTCGACGGTGGCGGCGAGGAAGAGGGCGCCGGGGGCTCCGTGCCGCCGGTGACCATCCCCGAACCCCCACGCAATCCGGCGTCGCGGACGGGCGATCTCTGGATCCTCGGCGATCACCGGCTGCTCTGCGGCGACAGCACCAGCGCGGCCGATGTGCGCCGCCTGATGAACGGTGAGCGCGCGATCCTTTTCGCGACCGATCCACCGTATCTCGTCGACTACGACGGCTCGAACCATCCGACCCGCAACAAGGACTGGTCGGCGTCCTACGGCACGACTTGGGACGACAGTTCGCAGGGCGCGGAACTCTATGACGGGTTCATCGCTGCAGCCGTGGCGGAAGCCATCGCCGAGGATGCTGCCTGGTACTGCTGGCACGCCTCGCGCCGCCAGGCGATGCTGGAAGCCTGCTGGGAGAAGGCAGGCGCCTTTGTGCATCAGCAAATCATCTGGGTGAAAGACCGGGGCGTCCTGACCCGGTCGCATTACCTCTGGAAGCACGAGCCCTGTTTCATGGGCTGGCGTCGCCCGAACCGCCCGCCGAAGGTGGCCGAGGAAACGCTGCCATCGACATGGGCGCTTCCCAGCTTCGCCAAGGATGACCGGCCTGACCATCCGACGCCGAAGCCGCTCGACGCCTTCGGGATCCCGATGCGCCAGCATGTGGCGCGGGGCGGCCTCTGCTATGAGCCGTTCTCCGGCTCCGGGTCGCAGATCATGGCGGGCGAGGCCAATGGCCGCCGCGTCTTCGCAATGGAGATCAGCGCGGCGTATGTCGATGTCGCCGTGGAGCGTTGGCAGGCCGAAACCGACAAGGACGCGATCCTCGACGGCGACGGCCGGACCTTCGCGCAGGTGAAGGCGGAGCGGCTGGGCGACGTCACCGATACGCCGGACACGGACGCCGAACCCGAACCCGCGCGAAAGCGCCAGACCGCCGCGTGACATGCATGACCTGGCTCTACCTTCCTCCGGAGACGCTTCCGGAGCCGGAGACGCATGTCTGTTCGGCCTCTCCCTCTGCTCCGGCGCGGGCGGTATCGACCTCGGGCTCACCATCGCCATCCCCGGATATCGTGCTGTGGGCCATGTCGAACGGGAAACCTTCGCCGCAGCCACTCTCGTGGCGCGGATGGAAGACGCGTCCCTGGATCAGGCTGTTGTCTGGGACGATGTTGCAACTTTCGACGGCCGCCCGTGGCGCGGCGCGGTGGACATCGTCACTGCGGGCTATCCGTGCCAGCCGTTCTCCGTCGCGGGCAAACGCCGGGGCGCCGACGACCCGCGCCACCTCTGGCCGCATGTCGCCCGCATCATCGGCGAGGTCGAACCGCCCTTCGTCTTCCTCGAGAATGTCGCCCATCATCTCCGCCTCGGCTTCCCCGAAGTCGCCGCAGGACTGGTCGGCATGGGCTACCGCCTTGCGGCAGGCCTCTTCACGGCGGCGGAAGTCGGCGCGCCCCACAAGCGCGAGCGGCTCTTCATCCTCGCCATCCGCGAAGGGGACGAGCTGGCCGACCCCGCGCGCCTGCTCTGGCACCCGGTCGAGTGGCGGGAACCGGACGGAACTGCTGCGGCTCTGGCCGACGCCAAGGGCCAGCGCCAACGAGAACAGGCAGACAATACCGACGCCGTCGCAGAAAGCGGGCCAGCACGGCATGAACCTGGCGACCACGGCTGCGATGTGGCCCACGCCGCAGACCGACAGTTTCCGCAGCCGGGGCGGCGAACGACGAGACGAGAAGGGTCTGGACCGCATGGCGCGGGACTGGCCGACGCCGATGGCGAACGACGGCTGCAAGCCGAGCGCGGGCAACCGCAAGACGGCCGATCTGACCCATGCGGTGGGATTGTGGATGACGCCGACGGCGCGGGATCACAAGGACGGGGCGACGACACTCGCGAACACGCCGGTGAACGGCCTGCTTGGCCGCCAGGTCCTGGTGACGCCGATGGCTGGGAGCGATACCTCCGAGCCGCGCCGGACCTTGAACCCGCTGTTCGTCGAGGCACTGATGGGTTGGCCCACCGGGTGGACCGGCTTCGCCTCTGTGGCAACGGCGTGGTCCCCTTGGTTGCGGCGCATGCGCTGCGAACTCTCGCGGCTGAACTGCTGGCCGATGGATGAGGCAGCGGCATGAAGCAGACCCGCCTCATGTCGCTGGTCGAGTCCGTCGCCAACGTGATCGTCGGCTACGGCGTCGCGGTCGTGACGCAGATCCTGATCTTCCCGATCTTCGGGCTGCACACGACGCTGGCGCAGAACCTGAAGATGGGCGCCATTTTCACCGTCGTCTCGATCGCCCGTTCCTTCGCCTTGCGGCGGGTGTTCGAGGCGATCCGGATGCGGAGCGCCAAATGATCGACCGCCGCCCCGTAGGGACGGCGGTCATCAGCTTGTCGGGGTCCGGCGCGTCAGGCGGCGGGGAGTTTGTACACGCGCCCCCGATCCTCGACCTTCTCCGAGGTCACCTCGAGCCCGAGCTTCTTCTTCAGCGCCCCCGCCATCGCGCCGCGCACCGTGTGCGACTGCCAGCCCGTCGCGGCCATGATCTCCTCGATGGTCGCGCCGTCCGGTGCGCGCAGCATGGCGATCAGCGTGGCCTGCTTGGTGCCCTCGCGCGGTGTGCGCGTCTTGGGCGCGGTTTCGGCTACGGTGGGGGTGTCCGGCGCGGCCTCCTCGGTAGGCGCGTCCGTCGCGCCCGCAGGCGCGGGGTTCGCGTCCTCGGTCTCGATCCCGATGGCGGCAAGGCCCGCGTCGGTGGCAACCAGCGTGACGCCGTGGCCGTCTCCGGTCTCGCGCCACATAAGCTCGCCCTTGCGCGTGTCGGCGTCGACCTCCTGCAGGAAGTTCTTCGCGAGCATCGCGCCGACCACCTTGGCAGCGGCGCCGCCGCGCAGGCTCTCGGGCAGCGGCAGTGCGATGCGGTCCTCGCGCTGTGCGGCGGCGCTGAGGATGATGGCTTGGGTGTCAGAAAGCTTGGTCATGGGATCGTCTCCGTATTCGGGCCCGCGTCATGCGGCGCCTCCTACGACCCCGAGCCGCGCAGGGCGCGCGGCGGGAGTTCCGGCAGTGCCGGAGATCAGCGGGCGTGCTCGCCCTCGCCGAAGGCGCTGTCGGTGATGCGCTTCAGGAGGCTGGCGTAGTGTTCGAGGGTGCCGACATGGCCCCAGTTGATCTCGTCGGGGTGGGCGTTGAAGTGGTCGTCGCTCAGCGTCTGCAGCCGGGCGAGCATCTCGTCGATCTCGGCCTTCTTGCCGATGAAGGCCGCGAGCGCGGCTTCCTTATTCCGGCGCGCCTTCTCGGCGCGGAGTTCGTGGCGCGGGGTGGTGATCGGGTTCAGGCGCGTGGTCATCGTGATGGCTCCTTGGTGAGTTGCATCGTCCTTCTGAACGGACGTTCGCTCCGGTCGCGCTGCTTATCAACTCGATAAGAACATGATTTCGATAGATAATCGGAGCCGTCGATGCAGGGCATGAGCGAGCGCCAGTACGCCGCGCATGTCGGGCTGTCGCGGGGCGCGATCCAGAAGGCCAAGGCCGCCGAGCGGCTGGTCCTCTATCCCGACGGCAGCATCAACGCGGCCGCCAGCGACGCCAGACGTGCCGAGACGACCGACCCGTCCAAGACCCGCAAGCCGCCCACGCCGAAGCTGAAGCCCGTCCCCGAGGCGGCCGTGGCCGCTGTTGGCGACACGCTGCGTGAACAGGGGCTGGCAGTCCCGGCCGTCGGCGGCGGCACGACCTTCCTGCAGGCGAAGACCGCGAACGAGGTGCTGAAAGCGCAGGAGCGGCGCATCCGGCTCCAGAAGCTGAAGGGGGAGTTGATCGAGCGGGCCCGCGCGCTGGCGCTGGTGTTCCGGCTGGCGCGGGAGGAACGGGACGCGTGGGTGAACTGGCCTGCACGCGCGGCGGCGCTGATGGCGGCCGAACTGTCAGCCTCGTGCGCCGACGTGACCGGCCAGCAGATCACCGTGGAGCCAGCCGCGATGCAGAAGGTCCTGGAGAAACATGTACGCGCCCACCTCGACGAACTCGCCGAGGTCCGGCCCGACTTCCGGTGACGATGATGGCCTGATCGACTTCGACGGCGCGGGCGAGATCCTCCGCGCCTGGGGCAACGGGTTGCGGCCCGACCCGGACCTGACCGTTTCGGAATGGGCGGACCGGCACCGGATGCTCTCGGGGCGGGCTTCAGCCGAACCGGGGCGGTATCGCACCGTGCGCACGCCCTACATGCGCGAGATCATGGACCGGCTGTCGCCGGGGGATCCCACGCAGCGGATCGTGTTCATGAAGGCGGCGCAGGTCGGCGCGACCGAGGCGGGCAACAACTGGATCGGGTTCGCGATCCACCAGGCGCCGGGTCCGATGCTGGCGGTCCAGCCGACCGTGGAACTGGCCAAGCGCAACTCGCGCCAGCGCATCGACCCGCTGATCGATGAAAGCCCAGAGCTGCGGGAGCGGGTGAAGCCCGCGCGATCCCGCGATGCGGGCAACACGATGCTCTCGAAGGAGTTCGCGGGCGGCATCCTGATCATGACGGGCGCGAACTCGGCGGTCGGGCTTCGGTCCACCCCGGCGCGCTACATCTTCCTCGACGAGGTCGACGCCTATCCCGCCTCGGCCGACGAGGAAGGCGATCCGGTCACGCTCGCCGAGGCGCGCTCCCTGACCTTCGCCCACCGGCGCAAGGTGCTGCTGGTCTCGACGCCCACGATCCGGGGGCTGTCGCGCATCGAGCGCGAGTACGAGGCCAGCGACCAGCGTCGGTTCTTCGTGCCGTGCCCACAATGCGGCCACGCACAATGGCTGAAGTTCGACCGGCTGCGCTGGCAAAAGGGCCGCCCGGAGACGGCCGAGTATCACTGCGAGGGCTGCGACGCGGCAATCGCGGAACACCACAAGACGGCGATGCTGGAGGGCGGCGAATGGCGGGCGACCGCCACGGCCGCCGATCCGACCACGGTCGGGTATCACCTTTCGGCGCTCTATTCGCCGATCGGCTGGCTGAGATGGGAGCGGATCGTGCGGTCATGGGAAGCAGCCCAAGGGTCGGACGAGGCGATCAAGGCGTTCCGCAACACGATCCTCGGCGAGACATGGGTCGAGACCGGGGAAGCGCCCGACTGGCAGCGGCTCTACGACCGGCGCGAACGCTGGAAATCCGGCACGGTGCCAGCAGGCGGGTTGTTCCTGACAGCCGGAGCCGACGTGCAGAAGGACCGGATCGAGGTCGATGTCTGGGCCTGGGGTCGCGGCTTGGAAAGCTGGCTCGTCGATCACGTCGTCATCGAGGGCGGGCCCGACCGGCACGACGCCTGGTCGGAGCTGACCGCGCTGCTGGACAGGTCCTGGCCGCATGAACGCCGCGCGCATCTCAGGATCGCGCGGCTCGCCATCGACACCGGCTACGAGGCCCCGGCGGTCTATTCCTGGTCGCGGGCGCAAGGCTTCGCGCAGGTGTCGCCGGTCAAGGGCGTCGAGGGGTTCAACCGCTCGAGCCCGGTGTCGGGGCCGACCTTTGTCGACGCGACCGAGGGCGGCAAACGCCTGCGGCGCGGGGCGCGGCTCTGGACCGTGGCGGTCTCGACCTTCAAGGCCGAAACCTACCGCTTCCTGCGGCTGGCACGCCCGACCGAGGAGGAGATGGCCGACGGGGCGGCGTTCCCGCCCGGCTCGGTGCACCTGCCGCACTGGGTCGAGAACGAATGGCTGAAGCAGTTCGTGGCCGAGCAGCTGGTGACGGTGCGCACCAAGCGCGGCTTCGCCCGGCTGGAATGGCAGAAGCTGCGCGAGCGCAACGAGGCGCTGGATTGCCGGGTCTACGCCCGCGCAGCCGCCTGGATCGCGGGCGCGGACCGCTGGCCCGACGAGAAATGGCGCGACCTCGAGGATCAGCTCGGGGCCGCCCCCACCGACACCGATCCCGCCGGGCAGATCAACCGGCCGGGACAGGCCCCGCAGGGCAAGCGCCGCTCCGACTGGCTCGGGCGGCGGGAGGGATGGTTCTGAACATGATCGACTGGACGGAAACCGAGCTTTCGGCGCTGCGCCGGGCCTATGCCAGCGGCACGACGCGCGTCAGCTATGACGGCAAGTCGGTGGATTACGGCTCGGCCGAGGATCTGCTCGCCCGCATCCGGACCATCGAGCGCGCCATCGCGGGCTTCAGCCGCCCGCTGCCCGTGGCGGGGCTCGCTGGCTTCTCGCGCGGGGATCGCTGATGTCGGCGACCTGGTTCGACCACGCCATCGCCACGGTGGCGCCGCGCATGGCGGCTCGGCGCGTGATGGCGCGTCAGGCATTCGAGACGCTGACGCGTGGCTATGACGGCGCGGCGCGCGGGCGACGGACGGACGGCTGGCGCGCGCCGGGATCCTCGGCCGACACCGAAATCGGCGTCGCCGGGGCGCTGCTGCGCGACCGCATGCGCGATCTGGTGCGCAACAACCCGCATGCGGCCAAGGCCGTGGCGGTGCTGGTCAACAACATCATCGGCGCGGGCATCATGCCCCGCGCCGCTAGCGGCGACGACAAGCTGGACCGGAAGGTCGATGCGCTCTTCGAACGCTGGACGGCGGACTGCGACGCCGATGGCCAGCTTGACTTCTATGGCCTGCAGACGCTGATCTGCCGGGAGATGGTCGAGGCGGGCGAGGTTCTGGTGCGCCGCCGCCTGCGGCGCGCGAGCGACGGCCTGCCGGTGCCGCTGCAATTGCAGGTGCTGGAAGCCGACTTCCTCGACGCCACCAAGTCCGGAGCCCTCGGCGCAGGGCGCCTCGTGCAGGGGATCGAGTTCGACCCGGTCGGGAAGCGCCGGGCTTACTGGCTGCATGCCGAGCATCCGGGCGACGCCTACGGGGCCTTGCAGAACGGGTTGCAGAGCCGCCCGGTCCCCGCGACCGAGATCGCCCATGTCTACGAGAAGCAGCGCACGCAAGCGCGCGGCGTCCCCTGGGGCGCGCCGGTGATCCGGTCGTTGCGTGATCTCGACGACTATGAAGTGGCCGAACTGGTTCGCAAGAAGACCGAGGCCTGCGTCACCGCCATCGTCTTCGGCGACGACGAGGCGCAACAGGGCATCGCGCCCTCCGTGGTCGATGCCGACGGCAACCGGGTGGAACAGTTCGAGCCGGGGCTGATCGCCTATGCCCGCGGCGGCAAGGACATCCGCTTCAACCAGCCCTCGGCGACGGGCGGCTACGGCGAATACAAGCGCGCGAGCCTGCACACGATCTCGGCAGGCTTCCGCGTGCCCTACGAGCTGCTGACGGGGGACCTGTCCCAAGTGAACTACTCCTCGATCCGGGCGGGTCTCGTGGAGTTCCGCCGCCAGATCGACGCCGTCCAATGGCAGCTGTTCATCCCGATGTTCTGCGCCCCGGTGTGGCGGTGGTTCACGGAAGCCGCATGGGCGGCGGGGCAGATCCCGTCGCCGATCGTGCCTGTGGAATGGTCGCCGCCGAAGTTCGAGGCGGTCGATCCGCAGAAGGACGCGATGGCGAACCTGCTGTCCATCCGCTCGGGCACCATGACGCTGGCCGAGGTGATCGCCCGGCAGGGCCGCAACCCCGACGCCGTGCTGGCCGAGATCGCGGCGACCAACGCCAAGCTCGACGCGCTGGGGTTGGTCCTCGACAGCGACCCTCGCCGCGTCACCAAGACCGGCAGCGCACAATCCAAAGACGGGGCCAGCGATCCGGCGAACGATCCGGCCGCCGACGAACCAGACGCCGACGACCCGACCGCCGACGCGGATACAGACCCGGCGCAGGCCGACCAACAGGACTGACCTTCATGGACACGATGATCGAACTGCCGGCCATGCGCCGGTCGGCGGAGCTTGCGCCGAACACGGCCGATGCCGACAACCGCACCGTCGAGGTGGTCTGGTCGGCCGGGGCTCGCGTCCGCCGTGCCACCTTCTTCGGCGAGCCTTATGACGAGGAACTCAGCCTCGACCCGGCCCATGTCCGGCTCGACCGGCTGAACGCGGGCGCGCCGTTCCTGAAGGTGCACGAGCTCGACACGCTCGACGCGGTGATCGGCTCGGTCGTGCCGGGCTCGGCCCGGATCGAGAACGGTCGCGGCATCGCCTTGGTCCGGATCAGCGAGCGTGCCGATGTCGAGCCGATCTGGCGCGACATCCAGGCGGGGCACATCCGCGCCGTCTCCATCGGCTACCAGGTCCACCGGTTTGATATCTCGAAGCCTGATGGCGCCCGCGAGCTCTGGCGCGCGGTGGACTGGACGCCCTTCGAGGTCTCCGCCGTCGCGGTCGGAGCCGACCCAGCAGCGGGCTTCCGCGCCCAGCACCCCCTTCACGACTGCGTCCTCCACCGCCGGGACGCCCCTTCCACCACGAAAGGACCGATCCCGATGACGGACACGACCCAGACCCCGGCGAGCGACGCCGCAACCCCCGCCAACACCCAGCCGACCGCGCCGGTCGAAACCGAGGACACCCCCATGACCGAGCCGAAACCGGCTGCGCCCGACCCGAAGGTCGCGGCCAGCGAGACGCGCAGCCAGAAGACGCAGGTAACTCCCGCGCCCGATACCGAAGTGGTCGCCACCCGCGCCCGCGAGGCCGAGCGCGACCGCGTCTCCACCATTTACGATCTGGCCGGGCGGCTGAACCTCGAGCGCGGCTTCGCCGAGGATCTGGTCAAGCGCGGCGTCAGCATCGACGAGTCCCGCCGACTGATCCTCGACCAGGTCGCCGCGAAATCCGACGAGACCCGGAACTTCCCCCATGTCTCCGTCCCGCTCGGCGGCCGAGACGAGTGCATCACCCGCCGTGACGCGGTGGCGAACGCACTGCTGCACCGCTACAGCCCAACGCTGTTCCAGCTCGAGGACGCCGCGCGCCAGTATCGCGGCATGACGCTGCTGGAGCTCGCCCGCGAAAGCCTCGGCAATGCCGGGGTCAACACGCGCGGCCTGTCGCGTGACGAGGTGGCGACGCGCGCGCTGCACTCGACCTCGGACTTCCCCGAGATCCTGTCGGCCGTCACCAACAAGACGCTGCGGCAGGCCTACGAGGCCTATCCCCGCACCTTCATGCTGTTCTGTCGCCAGGTGCTGGCGACCGACTTCAAGGCGATGCATCGCGTCCAGCTCGGCGAAGCCCCGCAGCTGCTCGAGGTCGGCGAAAGCGGCGAGTTCAAGCGCGGCACGCTGGGCGAGAGCAAGGAGAGCTACAAGGTCAAGACCTATGGCCGGGTGGTCGCCATCACCCGTCAGACGCTGATCAACGACGATCTCGACGCCTTCACCCGCATCCCGGCGATGTACGGCAACTCCATCGCCCAGCTGGAGTCGGACGTGGTCTGGGGCATCATCACCGCCAACCCGGCGATGGCCGACGGCAATGCGCTCTTCCACACCACCCACAAGAACCTGGCAGGCACCGGCGCGGCGCTCGATGTCAGCAGCGTCGGAGCGGCGCGCGCGGCGATGGCCAAGCAGACCGGCCTCGACAAGAAGACGGTGCTGAACGTCCGGCCTGCCTTCCTGATCGTGCCGGCCTCACTGGAACTGAAAGCCGAACAGCTGGTGGCCCAGAACCTCGTGCCCGCCGCGACGTCCAGCGTGGTGCCGCAGTCGATCAGGACGCTGGCGCCGATCAGCGAGCCCCGGCTCGACGCCGCCAGCGAGACCGCCTGGTATCTGGCGGCCAGCCCGAACCAGATCGACACCATCGAGTACGCCTATCTCGAGGGCCAGCAGGGCGCCTATATCGAGACGCGCAACGGCTTCGACGTCGACGGGGTCGAGATCAAGTGCCGCCTCGACTTCGGAGCCAAGGCCATCGACTGGCGCGGCCTCTACAAGAACCCGGGCGCGTAAGGCGCGCTTCCTGAACCCTGACACACGGGCGGTCCTGACGGGCCGCCCTTCGTCTTTCCACGAGGATCCCCATCATGAAAACCTACGTCCAGCCCGGCAACACCATCACCCTGACCGCGCCCTATGCCGTCGCCTCCGGCGATGGCCTGCTCGTCGGCTCCATCTTCGGCATCGCCGCGGGTGCCGCCGCCATTGGCGAGCCCGTCGAGACCGCGCTCGTCGGCGTGTTCGACATCACCAAGGTCGGCTCCCAGGCGTGGACGGTTGGCGCCAAGGTCTATTGGGACGACACCAACAAGCGCACCACGACCGTCGCGACCGACAACACCCTCATCGGCGCGGCCGTCGAGGCGGTGGCGAGCGGCGCCGGCGACACCATCGGCCGGGTGCGCCTGAACGCGACGTTCTGATGTCGGCCTTCGCCGCCGCCATCGGCGCGCTCTTCGCCGATCCGAACATCGGCCGGGACGCGGTCTACATCGCCGACGGCGGTACACCCGTGCTGGTGCGTGCCGTCGCCCGTCGCGCCGACGCGGTCACCGACTTCGGCGACGCGCGGCTCTGGTCCGAAACCACCCGGATCGACCTGCGCGTGGCCGAGGTGGCGAACCCGCGTCCCGGCGACCGCATCGAGATCGACGGCGACGCCTTCCTCATACAGGGCGAGCCGGTCCGCGACCGCGAGCGGCTGGTCTGGACCGTCGACCTGAGGCCCGCGTGAAACTGAAGCTCGACATCGATCCCGACATCGTCGCGATGATGGCGGCCGAGGTCGCGGCGGGTGAACGGGCCGTCACCGCCGCCATTCGCGAGGCCGGGACTGGGCTGAAGACGGCGTGGCGGTTGCAGATCACCGGCGCGGGGCTTGGTACACGGCTCGCCAACTCGATCCGGAGCCAGAACTTCCCGAGGTCGGGCGAGAGCCTTGAGGCTGCGGCGCTGGTCTGGTCGAAGGCGCCGGTAATCGTCGGTGCGCATGACACCGGGCCGCTGATCCGATCGAAGAACGGGTTCTGGCTGGCGATCCCGCTGCCCGCGGCGGGCAAATTCCCTGCGCGGCGGCCGGATCACCCCCGGTGAATGGGAGCGGCGACGCGGCCTCCGCCTGCGTTTCGTCTATCGCCGGACGGGCCCCAGCCTGCTGGTCGCCGAGGGGCGGCTGAACACGAAAGGCCAGGCGGTGGTGTCGCGGTCGAAGACCGGGCGCGGAAAGGTCACTGCGCCGATCTTCCTGCTGGTGCCGCAGGTCAAGCTGCCGAAGCGGCTGGATCTGGCGCGGGATGCAGACCGGGCGTTGGACAGCGTGCCGGGGCTGATCGTGGCGAACTGGGTGGGGGGTAGGTTGTGATCGCATCGATGCGCAATCTTGCTCGGCAGCCACGAAACCGACGGCTCGGGTTACCCCGCGCAGCACGACAGCTTCGCGACATCCTTGTCGAAGGTCTGCGCGGCGAGCTTCAGCCCCTCTACCGTGGTCAGATAGGGGAAGATCGTCTCGCCGAGCGCCTTTGTCGTCATGCCGAACTTGAGCGCCATGGCGAGCGTCTGGACACTGTCGGCTCCCTCCGGCGCCATGATCACGCCGCCCAGGAGGCGGTCGGTCGCCCGGTCCGCGACGAGCTTGATCAGGCCGCGCGTGTCGCGGGCGGCGAGCGCGCGGGGCACGTTGTCGAGCGTCAGCACACTGGTCTTGACGTCATGACCCGCGGCGCGCGCCTGCGCCTCGGTCAGCCCGACGCCGGCGACCTGCGGATCGGTGAACACCACCCACGGCATCGCGGCGTTGTCGTAGCGCTCCGCCCCGCCCAGAACGGCGTTGCGGGACGCGAGCTTGGCGCCATAGGCGGCCATGTAGACGAACTGGTCGCGGTCGGTCACATCGCCCGCCGCGAAGATGCCGGCCTTCGTGGTCTGCATGTCGTCGCCCACCCGGATCGCGCCACGCGCGTCGGTCTCGACGCCCATCTCCGCGAGGCCCAGCCCCTCGGTGTTGGCTGCGCGTCCCGTCGTCAGGACGAGGCGGTCGGCCGTCAGATCGCGGTCTGCGCCGTCCACCGTCACCGTCAGGACCGCACGGGCCCCGTCGCGCCGTGCGGCGTCGTAGGTCGCGCCATCGACAACCGCGACGCCCTCGGCGCGCAGCGTCTCCGTCAGCGCCCGGGACACCTCCGGCTCTGTGCGCGGCAGCAGGCGCGAGCGGCAGACAATGGTGACGCGGGTGCCCATCCGCGCCATCATCTGCGCCAGCTCCACGCCGATGTAGCCGCCGCCGAGGAAGATCAGGCTTTCGGGCAACCGGTCCAGCTCCAGCAGCGACGTGCTGTCGAGCGTTGGTGCGTCCTGGATCCCAGGGATGTCGGGCACGGCGGGTCGGCCACCGGTCGCGACGATCACCTTGGGAGCCGTGATCCTGCGCCCGCCGACCTCGACCCCGCCGAGGACGAGACGCGCCGGACCCTCGTCGAGATAGGTCACACCGCCGTAGCCCGGCAGCAGATCGGCGTACTTCTTCTGGCGCAGTGTCGCGACAAGATCGTCCTTGGCCGCAATCAGCGCCGACCAGTCGGCGACCTGCGCCTCGCTGTTCAGGCCCGGGAACCGATGTGCTGTCTGCGCACCGTGCAGGGCTTCCGCGGCCCGGATCATCGTCTTGGAGGGCACACAGCCCACGTTCACGCAGGTCCCGCCGATGGTGCCATGGCCGATCAGCGCGACGCGCTTGCCTCCCTCGGCGGCGGTGATCGCGGCCGAGAACCCGGCCGATCCGGCGCCGATCACGGCAAGGTCGAAATCGCCCTTGGGCGCGCAGCAATCGTCTTTCATCAAGTCATCCATCCGTTCGAGTGGTCTGGCGCCGCTGCCGTCTCCAGACCGCGTACACGGTCAGCGCGACGAAAAAGGCGAGCGCGGGCAGCAGAACGTAGTCGAGCCAACCCAGCCAGGCCGACAGGCCCACGGCACCCAGAAGCACCACCAGCACCGGAGTGAAGCAGCAGAGCGCCGCGATGACGGTGCCGACGATCCCTGTCGCGATCAGCTTGCGGTCGGACTGCTCGGTCATCTCGTCAGCCCGCGACACGCGCCGGGTAGCCTGCATTGGCCGACGCGGTCGCGATGGCGTCGGCGCTCGTCGCGGCGGTGTCGAAGATCACCGTGGCGGTGCGGGCATCGAAGTCGATCTCGACGGCGCGCACGCCCGCGACGCCCTCCATCGCACGCTTCACGGTGACTGGGCAGAGCGCGCAGGTCATGTTGTCCACCGCGAAGGTGACGGTCTGCTCGGCGGCGATGGTCTGCGCGGCAACAGGGATGGCGGTGATCGGCACAACGGCGGTCAGGCCGAACAAGGCGAGTGCAAGGATCTTCTTCATGTGGATGTCCTTTCGGGGTCAGTAGAGAAGCGGGGCCCACCAGTCGATGGTGAGGGCTGCGAGAACGAGGATCAGGGAGGCCCAGAGAGCCGACTTGGTGATGCGCGCCGATGCTGGCCTTGCGCAGTAGGAACCGGGTTCGCAGACGGTTGGCTTGCGGAAATAGACCTGCCAGAAACCCGCCGCGATGAAGCCGAGCGCGATCACGGCGAAGATCGGCTTGTAAGGCTCCAGAGCCGTCAGGTTGCCGATCCAGGCGCCCGAGATGCCGAGAGTCAGAAGCACCAGCGGCCCGATGCAGCAGGCCGAGGCGAGAAAGGCGCCCACCACACCGCCCGCCGCGAGCCAGCCCTTTCGGGCGGGGCGATCCGCGCCCGTGCTGTCCGTTCTGTCGTCTGTCAGCGCCATGTCGCGCACCTCTCGTCTGTGATTGACGATGGGTGTAGGGTCTGTAGCAACTACAGGCTCAAGAGGAAACTTGCCCATGACCGATCACGAGCGCGAGAGCGGCTTCACACGCGGCGACCTGGCCCGGGCGACCGGCTGCAACATCGAGACGATCCGCTATTACGAGAAGACCGGCCTGCTGCCCGACCCGCCCCGCACGGACGCCGGCTACCGGGTCTATTCCGCCGCACACGCCACACGCCTCCGCTTCATCCTGCGCGCCCGCGAACTCGGGTTCTCGATGGAGGACATCCGCGGGCTGATGGGGCTCGGCGACGGCGCCGCGCCGACCTGCGCCGAGGTCAAGGAACGGACGGAGCGGCACCTTGCCGATGTCCGCGCGAGGATCGCGGATCTTCGGCGTATCGAATCCGTCCTCGCTACAACTGCATCCAGGTGTTCGGGCGCCGAAGTCCCCGATTGTCCGGTGCTCGACGCGATTTCCAACTCGGCCGACCCATGACACCTCGCGAAACCATCCTCGTCGCGCTGCACGCGCGGCTCTCGGCGCTGCCCGCCACCGCTCTGCGCGGGGACGTGCTGCCCGAGCGCATGCCGGTCGAGGGCCTGATGATCCTGCGCGATGGCGAACCAGGTGCGCCCGAAGTCACGCTGTCGCCGCTGCGCTATCACTACCAGCACCGAGCCGAGATCGAGGCGGTCGTTCAGGGTGCCGATCGCGACGCCGCCTTTGACACGCTGACCGCCAGCATCGGCGCAGCGCTCGCCGCCGACCGGACGCTGGGCGGGTTCTGCGACTGGGTCGAGGCCGAAGCCCCGCGCCCGGTCGATCTGCCGGTCGAGGGCGCGGCGAGTCTGAAGGCCGCCGTTATCCCGGTCGTGCTGCACTATTCCACGGCCGACCCGCTGGCCTGACCCAACCGACCACAGGAGACGAACATGGCACGAGCCCAAGGGGCGCGAGCGCTGATGGCGCTTGCGTTCGAGACGACCTATGGAACGCCGCCCGTCAGCGGCTTCACCCGCATGCCCTTCGCCAGCACGTCGCTCGGCGCGGAGCAGCCGCTGCTGAATTCGGAGCTTCTCGGCTACGGCCGCGATCCGCTAGCGCCGATCAAGGACGCCGTGACGGCCGACGGCGACGTCGTCGTGCCGCTGGACGCCGAGGCGTTCGGCTTCTGGCTGAAGGCAGCCTTCGGCGCGCCCACGACCACGGGCGCGGAGGCCCCGTACAGCCACGAATTTCAGTCGGGGTCCTGGACGTTGCCCTCGATGTCGATCGAGACCGGCATGCCCGAGGTGCCCCGCTATGCGATGTACTCGGGCTGCGTGCTCGACCAGATCACCTGGCAGATGCAGCGCTCGGGCCTGCTCACCGCGACCGCGCGGCTGGTGGCGCAGGGCGAGACGGTCGGCACCACGACCAGTGCCGGAACGCCCGCCGCACTGGAGTTGAAGCGCTTCGGCCATTTCAACGGGGCGATCACCCGGAACGGCACCGCCCTCGGCAATGTGGTCTCGGCCGAGATCACCTACGCCAACAACCTCGACCGGATCGAGACCATCCGCTCGGACGGCCGCATCGATGGCGCGGATCCATCCATTGCCGCGCTGACGGGCCGGATCGAGGTGCGCTTCGCCGACCAGACGCTGGTGACGCAGGCGATCAACGGCGAGGCCTGCGAGATGGAATTCGCCTACGTCCTGCCTTCAGGCGAAAGCTTCTCCTTCACCGTGCACGCCGTCTACCTGCCGCGTCCACGGATCGAGATTTCCGGGCCGCAGGGCGTCCAGGCGACATTCGACTGGCAGGCCGCGCGCGACAGCGTCGTCGGCCGGATGTGCACCGCCACCCTCGTGAATGACGTGGAGACGTATTGATGCTGACGCTCGACCTGACCAACGCGCCGCGCTGGCATGACCTCGCCCCCGGCGTCCGGGTGCAACTGCGCCCGCTGACGACCGCCCTGATGGTCGCGACGCGCAGCGACCCCGCCGTCGAGGCGGTGCCCGAGGAGGCTTCCGACGAGGAGCGCGCCGTCGCCTTCGCCAAGGCGCTGGCGCGACGGGCTGTGCTCGGCTGGGAGGGCATCGGCGATGCCGACGGCAACCCGATCGATCCCACCCCCGAGGCCATCGACGCGCTGCTCGACGTCTGGCCGATCTTCGAGGCCTTCCAATTGACCTACGTGTCCAAAGGCCTGCTGCTGGAACAGGAAAAAAACGCCTCCGCGCTCTCGCCGAGTGGTCCTTCGGCGGGGGCGAGCGCTACTGCGAAGCCTGCGCGCAAGCGTGCGAAGACTGCCCGACGCGCCTGAACCGGCCGCTTACCCATGAGGGCTGGCAGGTCTGGGATCTCGTCGGCCGCCTCGGCGGTCAGTTGCGCGTGCTGCCCGGCGCGGTGGTCGGCTGGGACCTGTCCGCGGCCCTCGCTCTGGGAAATGCGCTCGGCGTCCCGCCCGCTGCTGCGGGTGAACTCTTGCCCGTCATCGAAGCGGTGATGGTGGCCAAGCTCAACGAAAAGATGGATCATTCCCATGGCTGAGAAGAGGGTCAGCGTCCGCCTCGCGGCCGTGGGCGGACGGCAGGTGCGCGCCGAACTCGAAGGCGTGGGCGAGGCCGGGTCGCGCGGCTTCGGACGGCTGAGCCGGGAGATGGAAGCCGCGAACGCCCGGCTCGCGGCCTTCTCGCGGCGGGTGCGGGTCGCGGCTGCCGCTGCCGTGGCCGCCGCAGCCGCTGCTGGCGTGGCGATGATCCGGTCCAGCCTGCAGACGGTCGATGCGCAGGCGAAGCTGGCGCAGTCGCTCGGCACCACCGTCGCCTCGATCCAGACGCTGGAGCGCGCGGGCGATCTGGCGGGCGTCTCCATGTCCGGCATCGAGCAGGCCACCAAGGATCTGACGCGCCGTCTCAGTCAGGCGGCCGCCGGGACCGGCCCTGCTGCCGACGCGCTCGACCGGCTGGGGCTTTCAGCAAATGAGCTGATCGCCTTGCCGCTGGACCAGCGCGTGGGCGCGATCAACGCGGCGATCGAGAGCTTCGTGCCTGCCGCCGAGCGCGCGGCGGTCGCGGGCCAGCTCTTCGGCGAGGAAGGCTCCATCGCGATGAGCCGGATCGACACCGCGACGCTGCGCCAGGCGACAGAGGACGTCCTCGCCTTCGGGGTTGTCGTCTCCGAGCAGGACGCCGACCAGATCGAGCGGACGAACGACGCCATCTCGCGGCTCGGGTTGGTCTGGCGCGGGCTCTCGAACCAGTTGGCGGTCGCAGCGGCACCTGCGCTGGAAGCCGTCGCCGATGCCATGGCGGCGGTGGCCAGCCGCACCGGGCCGCTCGGCATCGCGATCCGCGGTCTCTTGGACAACATCGGCCGCCTGACCACCTATGCCGCCACCTTCGCGGCGTTCCTCGCGGGACGTTGGGTCGCCGGCATGGCGGCTGCGGCGCTCTCGGTCCGGGGCCTCGCCACGGCGCTCGTTGTCCTGCGCGGGGCGCTGATCCGCACCGGCATCGGCGCGCTGATCGTCGGCGCGGGCGAGCTCGTCTACCAGTTCACCCGGCTCGTCTCCGGCGCCGGCGGTTTCGGAGAAGCGATGTCGCTCCTGAAGGACCTCGCGGTCGAGGTCTGGGAACGCATCAGTATGGGCGCGGCGGCGGCGGGCGCGGCCGCCACGGCGATGTTCTTCGACCTGAAGGCGGATGCCGCATCGGGCATGCAGAGCGCCATCGAGAGCGTGGTGGGCTTCGGCAACACGGCCGCGAACACCTTCGAAGGCGCCTACGAGGCGATCAAGGCGATCTGGGGCCTGCTGCCCGCCGCCATCGGCGATCTCGCGTTCCAGGCGGCCAACAGCCTGGTCGATGGCGTCGAGGCGATGCTGAACGGGGTGGTCTCGCGGATCAACGGCTTTATCGGCGGCATCAACCAGGGGCTCGAAGCGCTCGGGTCGGAGCGGCGCATATCGCTGGTTCCGGACCTCGACCTCGGCGAGATCGAGAACCGCTTCGAGGGAGCGGCGACTGCCGCAACCACGGCAGCTCAGGCGGCCTTCGATCGGGCCTTCGAGGACAATCCGCTCTCCGCGCCCGATCTCGGTCTGACCGAGGCGGCGAACAGGGCGCTCGAGTCCGCCAACCTTTACCGCGGCGCGGCGCGCGACCTGGCGGAGGGGGCCCGTGCGCCCCTCGAAAGCTGGCAGGCGCTGCGCGATGCCGTACGCGGCACCGACGAGGACGGCGCCGACGCACTGGCCGAGACCACCGCTGCGGCGGAGCGCCTGGAGACGTCCCTCGGCGACGCCGGGCGCGCCGCAACAGATGCAGGTGTGGCGGCCGGAGCTGCTGCTGCGGTAGCGGAGCCCGCGACCGACGCGGCCGTCACCGGCTGGCGGGCGGTCACCGCCGCGCTCTCCGACTACGCCAGCAAGGCCCGCGAGATCGGTGGCGACATCGGCCAGAGCCTCGTCGGCGCCTTCCAGTCGGCCGAGAACGCGGTGGGCCAGTTCGTGAAGACCGGCAAGCTCGACTTCCGCGATCTGGTGACGTCGCTGCTGGCCGATCTCGCCCAACTGGCGGCGCGGCGGTTCATCCTC
Source organism: Alphaproteobacteria bacterium (assembly GCA_036678445.1). Classification (GTDB taxonomy): domain Bacteria; phylum Pseudomonadota; class Alphaproteobacteria; order Rhodobacterales; family Rhodobacteraceae; genus Paracoccus. Next base: position 39,765 of record JAZIHR010000002.1, read on the forward strand.
GGGCCGATCGCCAATGCGCTCTCCGGCGTCTTCTCCGGGGCGGGCGGCATCTTCGCCAACGTCCTGCATGCGGGCGGGATGGTCGGATCGGCTGGACCCTCGCGGATGGTCCCGGCCATGGCCTTCGCCGCCGCGCCGCGGATGCATGGTGGCGGCATGGCCGGGCTTCGTCACGACGAGGTGCCCGCGATCCTGCAGCGCGGGGAACGCGTGCTGTCGCGGCGGGAGGCACAGAGCTACGGCGCGGGCGGCGGGGTCAACGTGACCATCATGGCCCGCGACGCCGAGAGCTTCCGGCAATCGCGAACGCAGGTCGCCGCGGATATCGCCCGCGCCGTGTCGCTCGGTCGGAGGGGCATGTGATGGCGTTTCACGAGGTCCGGTTTCCCGACAACATCAGCCGAGGTGCGCGGGGCGGACCGGAGCGGCGCACGCAGATCGTCGAGCTCGCCTCGGGCGACGAGGAGCGCAACGCCAGCTGGGCCAATTCGCGCCGCCGCTACGATGTCGCCTATGGCATCCGCCGCGCCGACGATCTGGCCGCCGTCGTCGCCTTCTTCGAGGCGCGCAATGGCCGCCTGCATGGCTTCCGGTTCAAGGACTGGGGTGACCACAAGTCCTGCCTGCCTTCGGGCACGCCGTCGCCCACCGATCAGTCTATCGGCACGGGCGACGGCGCGACGACCGCCTTCCAGCTGGTCAAGCGCTACGCCTCGGGTGCGCAATCCTGGACGCGCGCCGTCGCGAAGCCGGTGACCGGAACCGCGCGCATCGCGCTCGGCGGGGTCGAGCAGCCTTCCGGCTGGTCGGTCGACACCGCCACCGGCGTCGTCACCTTCAGCACCGCGCCGGGCGCTGGCGCCGCCATCACCGCGGGCTTCGAGTTCGACGTGCCGGTCCGTTTCGACACCGACGCGCTCGACGTGACGCTCGACCTCGAGCGGCTCGGCTCGATCACCTCCATCCCGCTTCTGGAACTGCGCCGATGAAGTCCCTCGACCCCGACCTGCAGGCCCATCTCGACGAGGGAACGACGACGCTCGCCTGGTGCTGGCGGATCGTGCGCGCCGACGGCACGAGTTTCGGCTTCACCGACCACGATCGGACGCTCAGCTTCGAGGGGACGGATTTCGAGCCCGAGAGCGGGCTGACGGCCTCCGAGGTCCGTTCCGGCTCGGACCTCTCGGTCGATGCGCAGGACGCCGAGGGCGTGCTGACCTCGGACCGGATTACCGAGACCGACATCCTCGACGGCCGCTGGGATAACGCCGAGGTCGAAGTCTGGCGGGTGAACTGGGCCGACACGAACCAGCGCGTGCTGATGCGGCGCGGGGCCATCGGCCAGATCCGGCGCGGGCGGCTGGCCTTCGTCGCCGAAGTCCGCTCGCTCGCGCATGTGCTTGGCCAGACGATCGGGCGGACGTTCCAGGCGACCTGCGATGCCGCGCTCGGCGATGCGCGCTGCGGCGTCGATCTGGAGAACCCGGCGTTCAAGGGCACGAGCGTCGTGATCGACCTTCTACGCGACCGCGCCTTCACCGCTTCGGGCCTCGGCGGCTTCGCCTCCGGCTGGTTCACCTTCGGGACCATCGAATGGACCAGTGGCTCCAACGCGGGGCGTCGGGCCGAGGTTCTCGGCCATGATGTGACGGACGGCATCGCCGTGCTGACCCTTCTCGAGGCGCCGGTGCGCGAGATCTCCGAGGGCAATGCCTTCACCATCCGTGCGGGCTGCGATAAGCGGATCGAGACCTGCGGCGCCAGGTTCGCCAACACGGCCAACTTCCGGGGGTTCCCGCACATCCCCGGCCAGGATGCCGTGCTGCGCTACGCCACCAAGGATGGCGGCCACGAGGGAGGCGTGCTGTGACGCAACCTCTCGCATCGGCCGACCCCGCGCGTGTCGTCGCCGTCGCACGCTCCTGGCTCGGCACGCCGTACCACGACCAGGCCAGCCTGCGCGGCGTCGGTTGCGATTGCCTCGGGCTCGCGCGGGGGGTCTGGCGCGACGTGGTGGGGCCGGAGCCGTTCCCGATTCTGCCTTACAGCCGCGACTGGGGCGAGACCGGCCCGCGCGAGGTTCTGGCCGAAGGCGCGCGGCGCATGATGATCGAGGTGTCGCCTGCCGAGGCCGGTCCCGGCGCGCTGGTCCTCTTCTGCATGAGGCCCCGCGCCATCGCCAAGCATGTCGGGATCCTCACCGGTCCTGCCACCTTCCTCCACGCCTATGAGCGGCTCGGCGTGATCGAGGAACCGCTCACCAATGCCTGGCGGCGGCGCATCGCCTTCGCCTTCCTCTTCCCGCAACGCTGAGACCCCGACATGGCAACGCTTGTTCTCGGTGCAGCCGGCGCCGCCATCGGCGGTTCGATCGGCGGGGCGATCCTCGGCGTGAGCGCCGCGACCATCGGCGGCTTCATCGGCTCGAGCATCGGCTCGGTCGTCGACAGCTGGATCATCTCGTCGCTGGCGCCGACCCAGCGCATCGAGGGCGCGCGGCTCGACACGCTGCGCATCACCTCGGCCACCGAGGGCGCGGTGATCCCGCGGCTCTATGGCCGGATGCGGATGGGCGGCAACATCATCTGGGCGACCGATTTCCGCGAGGAGACGAAGACCACGACGCAGGGCGGCGGCAAGGGCGGCGGGGGCGGCAAGGTCAAGACCACCGAGTATCTGTACTACGCCAGCTTCGCGGTGGCCTTGTGTGAAGGCCCGATCACCGGCATTGGCCGGATCTGGGCCGACGGCAAGCCGATGGACCTCTCCGGCGTCACCTGGCGCTGGTATCCCGGCGACGAGGCGCAGACGGCGGACCCGTTCATTGCGGGGAAGATGGGCGCAGCCAACACGCCCGCCTATCGCGGCACCGCCTATGTCGTCTTCGAGGAACTGGCGCTTTCGACCTACGGCAACCGCCTGCCGCAGCTGTCCTTCGAAGTCTTCCGGCCGCTCGCCGATCCCGACACCGCCGAGGGGCTGACCCGCGCCGTCACCATGATCCCGGCCTCGGGCGAGTTCACATATGCCACGCAGGCCATCCGCAAGACCGATGGCGGCGCGACGATGCCCGAGAACCTGAACGCGCTGGCCGACTCCACCGACATGGTGGAGGCGCTCGACCGGCTGCAAGCGATGGCGCCTGCGGTCGAGAGCGTCAGCCTCGTCGTGGCCTGGTTCGGCGACGACCTGCGCGCGGGCTCCTGCAAGGTGCGGCCGGGCGTCGAGGTCTCGGCCAAGTCGACCACGCCCGCCAGTTGGTCGGTGAACGGCGTGAGCCGTGCCAACGCCTTCCTGGTCAGCCGCGACGACCAGGACCGCCCGGTCTATGGCGGCACGCCGTCCGACTTCGCCGTGGTGCAGGCGATCCAGGAGATGAAGGCGCGCGGGCTGCGCGTGACATTCTACCCATTCATCCTGATGGACGTGCCGCCCGGCAACACCCTGCCGAACCCCTATTCCGACAACGCCGCCGAGACCGGCCAGCCCGCTTTCCCCTGGCGGGGCCGGATCACCTGTTCTCCAGCGGCAGGCTACGCGGGATCGGTCGACAAGACTGCCACGGCCGCAAGCCAGGTCGCGGCGCTGTTTGGCGCGGCGACACCTGCGAGCTTCAGCGTGGCGGGTCAATCGGTTTCGTGGACAGGCACGCCCGGCGACTGGGGCCTGCGCCGCATGGTGCTGCACTATGCCCATCTCTGCGCGGCGGCGGGCGGGGTCGATGCCTTCCTGATCGGCACCGAGATGCCGGGGCTGACGACGGTCCGCTCGGGCGCGGCCACCTATCCGGCGGTGCAGGGCTATCGGGACCTCCTTGCCGATGTGCGGTCCATTCTCGGGGCCGGGACGAAGATCGGCTACGCCGCCGACTGGTCGGAATACTTCGGGCACCAGCCGGGCGACGGCTCGGGCGACGTGTTCTTCCACCTCGATCCGCTCTGGGCGGACCCGGAGATCGATTTCGTCGGCATCGACAATTACATGCCGCTGTCGGACTGGCGCGACGGGTTCGAGCACGCGGATGCGCAGGCGGGCTGGCCTGCGATCTACGACCGGGCCTATCTGCAGGGGAACATTGCGGGCGGGGAAGGCTTCGACTGGTTCTATGCCAGTGCGGCTGATCGGGTGGCACAGGTGCGCACCCCGATCAGCGATGGCGCGGCGGGCAAGCCATGGGTTTTCCGCTACAAGGATCTTCGCGCCTGGTGGTCGAACGCGCATTACGACCGCCCGGGCGGGGTGGAGAGCGGCACGCTGACGGCGTGGGCGCCGGAGTCGAAGCCGATCTGGTTCACCGAGCTCGGCTGTCCCGCCATCGACCGGGGCACGAACCAGCCGAACGTCTTCTTCGACCCGAAGTCGTCCGAGAGCTTCACGCCGCATTTCTCGCGGGGCTGGCGCGACGACGCGATCCAGCGCGCCTATCTCGAGGCGACGTACCTCTGGTGGGGCGTCCCGGCGAACAACCCGGTGTCATCGGTCTACGGCGGCCGGATGGTGCATGTGCCGGAATGCGCCGCCTGGACCTGGGACGCGCGGCCGTACCCGTTCTTTCCGGCGCTGACCGATGTCTGGACGGACGGGGCGAACTGGCGGCTGGGGCACTGGCTGACCGGACGGCTTGGCGCGGTGTCGCTGGCGGCGCTCGTGCGGCACCTCTGCCTGCGCGCCGGGCTGCCCGAGTCCCGGATCGACGTCACCGGCCTCTGGGGCGCGGTCGAAGGCTACGCCATCACGGCGCTGGAAAGCCCACGCGCCTCGATCACAACGCTGTCGCGGCATTTCGGCTTCGACGCCGTCGAGACAGAGGGGGGGATCCGCTTTGTCATGCGCGGCCGGGCCTCCGTCGCCACCCTCGCGCCCGACGATCTGGTGGCCACCCGCGAGGGCGATGTGCTGGAACTGACGCGCGGCCAGGAGACCGAACTGCCGCAGGCCCTGAAATGGCAGGTCGCCCGCGCCGACGAGGATTACGACGCGGCCCTCGTCGAGGCCCGGCGCATCACCGTGGACACGACCCGGATCGCGTCCGAGTCCTTTCCAATGGCGGTGCCGCCCGAGGAGGCCGAGAGGCGCTGCCGCCGCGCGCTGATGGAGGCGTGGGTGGGCCGCGAGACGGCGGCGTTCCGTTTGCCACCCTCGCGCCTCGCGTTCGATCCGGCCGATGCGATCCGGCTCGCGCATGACGGGCGTCTGGTCGATCTGCGGCTCGTCTCCATCGCCGACGCGGCAGCGCGCGGCATCGAGGCGGTGCGGCAGGACCGTGCGACTTACGATCTGCCGCCCGGCGATCCCCGCGCGGCGTCGCTGACGCGGGCCGTGGTGTTCGGCGCGCCGGACGCGGTGCTGATGGACCTGCCGCAGCTGACCGAGGACCAGCCCGCGCATCGACCGTTTGTCGCGGCGCACGCTCTTCCCTGGCCGGGCGAGATGGCGGTGTTCCGCAGCACCTCGACGGACGGGTTCGAGTTGCTGACCACGTTCGGCAGCCGCGCCCGGATCGGAGCGCTGGTCTCGGACTTCTATCCGGGCCCCACCTCACGCTTCGACCACGGCAATGCGCTTGTGGTCGATCTGCTCACCGGCACGCTGGAGAGCGTCACCGACCTGACGCTGTTGGGCGGCGCCAATGCGCTGGCTATCGAGAGCGCGCCCGGCACCTGGGAGATCGTGCAGGCGGGCGCGGCCGAGCTGCTGGCGCCGGGTCGATACCGGCTGACCCGGCTCCTGCGCGGCCAGCGCGGCACCGAGGGCGCGATGGGCAATCCGGCGCCCGCTGGCGCTCTTGTCGTGGTGCTGGACGCGTCGCTGGCGTCCCTGCCGATTGCCGAGGCCGATCTCGGATTGCCGTGGAACTGGCGCATCGGTCCGGCGAGCCGCCCCGTCAGCGACGAGACCTATGTGGCGCAATCCTTCACGCCCGCGGGCGTCGGGCTGCGGCCGTTCTCCGGCGCCCATGTCGAGCAGCCGTGGCGCAGGCCGCGCACGCCCGGCGATCTGACGATCCGCTGGACGCGCCGGTCCCGAGCTCTCGCGGCCGACAGCTGGGGCGGGCTAGAAGTGCCGCTCGGAGAAGAGCTCGAAGCCTACGAGGTCGAGATCCTTGATGGCGCGACCGTTAAGCGGGTGCTGAGCACCGCCACCACCAGCGCGGTCTACACCGCCGCAGACCAGACCGCCGATTGGGGCGCGCCGCTCGGCCCCGGTGACACGCTCGACAGCCGCATCTACCAGCTCTCCGCCCTCGTCGGGCGGGGCGCGCCCAAGACCCTCACGCTGATACTCTGAAGGCCATCCCATGTCCGACGCCACGACCCATCTCCTGCTGCCCTACATCCTGGCGGCGCAGGCCCAGAAGCACGTCACCCACAACGAGGCGCTGCGGCTGCTCGACGGGCTCGTGCAGCTCTCCGTGCTCGACCGCGATCTGACAGCGCCGCCCGGCAGTCCCGCCGATGGCGATCGCTACATCGTCGCCTCGGGCGCGACGGGCGAATGGTCCGGATGGGACCTGAACGTCGCGCTCTGGACCGATGGCGCCTGGCTGCGACTTCCCCCGCGGATCGGCTGGCGCGCATGGGTCGAGGACGAGGGCCTGCTGCTGGTCTACGATGGCGCGGGCTGGCTCGGGACCACACCGGCGGCGCTGCAGAACATGGCGCTCCTCGGGGTTGGCACCACGGCGGATGCATCGAACCCGTTCTCGGCCAAGCTCAACGCCGCGCTCTGGACGGCGAGGACCGTGGCCGAGGGCGGCACCGGCGACCTGTTCTACACCATGAACAAGGAGGCGGCCGGCGACGATCTCGGTTTGACCCTCCAGACCGGCTTCGTGACCAAGGCGCTGGTGGGGCTGTTCGGGTCGGACCGCTTCCGGCTCGCGGTCTCCGCCGACGGCAGCACCTTCTTCGACGGGCTGAGCGTCGACAACGCCACCGGCATTGTCGATCAGCCCCGGCTGCCGCGGTTCAAGGCTTACACGAACTACGACAACTACGTCGGCGTCGGCACCTGGACCAAGATCGGCCTTAACAACACCGACTACAACGATCAGGGCGCGTTCGACGCCGTGAACAACCACTTCGTCGCCCCCGTGGACGGCACCTACCTCTTCGGCGCGACTCTGCTGTACAAGATCAACGCCAGCGCCACCGCCCGCATGCGCGGGCGGCTCGTCCTGAACGGCACGACCGAAATCCGCGGCTCCCTCGGCGAAATCTCCGCCACTCATGTCTCGCTCGCTACCGCGATCTGGCTTCAGACCATGGTGCCGCTGACGGCAGGCGATACCGTCGAGCTGCAGGGGTATTTCCGGGTCGCGGACGGCTACTTCGCCGCCGACCACACGTCCTTCTGGGGCTGCAAGGTCGGCTGAGCGGCGGAAGGAGGATCCGATGAACCCACCCCGATCCGAGGGCTTCGTGCGCATGCCCGACGCCGAGTTCGAGGCGATCTTGACCCGGGCGGCGGAGGAAGGCGCCAAGCGTGCGCTGGCCGATGTCGGCCTCGACGGCGACGAGGCCGCGCTCGACATCCGCGATCTGCGCTCCCTGGTCGACTGCATCCGGCTGGTCCGCCGCACCGCGATGCAGACCGCCGTCCGCATGATCACCACCGGCGTCATGCTGGCGCTGCTCGCGGGTATAGCGATCAAGCTGAAGATCTTCGGCGGCGGCCCGTAGCCGCTCAACACCCCCGTTCACCAGCCCAACCGCACCCGCCCTCGAGGCGGTTTTTTTTCGTTTCGGAGGACCCTCATGACCACGACCTTCCACCGCCATTGGCGTGATGTGCCGGAGAGCGCCTGGCGCTGGCCGAATTTCTCGCCCGCCGAGATTGCATGCCGGGGCACCGGCAAGCTGCTCGTGAACGAAACCGCGCTCGACAAGCTGCAGGCGCTGCGCGACCGGCTGGGCAAGCCGCTGATCGTCCGCTCCGCCTACCGCAGCCCAGAGCACAACCGTGCCGTGGGGGGCGCGGGCCGGTCGAAGCATCTCGACGGCGCCGCCTTCGACATCGCCATGGCGAACCACGATCCGGTGGCCTTCGAGGCTGCGGCGCGCGAGGTCGGATTCCTCGGCTTCGGCTTCTACCCGCGATCGGGGTTCATCCATGTCGATCTCGGGCCCGCGCGGCAGTGGGGCGAGCGGTTCCCGGTCCGGGCGACGGCATTTGCAGCCGAGACGCCGCCCGCGCGCGAGGTGCTGGCTGACAGCCGCACCATGAAGGGCGGCGGGGCAGCCGGTGTGGCGACGCTGGGCGCGGCGGGCGTCGAGGTGGCGCAGCAGGTGCTGGCCGAGACCCAGACCGCGATCTTGCCGCTTGTGCCGTATCTCGACACGTTGCGTTGGGTATTCATCGCCGTGGCGCTTGGCGGCATCGCGGTCACGATCTACGCGCGTCTCGATGACTGGCGCCGAGGGCAGCGGTGATGGCCCCGCTCCTGATCGGGTTCGCCGCCAGCCCATGGATGCGGGCCGCTTTGCGCTACGGCGCCATCATCCTCGCCCTGCTCCTGTTCCTGCTTTCGCTTCGGCGGTCCGGCGAGCGAGCGGGACGCCTCGCTGAACGCCTTCAGACCACGGAGAAAGCCAATGATGTCCAACGCCAGATGCTCGAGGCGACGGCTCGTCGTCCTAGGTCTCGCGACGAGCTTGCTGAGCGGCTGCGCAACGGTCGGTTCTGAGCCCGGCATCGCGACCGTCTGCCCGCCCGTGGTAGAGTACAGCCGCGAGTTCCAGGCGCGCGCAGCCGAGGAGCTCGCGCGGCTGCCGCACGGGTCGGCCATCGCCGAGATGCTGAGCGACTACGCCGTGATCCGGGATCAGGTCCGTATGTGTTCTCGCCCCTGATCAAGAGCCGAATTGGAGCCTCAAGGTCAGGCAGCAGCGTAGCTGGTAAAGACCTCGTTCGATCCGTCGCGCCGGATCAGAAACACGTCGTAGGCCTCGCGCTGGCTTTCCGGTCCCATCCCGGGCGAGCCGTAGGGCATGCCTGGCACTGCGAGGCCGACCGCGTCGGGGCGTTCCAGCAGGAGACGGCGAATGTCGGCAACAGGGACGTGACCCTCGATAATGTAACCATCCACACGACCCGTATGGCAGGAGACCATCTCCTGCGGGATGCCGTTGTCCAGCTTGTAGCGCATCAGAAGCGTCCCGGCGCTCGCCTCGGTCGTGACGGCGAAGCCGTCGTTCTCGAGGATCTCGATCCAGGCCGAGCAGCAGCCGCAGTTGGGGTCCTTCATCACGTGGATCGCCGGACCGGCGCCTTGCGCCAGAGCCCTCAAGGGCGACGCAGCCGCCAGCGCAGCTGTACCGATCAGGAGCTTGCGGCGGGAAAACATGTCTTGGGTCATCTGATGTTCCTTTCGAGGTTGGATGTGTGGGCTGGCAGATCAGAGGTCGACCCGCCTGAGCCGCAGGGCGTTGGTGATCACCGAGACCGACGACAGGCTCATCGCCGCCGCCGCGATCATCGGCGAGAGCAGAAGTCCGGTGACAGGGTAAAGCAGCCCGGCGGCGATGGGGACGCCAAGCGCGTTGTAGGCGAAGGCGAAGAACAGGTTCTGCTTGATGTTCCGCAGGGTGGCGCGGGCGAGCTTGCGCGCCCGCACGATGCCCATCAGGTCGCCGCCCAGCAGGGTGATGCCTGCGCTTTCCATCGCAACATCGGCCCCGGTGCCCATGGCGATGCCGACATCGGCGGCGGCGAGCGCGGGGGCGTCGTTCACCCCGTCGCCCGCCATGGCGATCTTGTGGCCGTCGCGGCGCAACTGGTCGATCAGGTCCTTCTTGGCCTCGGGCAGGATGCCTGCGCGCACCTCGTCGATGCCGAGCTTGCCCGCCACCGCCTGCGCCGTGCGTTCGTTGTCGCCCGTCGCCATGATCACCCTTAGCCCTTGGGCATGAAGTTCCCGAATGGCCTGCGCGGTACTCTCCTTGATCGGGTCGGCGACCGCCACGATGCCGACGAGCGCGCCGTCAAGCGCGACGAACATCGCCGTCTTGCCCTCGGCGCGCAGGGTGTCGGCCTTTGACTCGGCCTGCGCGGTGTCGAGCCCCATCTCCCGCATCATCGCCGCGTTGCCTAGCGCCACCGCGCGCCCACCGACCCGGCCCTGTACGCCCTTGCCAGTGACGGCGTCGAAGTCCGTGGCCTCCTGACGCGGCGCACCCTGCGCCTCGGCTCCCTCGACAATCGCCTCAGCCAGCGGGTGTTCCGAGCCACGCTCCAGCGCTGCGGCCAGCGACAACAGGTCGGTCTCGGTGACGTCCCCGAGCGCAACCGTATCGGTCAGCTTCGGCTTGCCCATGGTCAGCGTGCCGGTCTTGTCGACGATGAGCGTATCGACTCCTGCCATTCGCTCCAGCGCCTCGGCGTCCTTGATCAGCACGCCCGCCTGTGCGCTGCGCCCCGCCGCCGTGGTGATGGAGATCGGTGTCGCCAGCCCCAGCGCGCAGGGGCAGGCGATGATGAGGACCGACACGGCCGAGGCGATTGCGAAGACCAGCGCGGGCTCCGGGCCGAAGATCAGCCAGACCACGAAGGCGACGATGGCGATGACCACCACCGTCGGCACGAATATCGCCGACACCCGGTCGGCCAGCCCCTGGATCGGCGCGCGGGACCGCCGCGCGTTCGACACCATCGCCACGATCTGCGCCAGCACGGTATCGGACCCGACCTTGCCTGCCTCCATGACCAGAGAGCCGTTCTTGTTGATCGTGGCGCCCGTCACCTCATCCCCCGGCCCCTTTTCCACCGGCATTGACTCGCCGGTCAGCATGCTTTCGTCCAGCGACGAGCGGCCCTCGATCACCGTGCCGTCGACCGGAATGGCGTCGCCGGGACGGACCCGCAGCCGGTCGCCCTCCATGATGTTCTCCAGCGGCGCATCGTATTCAGTGCCGTCCGGCAGGATGCGCCGCGCGGTCTTCGGCGCCAGATCCAGAAGCGCGCGGATCGCATCCCCGGTGCGTTCTCGCGCTCGGAGTTCCAGCACCTGGCCCACGAAGACCAACGCGACGATCACCACCGCCGCCTCGAAATAGGTGCCGACGCCGTGGCCCATCCGGTACTGTTCCGGAAACACCCCCGGCAGGAACGTCGCGACGAGCGAGTAAAGGTAGGCCGCCGCCACGCCGATGCTGATCAGCGTCCACATGTTTGGGCTGCGGTTCACAATGGAGTCCCAGCCGCGCCGGAAGAAAGGCAAGGCGGCCCAGAGGATGATCGGCGTTGCCAGCACGAACTCGAGATAACTTGCGGTCTGATGCCCGATCCAGTCGCGCACTGGCAGCGCGACCAGTTCACCCATCGTCAGGATGATGAGCGGCACCGCCGCCGCCGCCGAAATCCACATCCGACGCGTGAAGTCGGTCAGCTCCTCGCTGGGCTCATCCGACGGCACCATCGGTTCCAGCGCCATGCCGCAGATCGGGCAGGACCCCGGCGCATCGCGGACGATCTCGGGATGCATCGGACAGGTGTACTGGACGTTGGCCGGAGCAGCCTTCTTCTGTCCGGCGGCCCGGCCCGAGGCGTAGAACCACGGATCCGCCTTGAACTTCGACTGGCATTTCTCCGAACAGAAATGAAAGGTCTCTCCCTGGAACTCGGCGTGACGCCCGTCCGGCTTGACCGCGACCGTCATCCCGCAGACCGGGTCCTTTGCGGTATTCGCCCCCGCCGGAATGTCGGGCGCCGCGTGATGGTGATCGTGCTCCATAGTCTGCCAGCCTTTCGATCTCTTGTTTCAGCTTGCCGCTTCCAGCCGTTGGAAGCTCAAGCTCTTTTCAATGGTGGTCGTGAGCGCCTTCCAGGGCGGGATTCCGTGCGAGGAAGATTCCGACGAACAGGAACACCAGCGCCATGCCGATCGCACCCAGGACGACGATCAAGGGGTCGGACTGCCATTTCATCGCGGCGAAGGCGGCCAGCACCACGGCATCAAGTGCGATTGCCGTCAGCAACACCCAGCCCCGAGCGCCGATTTCTTCGCGCAGATGCCGGAACACGCCGAAATGGATGATCATGTCCATCACCAGATAGAAGAAGGCCCCGAGCGAGGCGATGCGGCTGAGGTCGAAGAAGACCGTCAGGAAGCCTGCGATCACGACGGTGTAGACGAGTGTGTGGTCCTTGATCGTGCCTGGCATCCCGAAATGGCTGTGCGGGATCATCTTCATGTCCGTCAGCATCGCCAGCATCCGCGAGACGGCAAACACGCTGGCGATCAGGCCCGAGGCAGTTGCCACCAGCGCAAGCGCCACCGTCAGGTAGAAGCCGGTTTGCCCGAGGGCTGGTTGGGCCGCTTCAGCCAGCGCGTAGTCCTTCGCCGCCACGATGCGATCGAGCGGCAGGCTGGAGCCGACCGCGAATGCGACCAGCAGGTAGACGACGACGCAGATGGCGATGGACAGGACTATGGCCCGGCCCACGTTCCGATGCGGATTGGTCACCTCGGCGCCGCTGTTGGTGATGGTCGTGAACCCCTTGAAGGCGAGAATGGACAGCGCGACCGACGCCACGAACCCACCCGCACGAAAATCTCCGCCCGACGCTTCGAACGAAATGCCGCTGGCCCACAGACCGGCCGCCCCGAACAGCGCAATGCCGCCCACCTTGAGAATGGCCATGATAATGGACAGCAGCCCGACCGACCGGTTGCCAGAGACGTTCACGAGATAGGCGAAGACGATCAGCCCCACGCCGAGGACCGGCACGAGAATGCTGTCCGGATCGCCGCCGAAGGCTCGCAGGGTGTAGGTTCCGAAGGTGCGAGCGACGAGGCTTTCGTTGATGACCATCGACAGCGCCATCAGGAGAGCTGCGCCCGCCGCGACCGTCGTCGGTCCGTAGGCTTTCTTCAGGATCATCCCGATGCCGCCCGCAGACGGGTATGCGTTCGACATCTTGATATAGGTGTAGGCGCTGAAGGCGGTCACGATGGCGCCGACCACGAACGAGAGCGGGAAGAGAGGCCCGGCGAGTTCGGCGATCTGGCCGGTCAGCGCGAAGATGCCCGCGCCGATCATCACGCCGGTGCCCATGGCTACCGCACCGGAAAGGGTGATGCTGTTCTTCTGGTACTCGCTTCCGGTCATGGATTTCCCTTTTCAGGCTTTTGCCGCATGGCTACCCAAAGCAGTGGCAGGCCCGTCAAGAGGCCGAGGCCAAGTACTGCCCATGTCGCCCGGCCCAGATCTCCGCTCACCGCCTCGCCGCCGAAATGGGCCAGCAGGAAGCTTGCCGGAATGATCCCCGCCAGTGTTGCCAAGGCGAAACGCCAGGCGTGCAATCGGCTCAGTCCGGCCGCGTAGCTGATCATGTCGAAGGACACGAAGGGCATCAGGCGGCTGGCAAGAACCGTCGCCGTCAACGCGTTCTGCGAGCCGAGCAGCCCGGCATCGACGCGGTCCCCGAACACCCGCCGCAGGACGTCATGCCCCAGAACCCGTGCGAGACCGAAGGCGATCAGCGCCCCGAGCTCGGCGCCGATGACGACCTGCACGGTCCCCCAGAGATGTCCGTAGGCCGCTCCGGCCGCCAGTGCGATGGGTGCACTCGGGATTGGGCTGGCCACGACCGCGATGGTCATAAGCGTGACGATCAGGACCGGCCCCCAGAGACCCGCACGCGCCACCAGCGTTTCCAGACGCTCGGGCTCCAGGAGGCTGCGCGCCTCGGCGAACACCGAAGGCGCGAACTGCCAGACAGCGAGCAGTCCGATGCCGAGGATCGCAAGGCCCGCGAGAATGGTGACGCGCAGGCTCATCTCAGACCGCCGCGACGGCCTTCGCCAGGAGGTCGCGCACCTCGCCCGCCACGGCCGTCAGTTCGGCGTTCTCAATCGCCTGCATCGACGCCACAGGATCGATGGCGCTGACTTCCACGCCACCGTCGACCTCGCGCAGGATGACGTTGCATGGCAGCATCGCACCGACGCGCGGTTCGATCCCGATGGCCTGATGCGCCATCTTGGGGTTGCAGGCGCCGAGGATGCGGTAGGCGGGCATCTCGACATCTAGCTTCTTCTTCATCGTCGCCTTGACGTCGATCTCGGTCAGGATGCCGAAGCCGTGGTCGGTGAGGGCCTTCCGCGCGCGAGCGTCGACGTCGTCGATACCGGCGTCGGGGAACATTCGATTGATCGTGTAGGTCATTGCCAACTCCTTTTTTCTATTTCCGAAGATACTTGATCAGCGCTGCTATGGCCAAAACCAGCAGCACGAGGATCAGCAGGCCGAAGAGCCAGCCAAACCCCATTCCGAAACCCATTCCGGGGCCCATGTCGTTCCAGTTCATCATCTCATCCTCCTGATTTTTACCCGCAGGGTGCGTCTTTTGGCCGGCCCTCACGACAACATGGGGCAGGACAGACCAGGATCGGTGCCGGGCGGGGCGCCATGTCCGGACGACCCGCTGGGATCAGACGGACGCCGTGACCGCGAATTCGGTCATCATCCCCGTCGTAAGGTGCGGCATGTGGTGGCAATGCAGCATCCATCGGGCGGCCTCACCGACATCGAGGGCGACATCGACCATCGACATCGGTGGCACGTGAACCGTGTCGCGTAGTGCACCGGCGACCCGACGCCCGTTCAGCCCGACGACCTGGAACACATGGCCGTGCAGATGCATCGGGTGCGCCATCATCGACATGTTGTGGAACGACAGCACGACCCGCTCACCGCTGCGTGCGGTGATCGGCTGGTGCTGGCCCCAGACTGCCCCGTTTATCGTCCAGACGTACGGCTGCATCGAACCGCCCAGCATCAGCATCTGGCTGCGGTCCACGGGTCGATCCGGCAGAGCGTCCAGCGCGATGAGGCGCGCCTCCTGCGCCAGATCGGTGTCGAACGCGGGCGCTTCGGCATCCGCCATTGCATCGAGACGCCGCACTTCGGCACCCTGCGTGGCGAGGATCAGGCCGGTGCGCTCGCGCGCGCCTTCGCGCAGGGCGAGGATCGGCCAGGCGCCGCCTTCGTGCGGCAGGTCGATCTCGATGTCCAGACGCTGGCCCATTGCCAGACCGAACCGCGTGCCGGCGAGAGGTTCGACCGCGTGCCCATCTACCGCGACCAGCCGCGCCTCGGCACCGCCGGTCTCGATCCAGAATACCGTCGCCGCAGCGGCGTTGATGACCCGAAGCCGGATACGGCCACCGCGCTCGACCTGGACCACCTCCGGGTCCGACAGGGTCCGGTCATTGGCGAGATAGGCGTCCCAGTCATAGTCGTTCAGGTCCATGGCCATGCCGCCCATCTGGCCGCCCATACCCATCATCCCGCCCATTCGGGGCATGTTGCCCATCGGCATGCCGCCCGTGGCGCCATGGCCCATGGCCCCGTGATCCATGCCCTGCATCGCCCCCATGCCTCCCATGGGAGCGCCCTGATCGGGCAATGCACCGGCACCATGGCCCGCGCCGTGCCCGCCGCCATGACCTGCGCCGATCTCGGCCAGAACCTCCTCGGGGGCCTTGAAGGAGAAGTCATGAAGGAACATCACGACGTCTTGCCGGTCGGCAGCAACGTCCTCGGCCGAGCGCACGATCAGCGGCGCGGCGAGCAGCTGCATCTCCTGGGTGGGCACATGGCTGTGCATCCAGTGCGTGCCGGGCCGTGCCTCGAAGTCGTAGGATCGGGTTTCACCCGGTGCGAGGAGGGGCATCGGCATGTCCGGCACACCGTCCTGCGCGTTGGGCGGGATCTGTCCGTGCCAGTGGATGATGGTACCGACGTCCAGGTCGTTGGTCAGATCGACCCGGAACCTCTGGCCGGGGTCGAGGATCAGTCCCTGACCGCCGGGGCCGGCAAGCCCGAAGACCGTGGCAGCGCGACCGTCGATGTCGAGCGTGCGCGTCGCAGCGGAGAGGCTGATCGGCGCCACCCCTTGCGCGAAGGCGATGCGGGGCAAGTGTGCAGCGCCAATGGCGGCCGCACTTGCGGCAAGAAAGCCGCGTCGAGAAAGCATGTTCATGGTCGTCTCCTCGGGACTTCCGTCCCGTTCATCAATACCGATGGGGCGCCTCGGGCGTCTGCCCGGGCGCGCTCAGAGGAGACGGAGCTTGGGAGGTCGTTCGTTCAGTCCCGGCGCACGGCTGACGTGGATTGCCGCGGACGGGACGTCATGACTGGCGGCGCCGTAGGCGTGCCCGGCTTCCTCGCCTGCCGACGTCAGGAAGGCAGAGAGGCCTGCGCATACGAACTCGCACATCTCGGCATCGGCCGATCCACAGTGCTCTCCAGCGTCACAGTCGAAGCCCGAAATGACCGGAGAGTGCATCATGTCGGCGACATGCATCGCGTGATCCACACCGGAATTCATGCTCATGCGTGTCGCATGCGCGGAGGTCACCGTCGTCACCACGGTGATCGCGAGTATGGCAAGCATGGTGACGACACGTTCGAGCATGCTGCAAAGATAGGCATTGCTCACGAGAATGTCCATTGTCGCAGGCGCCTCGCCGCTGGCACAACGTGGTCTCGACCAAACGCGAATGTTATTCCGCAGTGATCGGCGATAGACGTCTTGAAAAAAGCTCTCCGAAATACTGTCGTGATCGGTCTGGTCGTCGGAGGTGTGATCCTCGCGGTCTTTGCTGGCTGGCGTTATGCCGGTACCGCATCCACCGCCGTGGCGTCGGCGGACATCATCGCGCAAGGACGCCAGATCTATGCGGATCAGTGCGCCGCCTGCCACGGCGCGGAACTGGAGGGCCAGCCGGGCTGGCGCTCGCCGCTTCCGTCCGGCCGGTTGCCGGCGCCACCCCACGACGCCAGCGGCCACACCTGGCACCATCCTGACGATGTCCTGTTCCGCATCGTTAGGGAAGGCACCGCCGCCGTGGTCGGCGGCGGATACGAGAGCGACATGCCCGGCTTCGCAGACGTGCTGAGCGACGCGGACATCCGCGCCGTTCTCGACTACATCAAGAGCACATGGCCAGAGCGCGAGCGCCGATACCAAGAGAGGGTGTCGGAGGCAAACTGACATTCCCCATGGTCGTCGGCTGCTACTCGCGCCAGGCCAGTTCGCAGACCGAGTTAGAGGAACGTCGCCGACCAGGTCAGCACCATGAAGCCGCCGAGCGACTGCATCATGTTGACCATCCGTATCGGCCCGGTTGCCTCGATCTGCGTGTACCCGAGCGTGGCGAAGTTGACGCCGGAGAAGTAGATCAGGCCGCTCCAGCATGGGTCGTAGCTGCCGTCGAAGCCTCCCACGCCCCAGCCCTGCAGCGCCCTGTAGACTGCGGCGAAAGCCAGGATTTCAATCGTGTGGAGCGCGAGCAGCCCGACGAACGCCACCATGATCGCCGCCTGCGGTCTCTCTTTCGAGTTCGGCTTCACGCCCCGGACGGCCAATAGCCCCGTAGTGGTGCGCGACCAGATGGCGGCCACCAGCGCGAAACCGAGCAGAAGCCCGATTCCAGTTGCAGCATGTTGAGCACTCGCGGCGGAACAGTACCCCGAGGTTTATGTTCTCAGCGCTCGGCCCTGCGGCATGGCAGCGGAACCATCGCCCTGCCGATGATCTGATCTCAGGCCTCACGTTCCGGATCAAACGCAAGAAGCCGCAGCGCGTTCAGTGTGACGAGCACCGTCGCGCCGGTATCTGCAAGGATCGCGATCCACAGCCCGGTAATGCCGAGGATCGTCGTCACCAGAAACACCGCCTTAAGGCCGAGCGCGATCGCCACATTTTGCCTGATGTTCGCCATGGCTGCGCGAGCAAGGCGAATCTTGCCGGCCACATCGGTCACGCGATTGCGCAGGATCGCGGCGTCGGCGGTTTCAAGCGCGACGTCCGTTCCGGAGCCCATGGCAACTCCGATGTGGGCGGTGGCGAGCGCAGGGGCATCGTTGATGCCGTCGCCCACCATCATCACGCGGTCTCTGGCGGTCATCTCACGGATCGCGGCGACCTTGCCTTCGGGCATCAATTCGGCGCGATGGTCAATGCCCAGCCCAGCGGAAATGGCTGCTGCCGTGCGCCGGTTGTCGCCGGTCAGCATCACAGACGCGATGCCAAGCGCCTTGAGTTGCTGCACCGCGCGGGCGGCATCCTCTCGGGGTTCGTCCCGGAGCGCTACGAGTCCGACCAACTGGCTCCGGCGGAAGACCGCGACGACTGTCTTGCCTTCATCTTCCATGCCGACCACCGCCCGGAGCGCGTGGTCGTCCAACACACCGCGCTCCCCGGCGAACCGTGGAGAGCCCACCCAGGCGGTTTCACCCTCAACGACTGCTTCGGCCCCTTTGCCCGGAAGCGCTTTGGCGGCGGTCGCGGCCAGGAACGGCGCTCCCGCAGCTTCCGCGCGGGACAGGATCGCCTCCGCCAGAGGATGGCTCGACCCCGCTTCGACGGCGGCAGCCAGCGCCAGCACCTCTGTCTCCGATCCCGAGATCGGCACCACGTCCGTGACGCGCGGCCGTCCGTGGGTCAGGGTTCCGGTCTTGTCGAATGCGACATGCGTGGTGGCCGCCGCGGCCTCGATCACGGCGCCTCCTTTCATCAGCAGCCCGCGACGCGCGCCTGAAGAAAGCGCAGAGGCGATGGAAGCCGGTACCGAGATCACCAGCGCGCAGGGGCATCCGATCAGGAGAAGCGCGAGCGCCCGGTAGATCCACGTATCCCAGCCTTGCCCGAACGCGAGGGGCGGGACGATGGCCACCAGCACCGCAACTCCGACGACGGCCGGCATGTAGATGCGGCTGAAACGGTCGATGAAGCGCTCGGTCGGGGCCCGGGCGCTTTCCGCTTCCTCGACCAGCCGGATGATACGGGCAATGGTGTTGTCCTCGGCCGACTTGGTGACCCGAACACGCAGCGCCGCCTCGGAATTGATGGAGCCGGCAAAGACGGAGGCACCGGGTTCCTTCAGCTTCGGCACACTCTCGCCCGTGACGGCGCTCTCATCGACGCCCGAGGTGCCCTCGATAACTTCGCCATCTGCCGGGACCCGGTCTCCCGGGCGCACCAGAACGATCTGGTCCACCTGCAGCTGGTCGGCTGGTATCACCCGAGTCCGGCCGCCGATCTCCAGGATCGCGGTCTTCGGTACCAGACGAGCGAGCGCCCGGATCCCGTCGCGGGCCTTGTTCGCCGCAACACCTTCGAGAACCTCCCCGACGGCGAAGAGGAAGACGACGAGCGCCGCTTCCTCGGCGGCGTCGATGACGAGCGCGCCGCTGGCGGCGATTGTCATCAGCATCTCGATCGTGAACGGCATCCCCGCTCTGGCGGACGCGACGGCGCGGCGTGCGATAGGGGCGACACCAATGAGCGTCGCGAGGATGAATGCCCACGTTGCCACATCCTGGGAGGCGAGCAGTTTCACGGCCCATGCCGCCGCGAGGAGGAGACCGGTGCCGATCACCAGTCTGCCCTTCGCGGTCTGATACCAACGCGAACCGGGCCCGGGACCGCTCTCGGGCCCTGTCGATCCAGCGTTGGGCTCGAGTCCTGCGGCATCTCGCGAGCCGTCCGCACGGGACGCTTGCTCATCGTCCGGCAGCACGAAGCCTTTCCGATCGGGGCTCGATCCTTTCGCCGCGATCCCGTAGCCGAGCCGCTTGACGATTGCTTCGATCTGGTTGCGAGGGGTCTGCCCTTCATCCAGAGTCAGCCGAAGCCGCTCGGTCATTAGCGCCACATCGACGTCGCTCACGCCAGGCAGGCGTTCGACCGCACCCCGGACCTTGCCGGCGCACGACGCACAGTCCATCCCGGAAACCGTCCATTCGTAGGTTGCACTGTCGTTCGCCGTCATCACGCCCTTCCAACCCGCCCAGCGGGCAACATTGTATTTGCTGAGTCGGGAACCTAAGGTCTCTAGTAGCTATAGCTTCAAGAGGAAATCTGATGCTCACCATCGGAAAATTGGGCGAAGCGGCCGGCGTGAAGGTTCCGACGATCCGCTACTACGAGCAGATCGGGCTCCTGCCGGAGCCAGATCGCAGTGCCGGGAACCAGCGGCTCTATGGGCAGTCGGCACTGGATCGGCTAGCCTTCATCCGCCATGCGCGGGAGCTCGGTTTTCCGCTGGACGCTATCCGAGACCTTCTGAGTCTCTCTGACAGACCCGATCAATCCTGCGCAGCCGCCGATGTCATCGCCAGGGCGCAGCTGGCCGAGGTTGAAAGCCGCCTTGCGCGCCTGACTGCGCTGAAAGGCGAACTTGAGCGCATGGTCGTGCAATGTGCAGGCGGTCGGATTGCCGATTGCCGGGTCATTGAAGTTCTGGGCGACCATTCGCTATGCGCAACCGATCACCAGCATCCGGAGAGCGAGGCGGCATCGTGAAAGCACCCGGCACCCTCGCCATCTACATCGGTGCCGCTCTGGCCGAGATTGCGGGCTGCTTTGCGGTCTGGGCATGGATGCGGCAAGGCGCGAGCGCGCTCTGGCTGGTCCCCGGCCTCCTGAGCCTGGCCGTCTTCGCTTGGCTCCTGACCCTTGCCCCCTCCGATTTTGCGGGGCGGGCCTACGCAGCTTATGGCGGGGTCTATATCGCAGCCTCGCTCCTCTGGCTGTGGCTCATCGAGAAGCAGCGCCCGGACACTTGGGACCTGACAGGTGCCGCAATCTGCCTCGCCGGTGCGGCCGTCATCCTGTTGGCGCCGAGGGCGGCTGGTGGATGATCGGGGGTGCTCTCCAAGATCAAGGCAGCCGACTGCCGCTCATCGTTGCCGACATCACGATAGAGCCAACCTTTGCGGACGGACTCCCGCTCTTCCAGCGTAGCAGCTGTGCGCATCAAATAAAATCAATGACTTATACTGGAGAAGGTTGGACGTCAGACCCATCCCCTCCGCCACTTGCACATTGCAAACCCGAAAACAGGTCCCTCGCGGGGCCTTTTTCTTTATGTGCCAAAGGGGTTTGCAGGGACCATCCGCCCTTCGGAGACTGGCCTGCAGCGCGAGATCGGTCTCCTAACGCCCAGCGTCTCTTTCCACCCGCCCCTCGCTCCCGGCGAGACGGATTCAAAACTCCCATGTATTTCAGTGAACTGACGGGGTCGCGCTGCGCCCGTGTTTCGCTGGTTACGGCTTGTCTCAAAGCAGACGGAGATGCGTCACGGGCGGCGTGGTGGTTGGTATGTCTTGGGAGTTTTGCGCGAAGTCTCTGATGACAAACGCAGTTTGCGCCCCTAGCCTGGCGCGATGTCAAACGGGCCTTGGACAGATCAAGAAAACGACCTGATCGTCGCGGATTACTTCGCGATGCTGGCCGACGACGTCTCTGGTCGCCCCTACAATAAGGCCGAGCACCGGCGCGGGCTTATGCCGCTGCTGAACGCCCGGTCGGAGGGATCGGTCGAGTTCAAGCACCAGAACATCAGTGCGGTGCTGAAGGGGCTCGGCGAGGACTGGATCCCCGGCTACAAGCCCGCGTTCAACTTCCAGATGACGCTTATGGATGCCGTGGCGCGATGGCTGGCGCTGAACCCGGCCTGGCTCGGGCGCCATTCGGGTGTAGGAGCGCTGACAGGCCTCGCGGAGGCGCGGCCGATCTGGATCGGGCCGCCGCCCACGCTGTCGAACCAGCCGCCGCCGCAGGAGCTGGAGCAGATGCTGCACATCGCCCGCAAATTCGATGTCGCGGCGCGAGACGAGCGAAACCGCGCCCTCGGCCGTGCCGGTGAGGAACGCGTCCTGGCGCATGAGCGTGCAGCCCTGAAATCAGCGGGCCGCGACGATCTTGCGCGCAAGGTCAGATGGGTTTCGGAGGAGGATGGCGATGGCGCCGGCTACGACATCGCGAGTTTCGCGCCTGACGGCCGTCCGCGCCTGATCGAGGTGAAGACGACGAATGGCTGGGAGCGCACGCCTTTTCATATCAGCCGCAACGAGCTGGCTGTGGCCGAGGAGCGGCGCTCGCAATGGTCCCTGTTCCGCCTGTGGAACTTTGCGCGCGAGCCGAAAGCGTTTGAGCTGCACCCGCCACTGGACGCGCATGTCTCGCTGACCGCGACGTCCTTTCAGGCAAGTTTTCATTGACGGCCGGTGCAATAGGCCACTCGGAGAGCAAGCCAAAATTCAAGCCTGCCCGTAGCTTATGACGTGTCGGTATGTAGGCTGCTTCCTCAATACTTCGCCAATACGAAGCAAACCAAGATGGGGAATACGACAACTACCGGTTCAGCATCTCAAATTCTGAGAAATCGGCTAGCTGTCTCGGTTGCCGTCCTGGCAGGAGCCTACCTTTAACTCGGACATATGCTCCATTTGTCATGTGCGCTTGGTCCGCCGTTGCATAGTCAGCAGCGTTTAGGATCACCCGAGCCCGAACGGTTTCCTCTTCTTCTGGGAGGAGCAGGGACAGGACGACATTCCCGGACCGTTTGCCATCTGATCCCATCTCGCCTTCAAGCCGCTCAACTGTCCCGATATAAACTTCAATGTCGTTGTCCTCAACGGCCCGAAGCTCCCGGCGAAGTTCTTCAATTCTAGAAAAATAGTCTCGCTGGAACGATATAGGCTTGCTCGATCGATCGTCCGCCCTCGGCCTGAGGTGAGACCAGGAAAAGAGTGCGTCAACGGCATTGTAAGTTCTTTCGTCCTGCATTGCAGCCAATGCTTCGCAGAAGTTCGATGAGATCAGCGGCGTATCAGACTTCTTGGTTTCTTCAACCAGCGCCTCAATCGTGTCGGCCTTTATCGCGCGCACCAACCGCTCCATCGATTCTTGGATGGCAGAAAATACCTTCCTCACGAACGGTGCTTCGTCATCGCTCAACTGAAGTGTGCCCTGAACGTCCATTGCGTAGATCGGGCAGGAAACGTTCAAAATAAAGCTACCGGCTTCTGTTTGCCCGAAGCGTGTCTTTTCAACGAGCTGTGTTGCCTCGGAAAGAGTTAGCCTCGGGTGGTTCGCTCTGGGGCGCAAAACAGTACATGCGGCCGATTTGAACAGCTTCTCGGTATTCTTCAGGAAATTTGCCGCGAAATCCAAAGAAAGAGAATCATCCTGAACATCCGAATGGATTCGCAGTCGAAGAACATCATCCTTTACTGCGGCAACTCGTGTCGCAATACTGTCAGCTTTGATCCCGGATATTGATTGAAGTTTTTCGAGAACAATGCTCACTGCGTCCAGGTAGTCAGGAGCGGATTTCTGGGTTGGAAAAACCAACTCCCGACCCGCATTGCTTTGATTTCGCAGTAGATACAAATCGTCATCTAGGGCAGCGTCGACGACCTGCCACCCGATGGATTTCAAGTAATCCCTCAAATTGGTGGGGTCGATATCTTTTAGAGAGCTCATTTCACCGCCCCCTCATAGATCAGGTGCTCATTCTTCGATATTCGGCGAAAAATTTCCTTTAGGCCATCGACATCAAACTTTTGAGCGGTGGGCAGATACACCTGCTGTGCCGTCTTGTTATCAGAAGCCTCTGCGCCACGAAGACTGACCCAGTACGCGCACTTTTGAAGCGACAACGCGTCTTCAGAGTGCTTGAGCCACTCAGTATCGTCGTTCGGCAGGAACAAAACCACCAAAATTCTTGGAACGGAAACCGTCTCAGCTCTAAGGTCATCATATTGGCCGATCCCCTTAAGGGAGTATGACCAGCAAGATCCTACTTTGGTCGGGTCGCCTATCGTGGCCTTAAGTTGAATTTTTAGGTCTACTTCGGTTCTGTAACCGCCGTTGGGGAATGGGCCCCAACCAGTAATTGCGGCGTCCACGCCTGTATTGTCTTCGTGACGTGTTCCGATGCGGCAACCAGCGCCGGCTCGTGATGCAATTGCGTGGATGTAGGCATAGCTGAGCTCAGACTCAATATTTTGAGAAGTCAATGGCTTCATGCGGCTGCCTCCGAGCTTTTTCTCTGGTCTTAGCATGGGGCCGTACAAACGCAATTCATTTCCGAACCTGCCGTGATCGATGCGGTGGTCGAAAACTCGATGGCGCTTCATCCGCGGACCCGCTCAGCCTGCTCCTGCCATGTCTCGGCGCCCAGAAAACATAGGTCGTAAAGACTGACAGCCGATGCCTCGCGGCCGCAGGTCAGGCGCTTGAGCACCTCCGGCGCCAGATAGGCGAGGCGCAGTTGGCGGCTGACGTGGCGCTCGGCCAGACCGACGGCCTCGGCCAGTTCCTGGATCGTGACGAACTCACCTGCCTCCATGCGCCGCCGCCAGCCCCATGCCCGGCCGATGGCGCGCAGGATGTGCGGGTCTTGGGTCTGATCCTCGCTCGGGCTGTAATCGGCGGGCGGCATGATCTTAGGCCGACCGTTCCTCTTGCGCAGCTTCAGGGGGATCAGCACGCGGATCGTGTCGTTGCTTCGGGTCATTCGGCGGCCTCCATGTCGCGCGGCGCGATCATCTCGCGGATCACGCCTGCGACGCCTTCGCGCCGGATGTCGACCTCGAGCCCGGCGGCGGTGACGGTGACGCGCCGGACCAGCAGCTGGATAATCCGCGCCTGTTCGAGCGGAAACAGCTGCGCCCAGAGCGTGTTGAAATCATGCAGCGCCGCGATGGCCTCGGCCTCGGACACCTGATCGCGCTTCAGCGCCGCCAGCACCTGCGTGACCACCTCGGGGGTCTGCAGAATGCGCCGGACCTCGGTGACGATGGCGTCCTCGACCATGCCCGCAGGCAGGCGGACCGGTGCTTGAACGCCGTTGTCGTCCTCCGTGGTGCGGTTCTTGATCACGTCCATCGAGACGTAATAGCGGTAGAGCTTGCCGCGTTTTTTGGTCGCGGTCGGGGTCATCGCCGCGCCGGTGTCGGTGAAGATCAGGCCCTTCAGCGGCGCGGGCGTCTGCATGCGGCTGTTGCTGGAGCGCGCGTGGCGGTTGCCCTGCAGGATGGCGTCGACCTGATCCCAGACCTTGTCCGTGACGATGGCCTCGTGCTCGCCCGGATACCGTCGCCCCATCAGCGCGCCGATGGCGCAGAGGCTGGCCCCGAGCGACAGAAGCGGCTGTGGGCGGCGCGCGGTAGCCAGCATGTAGCCCGTCAGATCGCCGACAAGACCGTCGGGGATGGTCAGGCTGAAGATCGGTTTTTCCGGATCGGCGACGGTCGGCGCGCTCCCCTCCAGCCGGGCCAGCAGATCGGCGGCCGGATGCGGGCCGTCCTGATCTACGCTGCCATCGAGGCGCAAGGCGGCGTCGGGCTGCCAGCCGCGTTCCATGGCGAGGTGATAGATCGTGCCTGCGCCGATCCGGTCGGGCTTGAAGCTTGCCCAGGCGCGGGCCGTTGTCGCGGGCACATCCTTGGCCGCCTGAGCCGACCAGGTGGCAAAGACCTCGCCGCCCGCATCGCCAAGCGCGCCTTTCAGCGCCATACCGATGCGCATCCAGCTGTCGTAATCGAGCTCGTCATTCGGCAGCCAGTCGAGCGCCGACCGGATGGCCGGCAAGGTGCCGATCTGCCCGTGATTGCGCTGCACGGTGGGCGTTCGGCATGGCGGTTCCATTCCGGGTAATCGGCCCAGCCGCCGCGCTGGAACCGGCCGGGTTTCTTGGTGCCCGGGCCGATCGGCAGGATGGCATAGCCATTGGTGACGAGCCGCGCGCCGAAGCGCGCCATGAAGGATGTGTCAGCCATCAGAACGGCACCTCCGGAGCCATGGCGTCGAGCCGGTTGCGGGTTCAACATGGCGGAGGGCGTAGGAGGGCTTGGGGAGGCGAAAGGGGTGCGTTCGAGGAGGAATTGAATTCGTCAGAAAAATCCTCTATGTTTCTGACAAGGAAAGGCCTAAGAGGACCGCTCAGATGACTGGTATTTCTGATAGAATCATGAAGCGCCTTCGTTCGAAGGGACGCGGGAGGTGGGTTTGCACCCCCAAGGACTTCCTCGACCTCGGTAGCCGTGCGGCTGTCGATCAGGCGTTGTCGCGCCTGGCAAAGAGTGGTGATCTGCGTCGTGTCGGCCGTGGGCTTTACGATCTTCCCCGCACCAGCGGCGTCCTGAAGCGGCCCGCACCGGTCGATATGGACAAGGCGGTTGCAGCCCTCGCGCGGCGCGACAGTGTTCGCATCATGCCCGATGGCATCGCCGCAGCGAACCAGCTGGGCCTGACCAATGCTGTCCCCGCAAAGACAAGCTATGTGACGGACGGGGCGACGCGGGACGTGAAGATCGGCAATCGGACCGTGCGGCTGCGGCATGCAGGTCCGAGTGTGATGGCATGGGCGGGAAAAACCTCCGCGCCAGTCGCGCAGGCGCTGCGCTGGCTCGGACCGCAAGCAGCGTTGGACACACGGGTTGCGACCACGCTCAAGCGCAAGCTGCCAGATGCCGTAAAAAAGGATCTCGTCCGTAACAGCGGCAGCCTGCCGAGCTGGGCAGCGCCCATCGCGCATAGCCTTGTCGACCCGCAGATCGCCACACCATGAGCGAGAGCTATACGCGGTTTCTCGCGCTTTCAGCTCGCGACCAGAAGGACGTATTCGAGGCGGCTGCTGACCGCCTCGACACGCTTCCGAGCTATGTCGAGAAAGATTTCTGGGTCTGCTTCGTGCTGGACGCGCTCTACAAACGCTTGCCGGACGGCCACCCGCAACTCCTGTTCAAGGGCGGCACGGCGTTATCCAAGGCCTATGGGCTCATCCGCCGCTTTTCGGAGGAGATCGATCTTGTCGTTTATCGGGATGGTCTCGGCTTCGCGGCCGAACGCGACCCGACGAACCCCGAGGGTATTTCGAACAAGAAGCGCAAGGCCCTATTCGATGACCTGAAGGACGCCTGCAGCTCCTATATTCGCGGTGATCTGGCAGAAGCGCTGAAGCCGCTGCTCGATGCGCGTTGCAGCATCGCGCCCGACGATGAAGACGGCGATCAGCAAACTCTGCTGATCGAGTACCCGACGCTCTATCCAAGCACCGAGATCTCCTACGTCCTGCCACGCGTGAAACTCGAAGCGGGCGCGCGCTCGGCGCTCGATCCCAACGAGACAGCCAGCGTGACGCCCTATATCGCAGAGGAACTGCCCGATGGGTGGTCATTCGCAGTCGACGACGTCCATGTCATCGCCCCGCAGCGCACCTACCTGGAGAAACTTCTGATTTTGCACGGCGCGTTCTGCGATCATCGTGACGAAGGACGTGTGCCTGCCGACAGCGACAGGATTTCCCGCCACTACTATGACGTCGCCATGATCACCGGCACGGAGATTGGGCACGCCGCCTTGGCCGACGACGGGCTGCTTGCGGCCGGGCGCGAACATAATCTCATCGCTTTCAGGCAGGCATGGAAGAAATTCGAAGAGGCCACGCCAGGCTCAATCTGCGTGGTACCGGCCGCCGAATTGCGCGCAGCGATCGAGGAGGACTATGCGGCGATGCAGGGCATGATGCTCGGCGAGGCACCGCCTTTCGACTGGATCATGGAACAACTTCAGGTCGCCGAGGACGCAATCAATCGGCGTTAGGACTATCGGCCTCCAGAAGCTCCCTGATGCGAAGCCGACAGGATCCCCCCGTCGTCTCGATCAGATCGCGCCAATCGGGGTGGCCCTTGAAGATATCCCGCATGCGGCTTGAGACATCGTATTCGAGATCGGCAAACATGACTTCTGTGCTGACGCTCTCCTCGCCACCGTCCCATGCGTTGAAGAGGTACTCGACAATTTGCCGCCTCTTGTCGCCACCAAACTTGAACTCCCGCTCGCCCACCCAGAAATGACGGAACCCAGCCGCGTGGCGCACGGGATCGCCTGCATGGGTCGCCGCGCCGGCCTTGAGCTGGGCGGCAAGATACGTTGGCTCGATGACCAGTGCTGCACCGCTAATTTCCAGATCCCCCAGCGCGATGAACTGATGCCGGGACAGGTCAGCCTCAGTGAGACCACGGGTCGCCGAGGTGGTCACCACCACCCTGAAATCTGCGGGCGGACGCCCCCCGAGGTAGTTGACGACCTGCTGCCAGGTCTCGCGATCCGTCAGCCGTCTCGCATACCAGATTGGGACACGGGCACCGCGCCCGGGCAGTCTGACGTCGCCCAACTCCCATAGAATGCCCGGAATACGTTCTGCAGGGCGGGCGTAGCGCGGCAGGTCGGAAACTCGATCCCGGCCGCAGTGAAATAGTCGCGCAGCGACGCGAGCGGGGTATTGCGGATGAAGTTGGTCACCGACGCCATCTCTTACATCTCCTCAGCCCTTGATCTTGCGGGGGTCGTTGCCGTGCGAATCCGACTGCGCGATCCGTCCGTCACGATTGTGGATCTTCAGTTCGGTATCCGCATTGCGGCTGATTTCGCGCGCACGCTGGACAGCGTCCTGCTTGGTGTCGAGGCCCGGCGGATCACCGTCGACACCACGCGTATCGCCTCGGAGTCCTCGGCAATGCGCTGGTGGTCGATCTTCTGACCGGCACGCTGGAAAGCGTCACCGACCTGACCTTGTTCGGCGGCGCCAATGCGCTGGCTATCGAGAGCGCGCCCGGCGTCTGGGAGATCGTGCAGGCGGGTGCGGCCGAACTGCTGGCACCCGGCCGATATCGGCTGACCCGGTTGCTGCGCGGCCAACGCGGCACGGAAGGCGTCATGGGCAATCCGACGCCTGCGGGTGCGCGGGTCGTGCTACTCGACGCCAGCCTCGCATCGTTGCCAATCGCCGAGGCCGACCTCGGCATCCCGTGGAACTGGCGAATCGGCCCGGCGAGCCGGCCAGTCAACGACGAGACCCATGTCGCCGCGAACTTCACGCCTGCGGGCGTCGGGTTGCGGCCGTTCTCCGTCGCCCATGTCGAACAGCCGTGGCGCAGACCGCGCACCGCCGGAGACCTGACCATCCGCTGGACGCGCCGATCCCGCGCACTCGCCGCCGACAGCTGGGGCGGGCTGGAGGTGCCGCTGGCCGAGGAACTCGAAGCCTACGAGGTCGAGATCTTCGACGGTGCAGTTGTCAAGCGATTCTTGACCACTGCCACCACCAGCGCGGTCTACACCGCCGCCGCCCAGATCACTGACTGGGGCGCGCTGCTCGGCCCGGGCGACACGCTCGACCTCCGCATCTTCCAGCTCTCTGCCCTTGTCGGGCGGGGCGCGCCCAAGACCGTCACGCTGAGCTTCTGAGGCTTTTCTCATGTCTGATGCCACGACCCATCTGCTGCTGCCCCACATCCTCGCGGCGCAGGCCCAGAAGCATGTCACCCACAACGAGGCGCTGCGGATCCTCGATGGGCTCGTCCAGCTTTCCGTCCTCGACCGGAACCTGACCACGCCGCCAGTCAGTCCCGCCGATGGCGATCGCTACATCGTCGGCTCGGGCGCGACCGGCGACTGGTCGGGTTGGGATCTGAACGTCGCGCTCTGGACCGACGGCGCCTGGCTGCGCCTGCCGCCGCGGACGGGGTGGCGCGCATGGGTCGAGGACGAAGGCGCACTGCTTGTCTGGACCGGTGCCGCCTGGGAGGTCGTGGGCGAGCCGAGCGACATCTCGGACGCTGTCTTCAGCCTCGTGAACGATGCCGATCCCACCAAGAAGGCGGTGTTCACGCTCGCCGGAATCAGCACCGGCACGACCCGCAGCTACACGCTGCCGAACACATCGTCGGAACTGGCGATCCTGGCGGGCACGCAGACCTTCACCGGCAACAAGACCTTTTCGGGCACGCTGACGGCTTCCGGCACCGTAACGGTCTCGGCGGCGACGGCCACCATCGGAACGGCGACGGGCACAGCGACCTACGGCATGGGCACCGGGGCGACGACCACCGGCCTCACCAAGACCTTGAACCTCGGCACCGGCGGCGCGTCGGGGTCGAACACGGTCGTCAACATCGGCCCGGCAACCTCGGGCGCGAACGGCACGACGGTGGTCAACACCCCGACCGTGACCTTCGCCAATGCCGCCACGCAGGTCGGCATGCCCCAGGCGAACCTGACCGCGCAGTTGCTGGGCCTCGGCGGGGCGACCGCCGACAGCTACAACCGGCTCTCGGTCAACACGCCCGCGGTGCTCCTGAACAACGCAGGTGCCGGGATCGAGGCGACGGTCAACAAGGCTGCGCCCGCCAACGATGCGAGCTTCGCCTTCAAGACCAACTGGTCGACCCGCGCACTGATCGGCCTTCTCGGCAGCGACGATTTCAGCTTCAAGGTCAGTCCGGACGGCTCGACCTTTTACGAGCGATCCGGATCGACCGCACTACCGGACGGGTCGAGATGCCCGAACCCGTCGTGCTCCCCGCTCTCGAAGTCGTGCCCACGCCGCCGCCGACCGGCAAGCTCGCCCTCTATGCCCGCGACCGCGCCGGGGCCAGATGGCTCGACGTCCAGCGCCCCTCGGGCCGGTTCTTCCCGTTGCAGCCGCATTTCGGGGTGAACCGGATCGCGACCTGGGCGCCGTCCACCGGCACCACGGTCAACACCAACGGCATGCCGCGCACCGCCGTCGGCACGGTTTCCACCCCGACGCTCGCCACCACCAACCTCTCGACTTCGATGCGCCGCTGGCGCGTGACCAGCGCCGCCACCGCCGATGCGGCGGCCGAGGAACGCTCGGCCGGGTGGGTCTGCTGGCGCGGCAATGCAGATGGGCTGGGCGGCTTCACCTATGTGAACCGGCTCTCGCTGGTGACGCTGCAGGCGACCGGTATGGGCTTCTTCGGCCTCTACGGCTCGACCACGGCGCTGGCCACGACCTTGACGTTGTCCGCCGTGGTGAACTGCATCGGCATCGGCTTCCAGCGCGGCACCCACACGAACTGGCAGTTGGTGCAGAACGACGGCTCCGGCGCGCCGACGCTCACCGATCTCGGGGCGAGTTTCCCGGTTGCAAGCACGACGAACGTCCTGACCCTCACGCTCCTCGCCGCCCCGAACAGCAGCGAGATCGGCGTCCGAGTCGTCGAGGAGGTCAGCGGGGCGGTGGTCGAGGTCATGCTCGACACCGATATCCCCGCAGCGACGCAACTCCTGCGGGCAGCGAATAGAGCAGCTTGATCAGCGCATCGGGCGACAGGTTCGCCGCATGCCCGTTGGCGACCTCGGCGACGGCCGGGTTCACCATCAGCCCCTCGGGCTGCTTGGCGCCGGTGCCCCACAGAAGGGCTTCCGCTTCCTTCTGGCCGAAGTCCTCGGCCAGCGCCATGCGCACCTCGGTCTCGGCCTGCGGCGCGTCCTGCAACAGGCGGTTCGAGATGTCGACATAGGTCG
>JAZIHR010000003.1:0-46623 GCA_036678445.1 Alphaproteobacteria bacterium
ATGGAGAAGTTCAGCCGCTCGACCTCGGCGCCCTGGTTGCCCAGCGCGTCGAGAATCGGGCGAGTATAGTGGCGCGAGACCCAGTCGGACAGGAACCGGGTGGGACAGGCGATGTCGGCGGAACCACCTTCGATCGCGCGCAGCTCCAGCGGTGCGATCCAGGTCGCGAAATTATGCGTCCCCACCCGCGCCTCGAGCTCTGACCGCACGCCCGCCCATAGTTCGTTCATCGACTTGTCCCTTCATGTCCCCGGATCCTGCCGTTTCACCGGCAGGACATGCGGCCACGCCCGCGGCATGGGACGAACGGAACAGTGCCGCCCCGGGACCCCCGGGGCGTGCCGGGCCTTGCGGCCCTGTCGGTCTGTTCCCGGGTCGACCGGTCCGGTGGCAGCCGGACCAGCCTGCGGCGCGCCGCGACAACCCCGGTGGCAGCCGGGATGGTTGCGGCTGGCGCCTGCCCGGACGCAGCAAAATAGCCGCCCCGGGCGTTCGCCCCCTGTCGCGAGTGAATCGCTACGCCGAAGCTAGCGGCAAGCGCGGCGGGGCCGCAACCGAACTATGCGCTTGACAGCCGCTTTGGGTCGCGAATCTGCGCGACTGTGGCAGACTGGCAATTTGTCAAACTTTACAGGAATTTGGCAGCTTCCGCACAGCGGGAAACCTTAACGAAAAAAGCGCCCCGGAAACCCCGAGACGCCTTGATCTGCAAGCGTTCCGGCCCGCCGAACGGACCGGAAGAAAGACCGGTCAGGCCGAGGCGGTCATCGCCTTTACCCGGGCCGACAACCGCGACATTTTGCGCGCGGCGGTGTTCTTGTGAACCACGCCCCTGGTCACGCCCCGCATCAGCTCAGGCTGCGCGGCCCGCAGCGCCTCGGCCGCGACCTGCGCGTCACCGCCCGCGATCGCTTCCTCGACCTTCCGCAGGAAGGTGCGGATGCGCGAGCGGCGGGCCTTGTTGACGGCGGTGCGGCGCTCGGTCTGGCGGGCGCGTTTCTGGGACTGGGGAGTATTGGCCATGGGCTTTTGTTTTCTCTGTCGGTCAGTTGCGGTTGTGTCTACAGTTATGTCGTCGCGCAAAAGACCCGGCAAACCGCCCCCGAAAGAGCGGTGCTGATTCTTGCCTAAGCGGGCCCACGCGCATGTCAGCGGGGCCTATAAACCAGCCCGCGCCCAAAGGAAAGCCCGATCAGCGGTCGCGGAACTGCGCCTCGCGCTTTTCGGCGAATGCGCTCATCCCTTCCTTCTGGTCCTCGGTCGCGAACAGCGCGTGGAAGGCGCGGCGTTCATACAGCAGCCCCTCGCGCAGGGTGGTTTCGTAGCTGCGGTTCACGGTTTCCTTGGCAACCATGGTGGCCACCGCCGATTTCGAGGCGATCTTGCGCGCCGCCGCCATCGCCTCATCCACCAGCTTGTCCACGGGGACCACGCGGCTGACCAGGCCGGAGCGCTCGGCCTCGGCCGCGTCCATGAAGCGGCCGGTCAGGTTCATGTCCATCGCCTTGGACTTGCCGACCAGGCGGGTCAGGCGCTGGGTGCCGCCGATGCCGGCGATCACGCCCAGGTTGATCTCGGGCTGGCCGAACTTGGCGTTTTCCGCGCAGATGATGAAGTCGCACATCATCGCCAGTTCGCACCCGCCGCCCAGCGCATAGCCGGCAACCGCGGCGATGATCGGCTTGCGGACGCGGTTGATCCGTTCGATCTCGGGGCCGAACAGGTCGTCGGTCAGCACGTCCACGTAGGATTTCGTGGCCATTTCCTTGATGTCGGCACCGGCGGCAAAGGCTTTCTCGCTGCCGGTCAGCACGATGCAGCGAATCGCCGGGTCGGCGTCCGCCGCCGTCACCGCCGCGGCCAGTTCGGAAATCAACTCTCCGCTAAGCGCATTCAGCGCCTCGGGCCGGTTCAACCGGATCAGGGCGACTCGGTCGTTATTTTCGACGATCAGGGTCTGGTAGGCCATGCGAAACTGTCCCCTTTGGGTTAAGCGGCGTCGCGGGCTTGTTACCAAAGCTCACGCCGGCGTGCCAGCCGGTCGATACCCCAGCCCCGACCGGCCGGGCGCAAGGCGGCCGGGCGGGGACCAGGCGGCGAATCAGTGCTGGCATTGCGGACAGAACCAGCTGGACCGGCCCGACTGGACGATCCGCGCGATCGCGCCGTCGCAGCCGAGGGTCGGGCAGGCCCCGCCCTCGCGGCCGTAGGCGCGGAAATCATGCTGGAAATACCCCATCTCGCCCGACGCCTGCCGGTGGTCGCGCAAGGACGAACCGCCAGCGGCGATCGCCTCGGCCAGCACGTCGCGGACATGGCCCCACAGGGCCGCCATGTGATCCGCCCCAAGCGCGCCCCCCGGGCGGGCGGGGTGGATGCCGGCGCGGTGCAGCGCCTCGCACACATAGATATTGCCCAGGCCGGCGACGATGCGTTGGTCCAGCAGCAGCGACTTCACCGGCGCCTTGCGCCCGGCGAACGCTGCCGCCAGCACCTCGGGGGTAAAGTCGTCGCCCAGCGGCTCGGGGCCCAGCGCGGCCAGCAGCGGATGATCCTGGTCGGGGCGCACCAGGTCGACCGCGCCGAAACGACGCGCATCGTTCAGGGTCACGGTGATTCCCTCGTCCGTCGTCAGCACCAGGTGGTCGTGCTGCGGCCGCAACGTCGCATCGTGGTGGAACCCGCCGAGGATCCCGCCCTCGACCCGGATGCGGCCCGACATGCCCAGATGCAGCAGCATCGCCGCATCGCGATCGAGGTCGATCAGGATGTATTTCGACCGCCGCCGCAGCCCGGTCACCCGCGCGCCCGTCAGCACCTGCACCAGATCCGGCGGCATCGGCCAGCGCAGGTCGGGGCGGCGCTGGTCCACCCGCACCAGAACGCGGCCGGTCAGATGCGGCTCGAGGCCGCGGCGCACGGTTTCCACCTCTGGCAGTTCTGGCATTTCCCGGCTTTCCGCTGCATGGTGCCGCCCGGACCGGCGACCCTGGATGGCTGACTTATGAACGACAAGGCGCGTAATCAAACCCATTTCGGCTTCCGGCAGGTCGCAGAGGACGAAAAGGCCGGGCTGGTGCACGGGGTGTTTTCCCGCGTCGCCTCGAAATACGACGTGATGAACGACCTGATGAGCGTCGGCATCCACCGCGTCTGGAAAAACGCGATGATGGACTGGCTGGTGCCGCAGTCGGGCCAGCACCTGCTGGACGTGGCAGGGGGAACCGGCGACATCGCCTTTCGCTTTCTGGCGCGGGCGCCGGGGGCGCGGGTCACCGTCTGCGACATGACCGAATCGATGCTGGTCGAGGGGCGCAAGCGCGCCGAGGCCGGGCGTCTGGCCGACCGGCTGGCCTGGGTGACGGGCGACGCGATGGCCCTGCCCTTTGCCGACGCCAGCTTCGACCGCTACACGATCAGCTTCGGCATCCGCAACGTGACCCGCATTCCCGATGCGCTGGCCGAGGCGTATCGCGTGCTGAAACCCGGCGGCCGGCTGATGGTGCTGGAGTTTTCGCACATCCCGGTGCCGGCGCTGCAATGGGCCTATGACCGCTATTCCTTCAACGTGATCCCGCCGCTGGGGCAGTTGGTGGCGCAGGACCGCGACAGCTACCAGTATCTGGTCGAATCGATCCGCCGCTTCCCCGATCAGGAAACCTTTGCCACGATGATCGGCAAGGCCGGGTTCGAGCGGGTGCAATACCGCAACCTGTCCATGGGAATCGCGGCGCTGCATTCGGGCTGGAAGCTCTGAATGCGGGGACCTCATAACATCTGGCGGCTGATCCGGACCGGCGCGACCTTTCAACGCACCGGCGCCATGGGCGCGGCGCTGGACGCGATGAACGCGCCCGCGCGGGTGCGGGCGGCAGCGCGGCTGCTGGGCTGGCCGTTCGCGTGGCTGGGCTATCGCGGCGACCCGGACCTGCCGCCGATCACCCGGGCGCTGACCGCGCTGGGACCGGCCTATATCAAGTTCGGCCAGATCCTTTCGACGCGCCCGGACGTGGTGGGGGTGGAAATGGCCGGGCATCTGCAAATGTTGCAGGATCGGCTGCCGCCCTTTCCCGACGAAATCGCCCGCGCCCAGATCGAGCAGGACCTGAGCGCGCCGGTGGCCGCGCTGTTTTCCGAATTTTCCCAGCCGGTAGCGGCGGCCTCGATCGCGCAGGTCCACCGGGCGCGGCGGGCGGACAATGGGGCCGAGGTGGCGGTCAAGGTGCTGCGCCCCGATATCCTGGCAGATTTTCGCCGCGATCTGGACGCTTTTCACCTGGCGGCCTCGCTGATCGAGTTCCTGTCGCCTGCCAGCCGCCGGCTGCGGCCGCTGGACGTGGTGGGGCATTTCGAATCGGTGGTGCTGGGCGAACTGGACCTGCGGCTCGAGGCGGCCTCGGCTTCCGAATTCGCCGAGAATACGCGCGGGGATGCAGAGTTCTCTGTCCCGCGGCCGCATTGGGACCTGAGCAGCCGCCGGGTGCTGACCAGCGACTGGGCCGAGGGCATCCCGATGGCGGATGTCGCCGCGATCCGGGCGGCGGGGCACGACACCAGCCGCATCGCCGCGCGGCTGCTGCAACTGTTCCTGTCCCACGCGCTGCGCGACGGTTTCTTCCACGCCGACATGCACCAGGGCAACCTGCGCGTGGCGCCGAATGGCGACATCATCGCCTTTGACTTCGGCATCATGGGCGAGATCGACGAATACACTCGCCGGGTCTATGCCGAGATCCTCTATGGTTTCATCCAGCGCGACTATCACCGGGTCGCGCGGGTGCATTTCGAGGCCGGCTATGTCCCCGCCGACCGCAACATCGCCCAGTTCGCACGGGCGCTGCGAGCGGTAGGAGAACCGATCTTCGACGCGGATGCTAGCCGCATCTCGATGGCCAATCTGCTGGCCTATCTGTTCGAGGTGACCGAACGCTTCG
This sequence comes from Alphaproteobacteria bacterium, assembly GCA_036678445.1. Taxonomy (GTDB): domain Bacteria; phylum Pseudomonadota; class Alphaproteobacteria; order Rhodobacterales; family Rhodobacteraceae; genus Paracoccus. The sequence continues at coordinate 4,935 of JAZIHR010000003.1, forward strand.
GCATGGCGACACGGACCGAACTGATCCTGCTGCAACGGACCATGGTGGTGGTCGAGGGCGTGACCCGCACGCTGGACCCCCAGATCAACATCTGGGCCACGGCGCGGCCAGTGGTCGAGACCTATATCCGCAGCAATCTCGGCCCTCGCGCGCTGCTGCGCGACGGGCTGCGCGTGATCGAGGCGCTAGGTCGGCACGGGCCGCTGCTGCCCGAGATCGTCGACCGGCAGATGGACCGCCTGTCCCGCCCGCAGCCGGCACCGGTGGTGGTCGAGCGCAGCGCCCCGCGCTGGCTTCTGGCCGCGGCGCTGCTGTCCCTGGGGGCAGCCTTGGGCGCGTTCCTGTCCTGACGGACAGACCCCGCACCCGGGGGCCCGACTGCCGTGCGCCGCGCCCTGAGCATGCAGCGGCTGCCGGCCACGCCTGATCTTTTCGCAAGCCGGTCGGGGACATGCCGGCCCGCCCTTTTCCTTGTCGCAAAAGGGCCGGCCGGCAGTTCCGCGGAAACGGGTCCGGTCGGCGCTGCTTGCCCCTTTCTGTCTTAGCCGTAGCGATAGCCGGGCTGGCCCATGGGCATTCGCCCGGCCCCGTTCGACAAAAGCAGCAATGCCGCGTTGTAGGAAGACTGCGCCGGACTGACGAGATCCGCGCGGATCAGGAATTGCTGGATGATCTTTTCCAGATTCCCAGGCTCGGCAAAGACGGACGGAGAGCCAGAGCCGAACATCCGCTCTGTGCGCAGTTTCAACTGTTCAAGCTGCTTTTCCACCGGAAATTTAGTGAAGTCCGAGGTCAGACCCAGCGCCCCTTCGATCACTTTCCGCAGCGGTGCCGAACCCAAGATATTATACCAGCGGACATTGTCCGACGCAGCGGATTCGCCGATCTTGGCCAACTCTCTTTGCGCGTTCATCGCCAGGCGCAGGTTGCCATCAACGGTTCCCACACGCCGCTCCAGCTCGGCCGAGACATGACGTTCGGCGATTTCATCCGCCAGATCCTTGTCCGGCCCCGCCCCGGACCCAAAGCCGAATGCCTGGGCAAGCGCAAGATAGCGCTTGTCCCCCAAGCGATTGGCAAGGCTTCTGGGGTCATCGAGGTCCGATTCGAGCACCTTGCGGATGAAGAACCGGTTGTTCACGTCGGCCTCAAGGCCAAAGGCGCTCAGCGCGGCATGCCGCAGCCGGTAGTCCGCCACCAGCGCCTCGGCGGTCTCTGTCCCGCCCAGCCGCTCGCGGACATAGGCGACATCGCGGGCAACGGCCGGTTCCCGAGCGACCAGGGATCGTTGCAGATCGGACGTGCGCTGCAACAATCGCCATCCCGCATACCCCCCCTGCCCGACGATCGGCTGGAAGCTCATGACAGATGCGCGAACATTCGCGCCTCCCGCGGCAGCAGGCTGCGCAGATGGCGAAGCGCACGGTAGACATTGCCGTCGATCACGTCGGCCGTCGCGTTATTCAGGGCCTGCCGGCTGTCGCGGTCGTCGAAAACCTGTGACAACTGCTCGATGCCCCGCAGCAGGTTGCGGCGGCCTCGGGTTTCGTCCGCATCGCCAGACAGCATCAACTGCGCGTCGTAGCAGACCCGCGCCACGGGGGTCGAGACATTGTCCGGATGAATGGCGTCCTTGAGCCGCAGGATATTGGCATTCGGGGTCTTGATCGAAATCTTGCAGCGCCGGTCCCCGTTCTCGATGACGGCGCCATTGATCAGCACGCGCTCGTTCGGCGCGAGTTTCAGGATGAGTCCGCTCATATGATATTCCGCTCTGGCCGTGGGGGCCGCCAATGACAATGGGACCGGCACATCTGCCCGACCATCCCGACGGGCAGGATGCAATCCGCTTGATACGTCAGCCCGGTTGCTCGAAAAGCCCTCGTGCGACCGAGCGGTTGATCTCGATCAGCGCCCCCGCATCCGTGCTGCCTGCCAGCACGCGCGCGGTTTCCCGATCCACGAACTGCGCCAGGGACAGAAGCTGCGCCCGCAGGTCCCCGGGCAGTCCGTTACCGTCACCGACCAGATCCAGTGCCACAACGTGCCAGAAACGCCGGTTTTCATGAACTGCGGCCGCCAGTGACGCAAAGCCGCTTTTGCCAAGCGCGGAAGCCTGGATCATGCCTGCCGCAAGGCGCGAGAGGATAAGCGCCTCTGCCCGTCGCGGGTCGGAATCGACCAGGGCGGTTGCCGCGTAGCCGATTGAAACCTGTGCGTTCAAGTCCGTTCCTTTCGATAGAATGGGGGCGAGGCCGAGGGTTCCGGGGCCCCGAAGGGCCCCGGATCAGTTCATCAGCCGCGGAACAGCGACAGCAGGGTCTGCGGCGCCTGGTTGGCGATCGACAGCGACTGCGTTGCCAGCTGCTGCTGGACCTGAAGCGCCTGCAGACGCGCCGAGGCTTCCTCCATATCGGCATCCACCAGCGCGCCGATCCCCGAAGTCATCGCATCCGACAGTTTCTTGACGAAGTCCGACTGGATATCGATGCGCTTGGCGATCGAGCCGAAGTTGGCGGCAGCGGTGATCGAGGTCTGAAGCTGGGCCTCGATGTCAGCCAGCGCCGCGGTGGCCCCGGCAGTGGTGGATACGTCATAGGCAGCGACTGTCGTTTGCACCGCATCCAGGTCTTGAGGCTCGACCGCAATATTGGCTGCAGCCACCGTCCCATCAGCGGCACGGTCGAGCGAGGCCAGAACATTGACGTCCGCGGTCTGGGTGCCATCAACCAGATTCAGGCCGTTGAACTGCGCGGCGCTGATGATCGAGCCGATTTCCGCAGCCCGAGCAGTGATATCCGTCTGGATCTTGCTCCGGTCGACGTTTTCTTCCTGCGCCGAAACGATCAGTTTCTTGATCTCTTTCAGCTGTTCGGTCACCGCTTCCGACGCGGCACGGGCCACGCCGACAGTCGATTGCCCCAGCGCCAGGCTGTCGCCAATGGCCTTGAAGCCCGCAACGTCGGTTTCCATGGTCTTGGTGATCGCCCAGACGGCGGCATTGTCCTTGGCGCTGGCAACCGATTTCCCGGTCGAGATCTCGTCCTGGGTCTTGGCCAGGTTCGAGTTGATGCCGCGAAGGGTTTGCAGCGCCACCATTGCGCTGTTGTTGGTCAGAATGCTGGACATTATATCCTCCGGTATTCCGGGCGAATTATATCCACCCGGGTTTCGTGAATTTCGGCCTTCTGACCAGCGGGATTACCCGGCGTCGTCTTGACGCAATCACCTTTTATTCTGGTGACCCCTAAGGAATAGTGAATTTTCGCGCCGGCGCCAAACCCGGAATCCAGCGCATTTTATCAAAATCGCTGCGCGCGGGCAGGAAGGCCGGTGTTTACCCGCTGCCGCCCGGAACGGTCATAAACATCCAGCCCTCCCAGTACGGCCGACAATTCGCGCAGCCAGTCGCGCGACACATCAAGCCCGTCCGCCGCTGCGGCAGCCAGCCCCCTCAACCGTTCAAGCTGGCGGGCGCAGTCAGCGCGCATGGAAGGATCAAGAGAATCGCGTCCGACGCGGGTCCGAAACCGCTCGATCAGCTTTTCGCAGGCGGCCGAATCGCCCGCAACCATGGCCCGGCAGGCCTCATCCAGTATCCGGATAGGATCGGTCATGGCGACACCTCCAGCCGCGAATCAAGCCGCAGGTCGATTCGTCCCGCGATCGCTGCGGCGTGCTGTTCGATCAGGAATGACGAGAATTGCGATTCGCCGACCCCGCCGTGAAACGCCGTTCCCCCCGGGTCTGGCATGGCGATCTTAAGCATTTCGGCCAGAAATACCGTTTCGAGCCGGTCGCCGTTGCTGGTTGCGGCAGGCGGTGGCTTTGGTGTCATCTGCATCTGGATCTTCATGGAACGCCTCCGGTTAAATTGCTGTGCTTTGTTCGATACCGGACGGCGGTAAATATTTGGTAACGAGATGCGGATAAGAAGAAGAGGTGATTCTCAGAGGGGCGATCCATGCCGGCATTCAAGTTTCCCGATCAGATCATTGCCCCTCGCCCCGGGACCGCGACGAATCCGGGGCTGGACAGGGGTCGGAACCGGACCGGGGCCGATTTCGGGCAATGGATGATGCAAACCGCGACAAGGGGGGCGCACCTGCCCGCAGCCACGGACAAGCCGGTGGCCACGAATGATTCCGGGCAACCTCAGAAAGAGAGCGTCGATTCTTCTGCCTTGGACGCTGCGCCCCCCACCGCAGACGAGCCGGGCAAATCTGACGCCGAAAACTCCGAGGCGCCGCAGAAAGACAGCTCCGCCAGCGACGAAACAGAAGTTTTTCCGGAAATCGGAACGACCCCGCCCGACTCTCTGCCTCAACCGCCTCTTCCGCCGGGCTGGGCATTGCCGCAGACGGCAGCGCCCCTGATGAAGCTGCCAGCCGAAGTGGCGACGGACCCCGTGAACGCCGGGCCGGAGGAGCTGGCGCCCCCTGATCCGGGCGACAGTTCCGCGCCCCTGTTTCCCGGCGCGGCAGCCCCCCGCAACCCTGGCACGGCCGGAATGGCCGATGCCGGCCCGGCAAAGGCGGGGCCGGCCGATTCTGCCGATACGCTACGATTGCCGGAATTCAGCCCGCAGAACCCGCCATTGCACAAGGCAGAGGGTGCAGCACCGGAAGCTTCCGGCACTGCCGGTTTGGCGATGCCCTTGGAGCCGCAGCCCCAGGCCGCCCCGACATCGCTTGCTTCAGAGATGGCCGGGGTAGCCGCGCCACTTGCGCGCGAAACCGCAGCCACCTTGGCGGAACAACCCGCGGCGCTGCGCCTGCCCCCCCATGCCGAACCGCATCGCCAGATCGCCGATGCGATCGTGCGCACCAGCTCGGGCCAGGTCGAGGTCATGCTCGATCCGGTCGAACTGGGGCGGGTGACGGTGTTGCTGGGTGTGGAAGGAAACCCCGACCGGCTGGCCCTGCTTGTCGAACGCCCCGAGACGCTTGAACTGATTCGGCGGCACAGCGACCAGTTGCTGCGGGACCTGCGGGAAAACGGAATGCCCGGCGCCCGGCTCGAGGACCTGCGGCAGGACGATTCCGGCAGCCGGCGCGACAACCTTTCGCGACCGCCCGGCACCTCGGACCCGACCGGAAGCCCCGGCCCGGCACTATCTGATCCTGCAACCGGCACCCCCGCCCGGCCGGTTGCCCTGGGTCGGCTCGACATTCGCTTTTAGGAAAACCTCATGACCAGTCTGACCAATACGACCGCCGTTCCGCCACCGCCGCCAGTTGCCACTGGCACCGGCAAGGACAGCGCCACCCAAGCCGCCAGTTTCGCCGGCGGTGATTTCCAGACTTTTCTCAAGATGCTGACCACCCAGATCAAGCACCAGGATCCGCTGAACCCGATGGAAGGTTCGGACTTTGCCGTCCAGCTTGCGACGTTTTCCGGGGTCGAACAGCAGGTCAGGACGAACCAACTGCTCGAACAGCTTTCCGGCGACCGCACCGGCGGGCTTGCCGCACTTGCCGACTGGATCGGCAAAGAGGTGCGGACCACCGCCCCGATCGCCTTTGACGGCACCCCGATCACCCTTGATATCCAGCCGGACCAAGGCGCGGATCGGGTCGAGCTGGTCACCCTGGATGCCCGGGGGCGCGAGCTCCTGCGCGAGGACATCGGCCCGGGCAGCGGCGAAATCGATTGGATGGGGCAGACCGAGAACGGCCCGCTGCCCACCGGCGTCTACAGCTTTACCCTTGTAAGCTATCGCGGCGACGAGATCCTAGCGACCAGCACGGTCGGGGCCTTTACCCGCGTCACCGGGGCCGAACTGACCCGAGAAGGCGCGCGGCTGACCCTGCATGGCGGCGCAACCGCACTGGAAACCCAAGTGACCGCCTTGCGCGAGGCACGATGAATTCCTCCCCCTCGCGATGCCTGATGAAATTCTGGAAATGCCCCTGGCGTCTTGGCGACGACGGAACGCCACATAGGGTAAGCCATCATCACGAAAGGAAAAAACGTCCGGGAAAATATCCCCTTCGGACCTGTTTCCCCCGCAAATTCGACGATTTTACGCATGGTCCGCCCCGGCGGAACGCGCGCCTGCCCTTGCAGAACCGTTGCCGGTGTCTATAACCCCGGGCGATTTGGACACCGCGATCGTCAGGGGACCCCATGCCGAAGAGAACCGATATTTCCTCGATCCTCATTATCGGCGCGGGACCCATCGTCATCGGGCAGGCCTGCGAGTTCGACTATTCCGGTGCCCAGGCCTGCAAGGCGCTGCGCGAGGAAGGTTACCGGGTCATCCTGGTCAACTCGAACCCCGCGACGATCATGACCGACCCGGGCATGGCCGATGCCACGTATATCGAGCCGATCACCCCCGAGGTCGTCGAAAAGATCATCGCCGCCGAGCGCCCCGACGCGCTGCTGCCCACGATGGGCGGGCAGACCGCGCTGAACACCGCGCTGGCGCTGGACGACATGGGCGTCCTGAAGAAATACGGGGTCGAGATGATCGGCGCCCAACGCGCCGCCATCGAAAAGGCCGAAGACCGCGCCCTGTTCCGCGAGGCGATGGAGCGGATCGGCCTTGAAAACCCGCGCGCCACGATCGTCACCGCGCCCAAGGCCGCCAATGGCAAGTTCGACATCAATGCAGGTGTTGCCATCGCCTTGGAATCTCTGGATGAAATCGGCCTGCCGGCGATCATCCGTCCGGCCTTTACCCTTGGCGGCACCGGCGGCGGCGTCGCCTATAACCGCGACGACTATCGCGCCATCGTGCGTTCCGGCCTCGACGCCAGCCCCATGGCGCAGGTGCTGATCGACGAAAGCCTGCTGGGCTGGAAAGAGTTCGAGATGGAGGTCGTCCGCGACAAGGCGGATAATGCCATCATCATCTGCTCGATCGAGAACATCGACCCGATGGGGGTCCATACCGGCGATTCGATCACCGTGGCCCCGGCGCTGACCCTGACCGATCGTGAATACCAGCGGATGCGCAGCGCCTCGATCGCGGTGCTGCGCGAGATCGGGGTCGAGACCGGCGGCTCGAACGTGCAATTTGCGGTGGACCCGGCGACCGGCCGCATGGTCGTGATCGAGATGAACCCGCGGGTCAGCCGTTCGTCGGCGCTTGCCTCCAAGGCGACGGGGTTCCCCATTGCCAAGATCGCCGCGAAACTCGCCGTCGGCTACACGCTGGACGAGTTGGACAACGACATCACCCGCGTGACCCCGGCCAGTTTCGAGCCCTCGATCGACTATGTGGTGACCAAGATCCCGCGCTTTGCGTTCGAGAAATTCCCCGGATCAAAGCCCGACCTGACCACCGCGATGAAATCGGTCGGCGAGGTCATGGCGATCGGGCGCAGCTTCCACGAATCGCTGCAAAAGGCGCTGTGTTCGATGGAAAACGGCCTGACCGGGCTGGACGAGATCGAGATTGAGGGCGCGGCCGAGCAGGGAAAACCTGCGTATATCAAAGCGTTGTCGCGCCAGACCCCCGACCGGCTGCGGGTGATCGCCCAAGCGATGCGCGCAGGGCTGTCGGATGAGGAAATCCAGCGCGTCACCAGTTTCGACCCTTGGTTCCTTGCCCGCCTCCGCGAGATCGTCGAAGCCGAGGCTGCGATTCGCGCCTCGGGGCTGCCCGAGGACGCCGCCGGCCTGCGCCGCATCAAGATGCTGGGCTTTTCGGATGCCCGAATCGCCACGCTGACCGGGCATGGCGAAGCCGACATCCGCCGCGCCCGGCACACGGCCGGGGTGTTGCCGGTATTCAAGCGCATCGACACCTGCGCGGCCGAATTCGAGGCGCAGACCCCCTATATGTATTCGACCTACGAGGCCCCGGCGATGGGCGGGGTCGAGGACGAGGCGCGGCCCTCGGACCGCAAAAAGGTCGTCATTCTTGGCGGCGGTCCGAACCGTATCGGCCAAGGGATCGAGTTCGACTACTGCTGCTGCCACGCCTGTTTCTCGCTGACCGACGTCGGCTATGAAACCATCATGGTCAACTGCAACCCGGAAACGGTTTCGACGGATTACGACACCTCGGACCGGCTGTATTTCGAGCCGCTGACGCTGGAACATGTGCTTGAAATCCTGCGGGTCGAGCAGGAAAACGGCACGCTGCACGGGGTGATCGTGCAGTTCGGCGGGCAGACGCCGCTGAAACTGGCGCAGGCGCTGAAGGACGAAGGCATCCCGATCCTCGGCACCACGCCCGACGCCATCGACCTGGCCGAGGACCGCGAGCGCTTCCAGAAACTGCTCCAGGATCTGGGGCTGAAACAGCCGGTCAACGGCATCGCCTCCAGCCCCGAACAGGCGCGTGAAATCGCGGCGCGGGTCGGTTTCCCGCTGGTCATCCGCCCCTCTTACGTGCTGGGCGGGCGCGCCATGGAAATCGTGCGCGACATGGACCACCTGAACCGCTACATCACCACTGCGGTGCAGGTTTCGGGCGACAGCCCGGTGCTGCTTGACAGCTACCTGTCCGGCGCGATCGAGGTTGACGTGGACGCGCTGTCCGATGGCAACCTGGTCCATGTCGCTGGAATCATGGAACATATCGAAGAAGCCGGCGTCCATTCCGGCGACAGCGCCTGTTCGCTGCCGCCCCATACGCTTGACGCCGCGACGCTGGACGAACTGAAGTCCCAGACCGTGGCGATGGCGCGGGCGCTGAACGTGGTCGGGCTGATGAACGTGCAGTTCGCGATCAAGGACGGCGATATCTATGTGCTCGAGGTGAACCCGCGCGCCTCGCGCACCGTACCCTTTGTCGCCAAGGCCACCGACAGCGCCATTGCCTCGATCGCGGCCCGGCTGATGGCGGGCGAGCCGCTGTCCGCCTTTCCCACCCGCGCGCCCTATCCCGACGGGCTTGGCCCGGACGACCCGCTGCCCTTTGCCGACCCGCTGACCCTGGCCGATCCGGTGACGCCGTGGTTCTCCGTCAAAGAGGCCGTGCTGCCTTTCGCGCGCTTCCCCGGCGTCGATACGCTGCTTGGCCCCGAGATGCGCTCGACCGGCGAGGTCATGGGCTGGGACCGCAACTTCCCGCGCGCCTTCCTCAAGGCGCAGATGGGTGCCGGCACGCATCTGCCCGAATCGGGGCGGGTGTTCGTGTCGATCAAGGACAGCGACAAGACGCCCGAAATGGCCGCCGCCGCCCGTGACCTGGTCGACATGGGCTTCACCGTGATTGCCACCCAGGGCACCGCCGGGTTCCTGCGGGACGCGGGGGTCGAGACCGAACTGGTCAACAAGGTTTACGAAGGCCGCCCCAATATCGTCGACCGGCTGAAGAACGGCGATATCGCCATGGTTCTGAACACGACCGAGGGCGCGCAGGCGATCACCGATTCGCGCGACATCCGCTCGGTCGCGCTGTATGACCGGATTCCGTATTTCACCACGGCGGCCGGGGCAATCGCGGCGGTCGCGGCGATCCGGTCCCGGGAAGAGGGCGAGGTCGGGGTGCGGACCCTGCAAGGCTGACCCGGCAGGGGCGGCGCGCATCCGCCCCTGAAGCAAATGGAAAATTCGATGAGCTTCAACAGCTTCGGGCGTATATTCACCTTCACCACCTGGGGCGAAAGCCATGGGCCGGCGCTGGGGGCGACGGTGGACGGCTGCCCCCCCGGCATCGCTCTGGATGAAGCCGCGATCCAGCCCTTTCTTGACCGCCGGCGGCCGGGACAATCCCGCATGACCACCCAGCGGCAAGAGCCGGACCGGGTGCGCATCCTGTCGGGCGTATTCGAGGGGCGGACCACCGGTACTCCGATCCAGTTGATGATCGAGAACACCGACCAGCGGTCCCGCGATTACGGAGACATCGCGCAGGCATTCCGGCCGGGGCATGCCGACATTGCCTATCACCTGAAATACGGCATCCGCGACTACCGCGGTGGCGGCCGGTCAAGCGCGCGCGAAACCGCTGCCCGCGTCGCGGCCGGGGCCGTCGCCCGCGCCGTTCTGCACGAGTTGGCACCGGGGCTGTCGATCCTTGGCTACATGATCCGGATGGGCGACCTGGCGCTGGACCGCAGTCGCTTCGACGAAGCCGAGATCACACGCAACGATTTCTTCCTGCCGGACGCAGCGGCGGCCGAGGAATGGGCCGCGTATCTTTCCCGGGTCCGCAAGGAACAGGACAGTATCGGCGCCGCGGTCGAGGTGCTGATTCGCGGTTGCCCGCCGGGGCTGGGGGCGCCGGTCTATGCCAAGCTCGACACTGATCTTGCCGCCGCGATGATGTCGATCAACGCGGTCAAGGGGGTCGAGATCGGCGAAGGCATGCAGGCCGCAACCCTGCGCGGCACCGCCAATGCCGACGAGATCCGCATGGGGCCGGATGGGCCGATGTATCTGTCGAACCACGCCGGCGGCATCCTTGGCGGGATCTCGACCGGGCAGGACATCGTGCTGCGTTTTGCGGTCAAGCCGACCAGTTCGATCCTGACGCCGCGCCGCACGATCGACGCCACCGGGCAGGAAATCGAGCTGGTCACCAAGGGGCGACACGATCCTTGCGTCGGCCTCCGCGCGGTGCCGGTGGCCGAGGCAATGGCGGCCTGCGTCCTGCTTGACCACCTGCTGATCGACCGGGCCCAGACCGGCGGCCAGCGCGGGACGATCGGTCCGGGTTCAGGCCGCCAGCCGGTCTGACGGCACGGTAAAGGGCGCAATCGTCACCGATTCGCCCTCGAAAGTGCAGAACGATCCCGGGGGCACCTCGAACCAGTCCTGCTCGTCGCTTTCAAGCGGCTCGGACACCACGGCACGCCCCTGCCGCGTTGCCGACCAGCGGTGATAAAGCGTCGGGGCCTGATCGTCCGTGGCATAGCGCGCCGCATAAAGCCGCGCCCCGTCCGAAAAGGCACAGGTCAGCCGCACATGGGGCGTGGTTCCCCGCCGGCGGGCCAGTGCCTCGAACCGGGCCGTCGCACGGGCCAGCGCCCCGCAGGGATCCTGTGTCAGCCCCTCGCCCAAGGCGCACAGGAACAGCGCCTCGCTGTCGGTGGCACCCTTGCGGTGGCCATAGGCGTCGTCCGGGATCAGCAGTTCCGCCGAGCGACGCCAGGAATCATAACCGCCGAACTGCCCGTTGTGCATGAAACACCACTTGCCGACCGCAAAAGGGTGGCAATTGTTGCGGCTGGTAGCAGTGCCGGTCGAGGCGCGCACATGGGCCATGAACAGGTGTGATTTCACCGTCGCGGTCAGGCTGCGCAGGTTCGGGTCCGACCAGGCGGGCATCACGTCGCGGTAAAGCCCCGGCTCTTCCCGGTCGCCATACCAGGCAAGGCCAAATCCGTCCGCGTTGACCGAAGTGGCGCAGCGCGTCGCGCCGTGGCTTTGTCGCACCAGTGAATGTCCCGGCCGGCTGACGATGTCTTCCAGATAGATCGGCCTGCCCAGATAAGCCGCCCAGCGGCACATTTCCTGCCCCTTTTTCTGCCGTTTCAAGAAAAACTAGCAGGCAAAAGTTAAGATTTCACCCTGTTTCGGCAAAGTTTTCACGGCCCAGCAATCACAAATCTGCGCAAAACGGCACCGGCCGGGACCATCGGCCAGCCGGACCCGGAAGCGGCAGCGTCAGTCCGCCCCTGAGATCGCCCTTTCCACTGCCGCGACCGCCTTGTCCAGGGCTGCCAGCGAAGGCGCGCCCCCCTGCGCCCGGTCAGGGCGACCGCCGCCGCCCTTGCCGCCAAGCGCCGCGACCGCAGCCTGGACCAGCGTCACCGCGCTGATCCGCTGCGCGAGTTCCGGGGTCACCGCCGCCGCGACCGTGGCCTTGCCGTTATCCTCGGCCATCACCACCACCGCGCCGTTCGCCAGCCCCGCGCGCATCTGATCGGCCAGCGCGCCCAGTTCCTTGCCCGAAACCCCGTCAACGCGGCGCGCGATCAACTGGATGCCGCCGATGTCCTTGGGCGCAGCCTCGTCCCCGCCCCCCATCGCCAGCTGGCGCTTGAGCTGGGCGATCTCGTTCTGCATTGCCTTGCGATCGTCGATCAGCGCCTTGACCCGCGGCACCACATCGCCCGCCTGCGCCTTGAGCAGCCCCGAGATTTCCGTCAGTTGCCGCTCGATGTCGCGCAGATGGGCCAGCGCCGGCTCTCCGGTCAGGGCCTCGATCCGCCGCACCCCCGCGGCCGAGGCGCTGTCGCCCAACAGAACGAAGGCCCCGATGTCGCCGGTGCGCGCGACATGGGTGCCGCCGCAAAGCTCGATCGAGTAAGTGTCGCGATCAGCGCCCTTGCCCGAGCCGGGGTGCCGCCCCATCGACACCACCCGCACCTCGTCGCCGTATTTTTCCCCGAACAGCGCCTGCGCGCCCAGGTTCCGGGCATCGTCGGGCGTCATCACCCGGGTTTCGACCGGCGAGTTCTGGCGGATGATCGCGTTGACCTTGGCCTCGACGGCGGCCAGTTCCTCGGGGGTCAGCGCCTTGCCGTGGCTGAAGTCAAAGCGCAGCCGGTCCGCGGCGTTCAGGCTGCCCTTCTGGACAACATGCTCGCCAAGCGCGTTGCGCAGCGCCTCGTTCAGCAGGTGGGTGGCCGAGTGGTTCGCCCGGATCGCGCCGCGGCGGTCACTGTCGACCGCAAGCGTGGCGCCCTGCCCGCGTTCCAGCCGACCCAAGGTGACTTCGGCCACATGGATGAAAAGATTGCCTGATTTCCGGGTGTCGGTGATCCGGGCCGCGCCGGTTTCGGTCTTGATCAGGCCGGTGTCGCCGACCTGCCCGCCGCTTTCGGCATAGAAGGGGGACTGGTTCAGAACGATCTGGACCTTGTCGCCTTCGGCCGCCGTCGCGACCTCGGACCCGTCGATCACCAGCGCAAGAATAGCACCCTCGGCCTGCTCGGTGTCATAGCCAAGGAATTCGGTCGCACCATGGCGTTCGGCCAGGTCGAACCAGATCGCAGCGTCCCGGGTTTCGCCCGAGCCGGCCCAAGCTGCGCGCGCCTTGGCCTTCTGCCCGGCCATGGCGGCGTCGAAGCCGGCGACCTCGACCGCGCGCCCCTGCTCGCGCAGCGCATCCTGCGTCAGATCAAGCGGGAAACCATAGGTATCATACAGTTTGAAGGCGGTTTCGCCCGGAAGATCGGCCCCCTCGGGCAGCCGGGCCAGTTCGTCGGACAGCAGCCGCAGGCCACGGTCAAGGGTCTGGCGGAAACGGGTTTCCTCGCCCCGCAGGGTTTCCTCGATCAGGGGCTGGGCCTGCGTCAGCTCGGGATAGGCCGCGCCCATCTGGCGGACCAGCGCGGGGACCAGCCGGTGCATCATCGGGTCCTGTGCACCCAGCATATGCGCGTGGCGCATGGCGCGGCGCATGATGCGGCGCAGCACATAACCCCGCCCTTCGTTCGAGGGCATCACCCCGTCCGCGATCAGGAAGCTGGTCGAGCGCAGGTGGTCGGCAATAACCCGGTGGTGCACCTTGCCCGGACCGTCGGGGTCCGAACTGGTCACATTCGCCGACGCCTCGATCAGCGCGCGCATCAGGTCGGTGTCGTAGTTATCGTGCTTGCCCTGCAGCAGCGCGCCGATGCGTTCAAGCCCCATGCCGGTGTCGATCGAGGGGTTCGGCAGCGGCTTCATCGAGCCGTCCTCGAACTGCTCGAACTGCATGAAGACGAGGTTCCAGATCTCGATGAAGCGGTCGCCGTCCTCGTCGGCGGAACCGGGCGGGCCGCCCCAGACCCCCGGGCCGTGGTCGTAGAAGATCTCGGTGCAGGGGCCGCAGGGACCGGTCGGGCCCATCTGCCAGAAATTGTCGCTGGTGGCGATGCGGATGATCCGCTCATCGGGCAGGCCCGCGACCTTTTTCCAGATATCCGCGGCCTCGTCATCGGTGTGATAGACGGTGACGAGCAACTTGTCCGCCGCAATCCCGAATTCCTTGGTCAGCAATTCCCAGGCAAAGGGGATGGCCTGTTCCTTGAAGTAGTCGCCGAAGCTGAAATTCCCCAGCATTTCAAAGAAAGTATGGTGGCGCGCGGTATAGCCGACATTATCCAGGTCGTTGTGCTTGCCCCCGGCGCGCACGCATTTCTGCGCCGTGGTCGCGCGGGTGTAATCGCGATGTTCCAGCCCGGTGAACAGGTTCTTGAACTGCACCATCCCCGAGTTGGTGAACATCAGCGTCGGGTCGTTGCGCGGCACCAGCGGCGAGCTGGCCACCCGCCGGTGGCCGTTCCGGTCGAAGAAATCGAGAAAGGTCGAGCGGATGTCGTTCAGACTGGCCATTGGGGTGTTCCTGCGGGAAATGCTGCCGTGCAGAGATAGCCGCGCCCGCCCCGTCTGTCCAGAATGGGGCGGGCGCCGCCGGGTCTTTCCGCCCCGACGGCCGCTCGAAAGCAGACCGGATGCCGATCCTGGGCGGCCTCGGTGCCGCACAAGCGAAACCTGTGCCCGGATGGGGCGGCGGCTCAGTCCTCGGTCAGCGCGCCGTCTTCGTCCGGGCCGGCGGCGAAATCCAGGCCGTGGCTGGCGCGGATCCGGTCCTCGATCGCGTGGGCGACCTCGGGCCGGTCGCGCAGGAACTGCTTGGCATTCTCGCGCCCCTGGCCGATGCGCTCGTCGCCATAGGAATACCAGGCGCCGGATTTTTCCACGACTCCGGCCTTGACCCCAAGGTCGATCAGCTCGCCTACCTTCGAGATCCCCTCGCCATACATGATGTCGAATTCCACCTGCTTGAACGGCGGGGCGACCTTGTTCTTGACCACCTTGACCTTGGTGGCGTTGCCGACCACCTCGTCACGGTCCTTGATCGCGCCGGTGCGGCGGATATCCAGCCGGACCGAGGCATAGAATTTCAGCGCGTTGCCGCCGGTGGTGGTTTCCGGGTTGCCGAACATCACCCCGATCTTCATCCGGATCTGGTTGATGAAGATCACCATGCAGTTGCTGCGCCCGATGCTGGCGGTCAGCTTGCGCATCGCCTGGCTCATCAGCCGGGCCTGGCTGCCCATCTGCATGTCGCCCATGTCACCCTCGATCTCGGACTTCGGCGTCAGCGCCGCGACCGAATCGACCACCACCAGGCTGACTGCACCCGATCGCACCAGCGTATCGACGATTTCCAGCGCCTGTTCGCCGGTATCGGGCTGCGAGATCAGCAGTTCGTCCAGGTTCACCCCCAGCTTGCGCGCATATTGCGGGTCAAGCGCGTGCTCGGCGTCGACAAAGGCGCAGACGCCACCTTTTTTCTGCTCCTCGGCCACCACATGCAGGGTCAGCGTGGTCTTGCCCGAGCTTTCCGGCCCGAAGATCTCGATGATGCGGCCCTTGGGCAGCCCGCCGATTCCCAGCGCGATGTCCAGCCCCAGAGAGCCGGTCGAGGTCGCCTCGATCTCGGCCACCGGATTATCGGCCCCGAGCTTCATGATCGAGCCCTTGCCGAACTGCCGTTCGATCTGCGCCAGCGCGCTGTCTAGCGCCTTTTGCCGGTCCGCGCTGCGTTTTTCGTCCATTTTCAGAATGCTCGCCCCAGACATTTCTTTCACCTTATTGCGCAGCACTGCCCGGCACAACGACGGCCGGAAACAATTGCGTGTTCCCCAAGTGTTCTACCCCTATTTGTCCCGCTGCGCCAGCCATCGCAAGAGCCGTCCAAGGATTTGCATAACCGACAGGTGTTAACAAATCGTTGACCGGCTTGCGGCAGGGCGCCGGCGCGGCCATCTTGCGGGTCATGTCAGCGAATTGCCCCAAATGACCCCCGCCGCCCGCGCCGCCGCCGCCATCCTCATCCTGGACGAGATCCGCGGCGGCGCGCCTGCCGAGGCGCAACTGACCCGCTGGGCCCGCGCCAGCCGCTTTGCCGGTTCGGGGGACCGGGCGGCGGTGCGCGATCTGGTGTATGAAACCCTGCGCCGCCGCCGCAGCCGGGCGGCACTTGGCGGCGGGGACAGCGGGCGGGCACTGATCCTGGGGGCGCTGCGCGAGGCGGGGGCGGCCCCGGCCACGATCTTTGACGGCAGTGTCCACGGGCCGGCGCCGCTCAGCACGCAGGAACGGGACGCCGGCCGTCCGCCCTCTGCCACCGAGGCGCTGGACCTGCCCGACTGGATCCTACAGCGTTTCCAGCAAGATCTGGGCGATGACTTCGCCCGGATCGCCGCGGCGATGCGCGAGCGTGCCCCCGTCTGGCTGCGGGTCAATCTTGCCCGTGCAACCGCCTTGCAAGCACAATCCGCACTGGCGCAGGATGGGATCGGAACCGAGACCGACCTGCGCTGCGAAACCGCCCTGCGCATCACCACGGGCGAACGGCGGCTGCAAGGCTCGGCCGCCTGGCGCGAAGGGCTGGTCGAGCCGCAGGATCTGTCGCCGCAGATAGCCTGCGCGGCGCTGAAGCCTGCGGCGGGGACACGGGTTCTGGACCTCTGCGCGGGCGGAGGCGGCAAGGCACTGGCGCTGGCCGCCTATGGGGCGCAGGTCACCGCCTGGGACGCGGCGCAGGGGCGGATGCGTGACCTGCCCAGGCGGGCAGAGCGGGCGGGGGCAAGGATCGCGCTGGCGGATGCCGTGGGGCCAAGGGGGCTTTACGATCTGGTCGTCGCGGATGTCCCCTGCTCGGGGTCGGGGACCTGGCGGCGCACGCCGGATGCGAAATGGCGCTTGTCCCCGGACGACCTTGCCGCGCTCGAACGCACGCAGGCCGATATCCTGGCCAGGGCCGCGACCCATGTCCGCCCCGGCGGGACGCTGGCCTACATGACCTGTTCGCTGCTGCATTCGGAAAATGAGGCTCAGGTTGCGCATTTTCTGGCCTCGCAACCGGATTTCCGGCTGAAGACCGGCCGCCGGATGTCGCCGCTGACCGAAAGCGACGGGTTTTTCCTTGCGGTGTTCGGCCGTTAATCCCCGCTTAACTCCTTGCCGGCTATGGTAGGGGGCGAATCGAAGAACGAGGCCGGGATGAAGGAAAACGCACTGCTGCTTTCGCGCGGGCTGGCGGCCGTGCCCCTTCTGGTGCTGCCGATGGCATTGGGTGCGCTGTGGCTGGTGCTGCAACCCCAGGCGGTTCCCGCCCGGGTTCTGGTAATCGGCGGGGCGGTGGCCACCGCATGGTATCTGCTGGCAGGGCTGCTGGTCGGCCAGCAACTCGTGCAGCACACCCGCACCCGGCGGCAACTGCGCGCCATCCGGCACCTGATCGCCGAACATCAGGGATGCGCCTGGATCGTCGATGCCGAGGGCGCGATCCGGGCCCAGTCCCCCCGGGCCGAACAGCTTCATGACATGACCGGCCGCGACGTTGCGGCGCTACTGGCGCGCTATCGCGCCAGCCCGGACACGGCGGCGCAGAAACTGCTGCTGCGGGTAGCGGACGGACGGCCCTGCGACCTGCCGCTGGGCGACGGCACCCGCCTGGTCGCCCGGCAGATCCCGGGAACCTGGCTGCAATCATGGCAGATCGAGGCGCCGGCCCCTGCCCCGCTGCCGCCGGCGCCTCAGGCGCCGGCGGTGAACCCCGGCTACCGCGACCTGCCGATCGCTATTCTTGAATTCGCCCCGGATGGCCGTGTGCTCGAAGCCAACCCGGCGGCCGAGGCGCTGCTGGGCCCGGTGCAACCCGGCAGCCCCCTGGGGACTCTCATCGACGGGCTGGGGCGCCCGCTCGACGACTGGATCACCGAGGCTCACGAGGGACGCGACAATGGCCGCGCCGAGGTGCTTCAGACCCGGGGCGAGGTCGAACGCGACTTGCAGGTCAGCCTGGTGGCAACCGCCGATGCACAGCGGCTGGTTGCGGTGCTGACCGATGTCAGCGCCCTGAAGTCGCTTGAGGCACAGTTCACCCAAAGCCAGAAAATGCAGGCCATCGGCCAGCTTGCCGGAGGCATCGCGCATGACTTCAACAACCTGCTGACCGCGATCAGCGGGCATTGCGACCTGCTGATGGCACAGCGGGATCACGCCGATCCCGATTATGCCGACCTGCACCAGATCTCGCAAAACACCAACCGCGCAGCGGCGCTGGTCCGGCAATTGCTGGCCTTTTCGCGCAAACAGACGCTGACCCCGGAAATCATCGACCTGCGCGATTCGCTGTCGGATCTCAGCCATCTGCTCAACCGGCTGGTCGGGGAAAGAACGGTGGTGACGGTCACCCACGACCCGGCGCTTCGCCCGATCCGTGCCGATGCGCGGCAGCTTGAACAGGTCCTGATGAACCTGGTGGTCAATGCCCGCGACGCGATGCCCGCCGGGGGCGAAATCGCGATCCGCACCGAAAATATCAACCTGGATACGGGGCTGACCCAGGATCGGGTCAATATTCCCAAGGGGGAATATGTCAGGATCACCGTAACCGACGAAGGCAGCGGAATTCCTCCGGAAATCTTCGACAAGATATTCGACCCGTTCTTTACCACCAAGAAACAGGGCGAAGGCACCGGGCTGGGCCTGTCCACCGCCTACGGCATCGTCAAGCAGACCGGAGGTTACATCTTTTGCCACAGCATCCCGGGTGAGGGCACGAAATTCACGCTGTATTTCCCTGCTCAGCGGCCGCGTCCCGCCGCGCCCGCCCGGCGTCGCCAGGCCACGCCGACCGAGGGGTTGCCCGACGACGACCTGCCGCGCACCGTCCTTCTGGTCGAGGACGAGGCCCCGGTCCGCGCCTTTGCCAGCCGGGCGCTGCGGCTGCATGGCTACGAGGTGATCGAGGCCGAAAGCGGCGAACGCGCGCTTGAAATCCTGGCCGATCCGGCGCTGGCGGTGGATCTGTTCGTTACGGATGTGGTGATGCCGGGGCTCGACGGTCCCGGCTGGGTGCGCGAGGCGCTGCGCAGGCGCGGGAACACCCCGGTGATTTTCATGTCCGGCTATATGGAAACCAATCTCGGCGCGGAGGGCGAGGCCATTCCCGACGCGGCTTTCCTTGCCAAGCCGTTCTCGCTTTCCGAGCTGGCTGCCATGGTTACCAGCCACATGGCTGAATGTGCCGCCAGGACGAATCGCACCAGCCCCAGCCCGACTACCCGGTAATTCCTGCCACGGTGGGGCGGGGCCGGCCGGCGGTCCGCTCTGCTGGACAGAAAGGGCCGCGTGGCCTAGGAATGATTTTCTGGCAAGGCAATCTCTTTACTGCATGTTGCCGGTATATAGATGCCGAGTTGCCCTGATTTCCGGTCCCGAAATGACGCCCGCCCGCAAGACCGTGTTGATGCTTGTGGCGGTGCTGTTCACCTTGGCGCTGGGTATCGGCGTCACCGCGGCGACCATGCGACTGGAAAACCGCACGGCCGCCGCCCGGTTCGAGCGGCTGGCTGATTCCATCACCAACCGGCTCTACCAACGGATGGTCCAGCATATCACACTGCTGCGCGCCACCCGCAGCCATTTCGACGCCAGTGAGCAGCCGGTTTCCGTCACCGAATTCCGCCGATTTGTCGATGGGCTGGAACTACAGCGCGATTATCGCGGCATCCAGGGCATCGGCTACGCCGCCCTGACCCCGGCCAGCGAAAGCGGCCGCGCCAGCGCCCGGATCACGCAGGTCCGCGGAATGCCGATCAGGATCCACCCAAGCAGCGACCAGAATCTCATCGGCCCCATCGCGCTGCTGGAGCCCATGGACGAACGCAACAGCGCCGCCATCGGCTACGACATGTTTTCCGAACCGGTCCGGCAAGAGGCGATCAACGCCGCCCTGGAAAGCTCAGAACCGCGCGCCACCGGTCCCGTTGAACTGGTGCAGGAAATCACGGCCGAAAAACAGGCCGGTTTCCTGATCTACATTCCCACCCGTGAAGGGCTTTTCGAATATTTCCCGGAAAAACAGCAAGGAGGGCTTGTCTATGCGGCGTTCCGCGCCGGGGACCTGCACCAGGCCGTGCTTGAAACCTTTCCCGACCCTCCGGTCTCGTTGCTCACGATCGACCGCGCGGCCCCCGACCAGCCGCTGTTCGACAGCCGGCCTGCCGAACTGCCGGACCGGCTTGCCCGCCACAGCGTCCTGCGTGAATTCGACATCGCCGGGCGCAACTGGCAGGTGACCGTGACCCCGAATGCCGAGTTCATGGAGGCAGACGACCGCCGCGCCAGCGTAATCGTCGGAACGCTGTCGGCGCTGCTGGTGCTGACCGTGGCTGCGGCGGTGCTGACGCTGTTCCGGGCATTGGCCGAAACCGAACGCAGCGCCAACCAATCCGCGCAGCAGGCCGAAGAACGCGCCTTGCTGCTGCGCGAGATGCAGCACCGCATCAAGAACCACCTGGCCCGGGTTCAGGCGATTGCCCGGCAGACCACCCGCTCGACCAGGGACCTGGAGGAGTTCGAGCAGGTCTTCGGCGCCCGGCTGTCGGCCATGGCCAAGGCGCAGGATGCAGTGACGCGCGGCCAGCGTGATTCGGCCGACCTGCGCGAACTGTTGCAGGCCGAAATCGGTGGCCTCACCCGGAAGGGCGAATCGCTGACCGGCCCCGAGGTGCAGCTGGATGGGCGCGAAGCGCAGGCCGTGGGGCTGGTGGTCTACGAACTGGGCACCAACGCCATGAAACACGGCGACGGCAGCGGCGCCCCGCAGGTGCAGTGGCGTGTCGAGCCGCGCCAGGGCCGCCGCTGGCTGGTGCTGGACTGGTTCGAAGCCGGCGCCGCCCCCAGCCCTGATGCCCCCGACCCCGTTTCCGGCCAGGACATTCCCGGCGGCTTCGGCTCGCAACTGATCGAGGCGCTGGTCGAAGGCGATCTCGAAGGGCGTTTCACCCGCGAGTTCGACAAAACCGGCATGAAGATCACCATGGAATTCCCGCTGTCGCTGCCCTGAACCGCCCGGACCGGACGGCACCGCTAAAGCCCGTCCAGAAGCTCGGCGGGAATCTCCGGCGGCCCGGCCTCGCGCGGGCCGAACAGCGCCCCGCGCGAACCACCAAGCAGCGGCCCGCGCCCTTGCGCCACCACCGCCAGCGATGCCGGCGTCCCGGTCCGGGTCGAGCCCAGCGGTGCGCCCAGCAGCGTCAACCGCTCGCGCGCGCGGGCGACTTTTTCGGGGGCGACCGGGGCCGCGACGGCAAAGCGGTTGTAGGTTTCCGGCGCGTCGAAAAGCCCCTCGAACCCGCGGGTGCGCAGCCCCGCGCGCAGCTGGTCGAACCGCGCCAGATAGCGCGTCGCATGAACCGGGGTGCGCGAATGGAACGCCCCGGCCGCCAGCCGCCAGTCGCCCAGTTCGGCATGAAGCTCGCGCACGAAACGCGCGGCGTAGCGGGCGTTTTCCAGCGGATCGAACATCGCCACCACCGAGGGAAAATTGTTGCCATGCCAGCGGTAGTTCAGCTGGAAACAGCCGATGTCGAGGTTCAGCCGCCCGGCCTCAACCCGGTCCTCGGCAAAGGCCAGCGCCTCGGCCGGGTCGTCGAACCAGCTGCCCGCGCCCTCGGAATTCACGCTCCACGCCCAGGGGCGGACGATGCTGCCGCGACGGCGCCCGGTTTCGGTCAGGGTCAGCGCGCCCATGATGTCGGGCGGCACCCCGGTTTCCGCCGCCGCTGTCAGCGCCGCCCATTCGCAGATGGCCGCCGGATAGTCAGCGGGGTCGCCCGTCGCCCATGCTGCGCCCGCCAGTATCACCCAGACCATGCCAAGGAACGCGACCAGCCGCATGATTTCCCCTGTTTCCACACGGGAAGGACGCTAGCAGCCGCAGCCTAAGATTCGGTTAAGCGACCCCTGGATTCAGCCGAAAAGCTCGTGGCAGAAGCTCAGCCCGTCGACCAGCGCGTCAACCTCGGCCCTTGTGTTATACATCGCAAAGCTCGCCCGGGCCGAGGCCGCCAGCCCGTAATGCTGCATCAAGGGCATGGCACAATGCGTCCCCGCGCGCACCGCGATGCCGCGCTGGTCAAGGATCGTGGCGATGTCATGGGCATGCGCCCCCTGCATCGTCATCGAGAAGATTGCCCCCTTGTCCGGCGCATTTCCCTGAATATTCAGCCAGTTGAGCGAACCCAGCCGTTCGTTGGCATAGTTGCGCAGGTCGGCCTCGTGGGCGGCGATGTTATCCATCCCCAGAGCCATCAGATATTCCAGCGCCACGCCCAGCCCGATCTGGTTGACGATGCCGGGGGTGCCGGCCTCGAACCGCAAGGGCGGGTCGGCATAGCTGACCGCATCGCGCGAAACCTCGCGGATCATGTCGCCGCCGCCCAGGAACGGCCGCATCTCGGCCTGACGCTCGGGCCGGATCCAGATCGCGCCGGACCCCGAGGGGCCGTAAAGCTTGTGTCCTGTGATCACATAGAAATCGCAGCCCAGCGCCTGCACGTCGACCGGCATGTGCACCGCCGCCTGGCTGCCGTCGACCAGCACCGGGACATCCGTCCCGCGCGCGATGGCGCCGACATCGACCACCGTGCCGGTCACGTTCGACATGTGGGTGATCGCGACCAGCCTTGTGCGCGGCGTGATCGCGGCCAGCACCTTGTCGGCGGGCAGGCTGCCGTCGGGCTCTAGCTCGACCCAGCGCAGCACCACCCCCTGCCGTTCGCGCAGGAAATGCCAGGGCACGATATTGGCGTGATGCTCCAGCACCGACAGCAGGATTTCATCCCCCGGCTGCAACCGGGGCGCGGCCCAAGCATAGCTGACCAGGTTGATCCCCTCGGTCGAGCCGCTGGTAAAGATGACCTCGTTCTCGTCGCGCGCGCCCAGAAACCGGGCGATGGTGCCGCGCACGGCCTCATACCGGTCGGTGGCAAGGTTGGACAGATAGTGCAACCCCCGGTGGACGTTGGCGTATTCCCCCGCATAGGCGCGCGAGATCGCGTCGATCACCACCTGCGGCTTTTGCGCGCTGGCGCCGCTGTCCAGATAGACCAGCGGCCGCCCATTCACCTGCGTCGCAAGGATCGGGAAATCCGCGCGGACCTTGTCGATGTCAAAGCTCATGCCGGACCTCCGGGAAGAACGCCAAGGGTGGCGGCAAAGACCGACAGCAGGAAACTGGTCAGCAACACCGTGCCCAGTATCCCCATCACCACCAGCAGCGGGTTGCGGAAACCATGAACAGCCATGGTCAGGCCGACCATCAGATAGGCGGCCAGCAGCAGCGAGGCGATGCCGACCAGCGCCCCCAGCGGCGGCAGGATCAGCGTTGCCAGCAACTGCACCGCCTGAAAGACCAGCATGATCGCCTCGATCCAGCCCACCGCCAACAGCGCGTCGGGAAACCGGCCGGTGCCGCCAAAAACGCGCCCGACCTCGGACAGCAGGAACGCGCCCAGCGCGGCCGAGGCCACCTGCACCCCCGCCATCGACATCGGCGAGGCCGCCAGCATCTCAAGCAGCCCTGCATCGCCGGCAGAGGCAGGCAGCAACTGCGCGCCCAGCCAGGACAGGATCGCCGAGCCCGCCGCCGTCACGAAAACCAGCGCCCAGCGGTCGGCCGGGGCCCAGTTCCGGGCCACCAGCGCCTGCCACCCGCCCAGCGGATTGCGGATCGTCAGCCTTATCAGTTCGATCATGCCGTCCGCCTTGTGTCGCCCGTCCTGATGCCGACTGTCTTCATGCGGACTGCCCGGCACCGGATAATTCCCGCACTCCGGCGATCCAGAACAGCAGGAACGCCGCGCCGGCCAGAATGTTCACCGCCGTCACCGCCGGCCCCGGCCCGACAAAGCCCTGCACCAGCCCCTGCAACAGCATGACCGGCGCCGCCGCCGCCAGCGCCCAGATCAGCGCCAGCCGGGAATGCCGCGGCTCCAGCCCGATGCCGGCCAGCTGCGCGACGATCTGCACGACCCACGCCACCGCCAGCACGATCAGCGGCATCAGGAACATCGTGGCCAGCAGCGCACCGCCCAGCCGCGCCTGCAACGGCACCGTCGGGTCCAGCGCCGCCGCCCGGGCATGCGCCGGCCATTGCGCGATGAAATACAGCGCCATCGTCCCGATCAGCAGCGCCAGCAGCGCCGGTTCGGACATTGGCGCCATCCCCCGCACCGCGCGGCCGGGCGCGCGCCAGGTCAGCAGGATGCGGGGGATCAGCCCCATGGGTCAGGCCTTGGCCCGGGCGGTCAGCCATTCTTCCAGCCGGTCCGAGATCTCGGCACGCAGCGCCTCGTCCTCGACCTCTTCCAGCGCATCGGCAAGGAAGCTCAGCACCAGCAGCACCACCGCGCGTTCCCGCGGCACCCCGCGCGAGCGCAGGTAGAACAGCGCCGTTTCATCCAGCGCGCCAGTGGTCGAGCCGTGGCTGCATTTCACGTCGTCAGCGTAGATTTCCAGCTCGGGCTTGGCAAGGAACTGGCTGTTTTCGTCCAGCAGCAGCGCCTGGCTGATCTGGTAGCCGTCGGTTTTCTGCGCGCCGGGGCGGACGAGGATCTTGCCCTGGAACACGCCGGTCGCGCCGTTCTTCAGCACCTTCTTGAACACCTGCCGGCTTTCGCCGCGCAGCCCGGTGTGGGTGATAAACACGGTATCGTCATGGTGGACCGAGGCGCCGTCGCCCAGCATCGCGCAGGCCACATGAGCCACGGCGTCGTCGCCCAGCAACTCGATCACCGATTCCGTGCGCAGATGCCGCCCGTCCACCGACAACGCGAAGGACTTGAGCGAGGCACCTTCGGCCACCCGGCCGAACAGGTGAATGTTCGACACCCGCGGCACGCCGGCGCGATGGGCTGCGACGTGGTGCAGCCGCGCGCCGGGGGCCAGATCGGCCTCGATCACGATATTGCCGCGCGCGCCGACCAGGCCGTTTTCCAGCAGGGTCAGGTCGGCGCCCTCTTCCAGCCGCAGCACATGGTGAAGGGCGACATCCGCCGCCGGGTCCGAGCGACGATAGAGTATCTGCACAGGCTTCGCCGCCTGCCCGGTGACGCGGATCACCACGCCGTCGGTGGCAATCGCCGTGTTCAGCGCCGCAAAGGGGCGCGCGACCGGCGACTGACCCTGTTTTTCCAGCGCGCCATAGGCATCGGAAACCCAGTGCTCGGGGCGGGTATCAGCCTGCGACAGGGGCGCGATCTCGACCCCCGCCAACGACAGGTCGTCCGAGGCCGCCGCATCGAAATGCCCGTCCACGAACACCAGCCGCAGCTTGTCCACCCCGGCAAACAGCGCCGGGTCCCCGGAAACCGCATCCAGCGGCACCGGGTCGGGCACAGCCGCGTTGAACGGCGCGGGGTCGGTATAGCGCCAGTATTCATGGCGCGGGCCAGGCAGGCCCTGCGCGCTCAGCCGGTCCAGCGCATCGGTGCGCGCGGCATCGGTGGCGTTGGCGCGCGGACGCGGCGTGGCGGCCAGCCGTGCCTGCAAGATCTGGGCGGCCGGGCCATGGCGCGGCGCACCCTCGACGGCGGGGGTCTGGATCAGGGCCGCTTCAGGCATCTGCGACCTCGGCCAGAATATCGGCGTAACCGTTCTGCTCGACCTCAAGTGCCAGTTCCGGCCCGCCGGATTTCACGATCCGCCCGTCGGACATGATATGCACCACGTCGGGGACGATATGGTCCAGCAGCCGCTGGTAGTGCGTAATCACAAGGAAGCTGCGGTCCGGCGCCCGCAACGCGTTCACCCCCTGCGCGACCAGCCGCATCGCATCGACGTCGAGGCCCGAGTCGGTCTCGTCCAGGATGCACATCCGCGGCTCAAGCATCGCCATTTGCAGGATTTCGTTGCGCTTTTTCTCGCCGCCCGAGAAACCGACGTTGACCGGGCGCTTGAGCATCTCGGCGTCGATGTCCAGCGCCTTGGCGCGTTCGCGCACCAGCTTCAGGAAATCGCCGGCCGACAGTTCGTCCTCGCCCCGCGCCTTGCGCTGCGCGTTCACGGCGGTGCGCAGAAAGGTCATGTTGCCGACGCCCGGGATCTCGACCGGATACTGGAACGCCAGGAACAGGCCGGCGGCGGCGCGCTCCTCGGGCTCCATCTCCAGCAGGTCGTGGCCTTCCAGCGTGGCCTGGCCTTCCGTCACCTCATAGCCGTCGCGGCCCGACAGCACATAGGACAGCGTCGACTTCCCCGAGCCGTTCGGCCCCATGATCGCATGGACCTGCCCGGCGGGGACGGTCAGCGTCACGCCCTTGAGGATCTGCTTACCCCCATCCTCAAGTTCTGCGTGCAGGTTGTTGATTTCCAGCATATTTATATTTCCCGTTATCTCAGTTGCGACTTGAGCACGACATGCTTCGAAAGCCGCATACCCTTGCGTATTTCAGTCCCGTAGGAGCTATGGCCCGTGGCCGATTCAGCGATCGCATTTATTGCGTGGCCTTCCAGTGCATCGGCGAACTGGATTCCAGACAAGTGGATTGCCAATGCGACCTCGCGCTTTTCTGCCGTCTCATGACGTTGCCTGAGCTCACCCGTCAGTTGCTCGAACGTCATGCTAACCAACGCTCCCCTCAAGGCTGATCGCGACAAGGGCCTGCGCCTCCATCGCGAACTCCATCGGCAGGGCTTGCAACACGTCGCGGCAGAACCCGTTGACGACCAGCGCCACGGCTTCTTCCTCGTCCATGCCGCGGGCGCGGCAGTAGAACAGCTGATCCTCGTCCACCTTGCTGGTGGTAGCCTCGTGTTCAACGCGGGACGAGCTGTTCTTGACCTCGATATAGGGCACGGTATGCGCCCCGCAGCGGTCCCCGATCAGCAGGCTGTCGCACTGGGTATAGTTGCGGCTGTTGGTGGCGCGCGGGTGCATCGAGACCAGCCCGCGATAGGTGTTCTGCGCCTGCCCCGCGGAAATTCCTTTGGAAACAATGCGAGAGCGGGTGTTCTTGCCAAGATGGATCATCTTGGTGCCGGTGTCGGCCTGCTGGAAGTTGTTGGTGATGGCGATCGAGTAGAACTCGCCCTGGCTTTCCTCGCCCCGCAGGATGCAGGACGGGTATTTCCAGGTGATCGCGCTGCCGGTTTCCACCTGCGTCCACATCACCTTGGCCCGCGGCTCGCGGCAGTCGGCGCGCTTGGTGACAAAGTTGTAGATGCCGCCGCGGCCTTCCTCGTCGCCGGGGAACCAGTTCTGGACGGTGGAATACTTCACCTCGGCATCTTCGAGGATCACGATTTCCACCACCGCCGCGTGCAGCTGGGCGGTGTCGCGCTTGGGCGCGGTGCAGCCTTCCAGATAGCTGACGTAAGAGCCCTTGTCGGCGATGATCAGCGTTCGCTCGAACTGGCCGGTGTTTTCGGCGTTGATGCGGAAATAGGTGGACAGCTCCATCGGGCAGCGCACGCCCGGCGGCACATAGACAAACGACCCATCCGAAAACACCGCCGAGTTCAGCGTGGCAAAATAGTTGTCCGACTGCGGCACGACCGAACCAAGGTATTTCTTGACCAGCTCGGGGTGTTTGCGGATCGCTTCCGAGATCGGGCAGAAGATCACCCCGGCCTTGGCAAGCTCGTCCTGAAAGGTGGTGCCGACGCTGACCGAATCGAACACTGCATCGACGGCAACCTTGCGCACATCGGCAGGGGCAGCCTCGGCGCCCTCGATCCCGGCAAGGATTTCCTGCTCGCGCAGCGGAATCCCCAGCTTTTCATAGGTGGCCAGCAGCTTGGGATCGACCTCGTCCAGCGACTTCGGCCGCACCGCCATGCTTTTCGGGCGGGCGTAGTAATACTGGTCCTGAAAGTCGATCTCGGGATAGTTGAGCATCGCCCAGCCGGGCTCGGTCATGGTCTGCCAGCGCCGGAACGCGGCCAGCCGCCACTCGGTCATCCACTCGGGTTCTTCGTTCTTCTGGCTGATCAGCCGAACGATGTCCTCGTTGATGCCCTTGGGGGCGTATTCCATCTCGATCTCGGTGTCCCACCCGTATTTGTAGGAACCCATGCTTGCGACGGTTTCGACCGTCTCGCGGTCAACGCCTTCGCGGACTTCGATCTCGGGCGCGTCCTGAACGGTCATGTCTACCTTCCCTGCTTGCCTTGCCAGCGGGCGCGGGCGGCAAGCCACGCGTCGGCAAAGCGGTCCAAATCCTCAAGCGTCGTCGTTCCCCCGAACGAGACGCGCAACGCGCAGCCGGCATCCGGTCCGGTCACGCCCATCGCGCGCAGAACCCCGCTTTCCCGGACCTTGCCGGAAGAACAGGCGGACCCGGCGGAAACGGCGAAACCGGCCAGGTCCATCTGCATCACCTGCGTCTCGCCCTTCCATCCCGGAGTCAGAATCGACAGCGTCTGCGGCAGGCGCAGAGATTCGCGCCCGGGAAACATAGTAATTCTATCGGCAATTTCCAGCCTGTCGATCAGATGATCGCGCATTTCGGTCAACTTTTCGGCGATTCCTTCGGTCAGGTCGCGCTGCGCGGCGCTGGCGGCGGCGGCAAACCCGGCGATGGCGGCCAGGTTTTCGGTCCCGGCGCGGCGGCCGCTTTCCTGCCCGCCGCCGCGCAAAAGCGCCTCGCGGTCCTCTCCGGCCGCCAGCACCAGCGCACCCACGCCACGCGGACCGCCCAGCTTGTGGGCGCTGACCATGCCGGCGCGGATGCCCAGCCAGTCAAAGGCAAAGGGGATCTTGCCGAACCCCTGCGTCAGGTCGCTGACCGCCAGCCCCGGCGGCAGGGCCTGGATCACCCCGGTTTCGCTGTTGGCCAGTTGCAGGGTAGCGCGCGCAGGGTCCGGCACCGCGACCTGCCCGTCGGGGCCGGTCGCCAGAGCCTCGTCGCACCAGGCGCGCACACAGTCATGTTCGACCCCGGCACAGGACAGCCCCCGCCCCGCCAGAGCCAGAGCCGCCGCCTCGGTCGCGCCCGAGGTGAACACGATGTCGGCCTGCGCGGCGCCCAGCGCCTCGGCCAGTTGCTCGCGCGACCGTTCCAGCAGCATCTTGGCCGCCCGTCCCTCGGCATGAACGCTCGAAGGGTTGCCGACCAGATCAAGCGCATCCTCCATCGCCTTGCGGGCCTCGGGGCGCAGCGGAGCGGTGGCATTCCAGTCCAGATAGACCCGGCTCATCCGGCGGGCCTGTCATCGGCGCCGGAAATTTCCGCCAGCCGCGCGGCAATGCGCTCGGCCAGCCGGCGCGCGACCTCGGCCTTGGGCAGCCGGGGCCAGTGCTCGACATTGTCCTCGGTGACCAGGATCGCGGTATTGTCGGCGCCGCCCATCACGCCCGAGCCGGGGCTGACGTCATTGGCCACGATCCAGTCGCAGCCCTTGCGCTGGCGCTTGGCGACCGCGTTTCCGACGACGTTATCGGTTTCCGCGGCGAACCCCACGACCAACGCCGGGCGCGCCCCGGCTTGGCTGATCCAGGCAAGAATGTCGGGGTTTTCCACCATTTCCAGCGCCGGCGGCCGGCCCGAGCCGTCCTTCTTGAGCTTCTGCCCCGAGGCATTCACCACCCGCCAGTCGGCCACCGCCGCGGCCATGACAGCGGCATCGGCCGGCAGCGCGGCCTCGACCGCATCGCGCATTTCGGACGCGGTCTCGACCCGGATCACCCTTACCCCCGCAGGCGGCGGCACCACCGCCGGCCCGGTCACGAAACTGACCTGCGCCCCCAGGTCGCGCAGCGCCGCCGCCACGGCCGCCCCCTGCGCGCCCGACGAGCGGTTGGCGATATAGCGCACCGGGTCGATCGGCTCGTGCGTCGGCCCCGAGGTCACGACCACATGCCGCCCGCGCAGCGGCCCGTCCGGCGGCGCGATGGCCGGCGGCACCGCGCTTTCCGGCGCCAGCCGCAGCCGGTCGCTGGTCAGGCGCAACGGCGGCTCGATCCCGCCCCCCAGCGCGGCCAGGATTGCGTCGAAAATCGCCTGCGGCTCGGCCATGCGGCCCTCGCCCCATTCGCCGCAGGCCATGTCCCCTTCCTCGGGGCCGACAAAGCTGACCCCGTCGGCCTGCAACAACTGGCGGTTGCGGCGAGTCGCGGGGTGTTCCCACATCCGCACGTTCATCGCCGGGGCGATCAGCACCGGCTTGTCGGTCGCCAGCAGCAACGTCGAGGCCAGGTCCCCGGCCAGCCCCGCAGCCATCTTGGCCATCAGATCCGCCGTCGCCGGCGCCACCACCACCAGATCGGCCGACCGCGACAGTTGGATATGGCCCATCTCGGCCTCGCGGGTCAGATCCCACAGCGCAGTATGGCAGGCCTCGCCCGACAGCGCCGAAAGGGTCAGCGGAGTGACGAACTGCGCGCCCCCCTCGGTCAGCACGGTGGCCACCCCGACCCCGGCCTTGCGCAGCAGCCGCACCAGCTCGGGCAGCTTGTAGCCGGCAATCCCGCCCCCCACGATCAGCAGAACGCGTTTTCCCTGCATCACGGTCATCCCCTGCTCTTGCGGCCACCATGATCAGTCCTAGAAGAGTGGCGCCAGCGGAGCAAGAAAGCCCCGCGCGGAACAGCGGACGAGAACCGGAAACGCGCTTCTTTCTGGCCCAAATACCCCTGCGACAGCGCCGCCGGAACAAAAGATGGAAAGCAAGGGCTGGACCCGACGGTTGCCAGAACCGATTCCGCCCGCCATTTCCACCCCGCCCCGACGCCTGACAGCCCCGGAAACCCCGAAGCTCAGGCCCCCATGGCAAAGGGCAGCCGATAGCTGATCGCCTCGGCCAGATGTGGCGCGCGAACCCGGTCAGATCGGTCCAGGTCGGCAATGGTGCGGGCAGTACGCAGGATGCGGTGATATCCGCGCGCGCTCAGCCCCAGCCTGTCCGCGGCACGGTGGATCAGGGCGCGGCCCTCGCTGTCCGGCCCGGCGATCTGTTCAAGCACGGCCCCCGAGGCATCCGCATTCACCCGCAAGCCGGGCCCATCGCCGAATCGCCGCGACTGGATTTCGCGGGCAGCCCGGACCCGAACAGCGATGGCGGCAGTCGTTTCGCCGCCGCTGCGCTGGTCGAGATCAGAGATCGAGACCGGCGGCACCTCGATTCTCAGGTCGAATCGGTCCATCAGCGGCCCCGACAGCCTTCCCAGGTAATCGGCCCCGCATTGCGGCGCGCGGGCACAGGCGCGGGCGGCATCGGCCAGGTGACCGCAGCGACAGGGATTGGCCGCGGCGACCAGCAGGAAACGGCAGGGATAGCGCACATGCGCATTGGCGCGCGCCACCACGACCTCGCCGGTTTCCAGCGGCTGCCGCAAGGTTTCCAGCACCTGCCGGGGAAATTCCGGCAGTTCGTCCAGGAACAGCACGCCGTTATGGGCCAGGCTGATCTCACCCGGCCGCGCACTGCGCCCGCCCCCCACGATCGCCGCCATCGAGGCAGTGTGGTGCGGGTCGCGATAGGGCGGCTCGCGTGAAATCCCGCCGTCGGCCAGCAGCCCGGCCAGCGACTGGATCATCGAGGTCTCCAGCGCCTCGGCAGGGGACAGCTCGGGCATCAGCCCCGGCAGCCGCGCGGCCAGCATCGACTTGCCCGCCCCCGGCGGCCCGACCATCAGCAGGTGGTGGCGGCCAGCAGCGGCGATTTCCAGCGCCCGCCGCGCGCGTTCCTGCCCGCGCACATCGCCCATGTCGGCCAAGGACCGCGGCCGCGCCACCTGCCCCGGCGACGCGGGCGCGACCGGCGCGCGGCCGGTCAGATGATCGACCACCTGCTTCAGCCCGGCCGGCGCCACCACCGGCACCGTCCCGACCCACGCGGCCTCGGCCCCGCAGGCGGGCGGGCAGATCAGGCTGCGCTGATCCTCGGCCGCGGCGACGGCAGCGGGCAAGGCCCCGGCGACCGACACCAGCCGCCCGTCCAGCGACAGCTCCCCCAGCGAGACGACGTTGGCAAGCTCGTCCGCCGGCACCACATCAAGCACCGCCAGCACCGCCAGCGCGATGGGCAGGTCGAAATGCGAGCCCTCTTTTGGCAGGTTGGCGGGCGACAGGTTCACCGTCACCCGCTTGGACGGCATCGCCACCGACATGGCCCCAAAGGCGGCGCGAATCCGTTCGCGCGCCTCGCTGACTGCCTTGTCCGGCAGGCCGACAATGGAAAACGACGGTATCCCGGCCGAAACCGCCGCCTGCACCTCGACCAACCGCGCCTCGATTCCGTCAAAGGCGACAGTAAAGGCAATCGCGACCATCCTGCCCTCCGCTGCCCGTCTGGTCGGGTCTAGCAGCCGGAGTTTAAGGAAAGATTAACAGGACAGCGGTCAGTCCCGCCTATCGGATTCTATCAGCAGGGCACGGAAATCATTGACGTTTGTCAGCGTCGGCCCCGTCACGACCTGCCCGCCGATCCGAGCGAAAAATCCATGGGCATCGTTGCGGGCCAGCGCCGCCGCCGCGTCGGCACCGCAGTCCCGCGCGCGATCAAGCGTGTCCGGCCCGATCAGCGCCCCGGCAACCTCGGCCGCGCCGTCGATGCCATCGGTATCGCAGGCAATGGCATGGATCCCGGCAGCCCCGTTCAGCGCCAGTGCCAGCGCCAGCGCATATTCCGCATTCGGCCCGCCACAACCGTCGCCACGCCGGGTCACGGTCAGCTCTCCGCCCGACAGGATCACCCGCGGCCCGGTCGCGGCAAGCGCCAGCCGGGCATGGGAAACGGCGATTTCGCGGGCCTCGCCCTCGATGGAATCGCCAAGGATTTCAACCTCAAACCCTTGAGAGGCCGCCAGTTCTGCCGCAGCGGCAAGCGACCGCGACGGCGCGGCATAGACCACGTTCTCGACACGCGACAGCACCGGATCATCTGGCGCACGCACACCAGTGCCGGTTTCCAGCACCGCCTCGGCCGAGGCCGGAATCGCCACCCCCCAGCGTTCGAGAATCGCCCGCGCCTCGGTCGCGGTCGAAGCGTCGCCGACCGTCGGGCCAGAGCCGATCAGTGCCGGGTCATCCCCCGGTACATCGGAAATCATCAGCGCCAGCACCCGTGCCGGCCAGGCGGCGGCAGCCAGCTGGCCGCCCTTGACCCGGCTGAGATGCTTGCGGACGATGTTCATCTGACCGATCGGCGCACCGCTGGCCAGAAGGGCGCGGCTGATCGCCTGTTTCTCGGGCAGGGTGATGTCGCCCGCAGGCGCGCAAAGCAACGCCGAGGCTCCGCCCGAAATCAGCGCCAGGACAAAATCCCCCTCGCCCAGCCCTTCGAGCAGCGCCAGCACCCGTAGCGTGGCCTCGACCCCGGCCCGGTCAGGGACCGGATGGGCAGCCTCGACGATCTCGATGCCGCGGGTGGGGCGGGCGTGACCATAGCGGGTGATCACCAGCCCTTCGCACGGCCCCCAGGCCGCCTCGACCGCCTCGGCCATGCGGGCGCTGGCCTTGCCGGCGCCGACCACCACCACCCGCCCGGCTGGCCGGGGCGGAAGAAATCCGGCAAGGCTTTCCATCGGATCGGCCACCGCGACCGCCCGGTCGAACATGGCGCGAAGAAGGCTGCCGGGGGTCTGGGCGGGGGGCCAAGCAGAGGGCATGGGCGGTTCCTCGGGTAACGGCTATCGGGCAGAGCCGCCTGCGGCCAGCCGACGCTCGATCGCTTCCCAGATCAGGGCGGCGGCGTTGATGCCGTCGAACCGCTCAAGCTCCTGGATCCCGGTCGGAGAGGTCACGTTGATTTCCGTGAGCCACCCGTCGATTACGTCGATTCCGACGAAGATCAGCCCCTTTTCGCGCAGGACCGGTCCGATCGTGGCGCAGATTTCCAATTCGCGCTCGGTCAGCCCCACTTTTTCCGGCCGGCCGCCGACATGCATGTTCGAACGTGCCTCGCCCTGCGCGGGAATGCGGTTGATCGCCCCGACCGCCTCTCCGTCGACAAGAATGATGCGCTTGTCACCCTTGACCACGGCCGGCAGGAATTTCTGCACGATCACCGGCTCGCGGTTGATCCCGCCGAACAGTTCCAGCAGGGCCGACAGATTCGCATCGGCCTGCGGCAGGTGAAACACCCCGGCGCCGCCATTGCCGTAAAGCGGCTTGATGATGATCTCGTTGTGGCGGGCACGGAATGCGCGGATCGCCTCGACATCACGCGCGATCATCGTTGGCGGAGTCAGCTGCGGAAAATCCAGCACGAACAGTTTTTCCGGCAGGTTGCGGACCCAGAACGGGTCATTGACCACCAGCACCCCGGGATGAACCCGGTCCAGCAGATGGGTGGAGGTGACATAGCTCATGTCGAAAGGCGGATCCTGCCGCAGCCAGATCACGTCGAACCCGGACAGCTCGGCGGTGCGCCATTCTCCGAAGCTGACATGATTGCCCTGCTCGCGCCGCAGGGTGATGTCGCGCCCGCGCGCGAACAGCCGGCCCTCGTCGAAGATCAGCCCGTCCGGCGTATACTGGAACAGCCGATGCCCGCGCGCCTCTGCTTCCAGGCCGATGCGAAAGGTCGAATCGGCGTCGATCGAAACCTGCTCGATCGGATCCATCTGGAGGGCGACCCTGAGGGACATATGACGACTCCGGCCTTCGTGTTGCGCTGGAACCGGTTCTGACCTGCCGGGCAGGACGATGCAAGCGCAGGACGGGCCGCGCCCTCAGTTGGCACCAAAGGCATTTTCGATGATCTCCACGCGGCCGCAAGCATCCACCAGCGCCGCATCGAAACGCATCTCGGTCAGCGAACCGGTCGGAAAACGCTCGGTGTAAAGCAGGGCGGCCGTGCAGATCCGGTCCATCTGGCGCCGCGACAACCGCTGTGCAGCGAGGTCATGCGTCCCGGATTTCTTGACCTCGACAAAGACGATGGCTTCGCCATCGCGCAGGATCAGGTCGATCTCGCCGGCGGCACTGCGCCAGCGCCGCTCGAGAATCTCGCAGCCCCGGTCCGCGTAAAGCTCTGCCACCCGCGCCTCGGCAGCCTGCCCCGAAGCATGGGCCGACATTCCACGGGCAACCCGGGCATGGCCGGACCCGCCGGTCGGGCGGCCTTCAAGCCAGGGCATGATCATCTGCATCGGCTCCATCCTCCTGCATGGCCAGCGCCATACGATAAACTTCCTTGCGCGGACGCCCGGTTTCCGAAGCAACCTCGGCCACCGCGTCACGCATCGTCATGCGCCCCATACGGATGCGCAGCGCATCCTGCACCGCCGCATCATCCGTCGGCATCAGCACCGGCGGCCCCATGACCACCACCACTTCCCCCCGCAGCCCTTCGGCGGGAATCCGGTCGGCCAGTGTCCGTGCCGGCCCGCGCAGCACCTCTTCGAATTTCTTGGTCAGTTCCCTACAGATCGAGATATCACGTTCTTCTTCGATCTCGCACAAATCATTCAACAATTCCTTAACGCGCCGCGGACTTTCAAAAATCGCGATGGTCGCGTCGATTCCGGCCAGTTCCCTCAGCCAGTGGCGCCGGGCGCTGCGCTGGGCTGGTGCGAATCCCGCGAACATGAAGCGGTCGGTCGGCTGGCCCGCCACCGTCAGCGCCGCCAGCAGCGCCGAGGCGCCGGGCACGGCATGGACCCTGCCACCCGCCGCCGCGATGTCCCGCGCCAGCCGGAACCCGGGGTCCGCGACCAGCGGCGTGCCCGCGTCCGAGCAATAGGCGACCGACTGCCCCGCCGCGATCGCGGCAAGGATCGCGGGCCGGGCACGGTCGGCATTATGGTCGTGATAGGACAGGATCCGGCGCCCTCGCAGCGGGATCCCGTGAATCGCCATCAGGTGGCGCAGGGTCCTGGTATCCTCGGCCGCCAGCACCTCGGCCGCATTCAGCACATCCAGCGCCCGCAGCGTGATGTCGCGCGCCCGCCCGATCGGGGTCGAGACCAGGTAAAGCCCCGGGTCCAGCCGCTCGGCCAGCACCGAGGCCGGGACCGGCCGCGCGCCCTCGGCGTCGGGCCTCTCCTTGGGATATTGCTGGTCCTGCATTCTTGACACCCTGCTCTGTCGCCGCGCCGCAGCATCCCCTGGCGGCCTGGCGCGTCAGGTTGCCACGCCAGGCGGTCTGTGGCTACCCTTGCCCGACCCGGCACATCACCACAACGAGGGAATCAACCCCATGGTCTCAACCGCCCAGCGCCTCGAGCGCGCCGACCGGAGCCAGCTTTCCCGGACCCGGGGCCTGCCCCGGTTCCGACGCCCCCTGCTGCGGGTCGCGGCCCTGTTTTCCGCCATGGCACTGGCCGCCTGCGAGCCTGTCGGGCTGTCCGTCGGCGGCCCCCAGACCGGCCCGACCATCGACCCCGCGCAGCCGTTGCAGGTGGCGCTGCTGGTGCCGGGGGGCTCGGGCGACCCCAATTACGACTACATGGCCCGCTCGATGAGCAATGCCGCCCGCATGGCCGTCGCCGATGCGCAGGGTGCCCGCATCGACCTGCGCATCTATGACAGCGGCGACGATGCCGCGCTAGCAGTGCAGCGCGCCAACCAGGCGGTGGCCGAGGGCGCCAAGATCATCGTCGGCCCCCTGCACGCGGAATCGGCCAATGCGGTCGGCACCGCCGTGGCCGGGCGGGTGAACGTGCTGTCGTTTTCCAACAACGCCGATATCGCGGGGGGCAATCTCTTTGTCCTTGGCAACACTTTCGGCAATACCGCCAACCGGCTGGTGTCCTACGGGGTCTCGCAGGGGCTGAGCCGCTTCCTGCTGGTCCATGAAAACGACGTGGCCGGCCAGATCGGCGGCGCCGCGATCGAGACCGCCATCGCCCGCAACCGCGCCACGCTGGTCGGCAAGACCGGCCACGGCCCCTCGCGCGCGGAAATGGACGCGGTCGCCCCCACCATCGCCCGGGCTGCCGCGGCCAACCAGGCGCAGGCGATATTCCTGACCGGCAACAACCAGGCGGTGCTGCCCGAAATCGCCGCCGCGCTGGCCGAGGCGGGGCTGAGCAGCCGCTCGGTCCAGCTGATGGGGCTGACCCGCTGGGACGTGCCCGCCAGCCGCGCCGCCCTGCCGCAGTTGCAGAACGGCTGGTTCGCCATCCCCGACCTGGCGCGGATCGCCCAGTTCAACAGCCGCTACCGCGCCGCCTATGGCGAAACCCCGCATGAATTCGCGACGCTGGCCTATGACGCGGTGTCGGCACTGGCCGCGCAGATGCGGGCCGGCAAGCGCAATGCCGTGACCACCGCCGGGCTGACCCAGGGCGCCGGTTTCGCCGGCATCCAGGGCCCGTTCCGGCTGATGCCGGACGGCAGCAACCAGCGGCAGCTGTCGGTGGCCACGCTGCGGGGCGGGCAGCTGGTGGTGCTCGACCCGGCGCGGGGCAGCTTCCGCGGCGCCGGGTTCTGACCTTGCCGCGACGACAGACCCGGAACGGGGCAGGCGGGGGAAACAACCCCGCCGCCCCTGCCCCGATCCAAAGCGCCCCGGCCCTGCCCGGGGCGCATCCGTTGTTCGACCCCGACCGCGCCATCGCCGCGCTGGACGCCGGGCTGGCCGGGCTGTCGGACCCGCGCGACATCCGCGCCCGCAGCGTCGCTCTCTTGTCCGAACTGCGCGCCGGCGCCATGGCCGACATCGCCGCCGGGCTGGCCTCGCACCCGCGCAAGGGGCGCGAAACCGTGCGCGCCATCGCCGAGCTGACCGACGCCACCATCCGCGCCATCCACCACGTCGCCACCACCCGCCTGCACCCCAATCTTTCCCCGACCGAGGGCGAGCGCATCGCGGTGATCGCCACCGGCGGCTATGGCCGCGGCGAAATGGCGCCGCATTCCGACATCGACCTGCTGTTCCTGCTGCCGTGGAAACCCAGCGGCTGGATCGAAAGCGTCGTGGAATCCATGCTTTACATGCTGTGGGACCTGCGGCTGAAGGTCGACCACGCCACCCGCAGCGTGGACGACTGCCTGCGGCTGGCCGAACAGGACATCACCATCCGCACCAGCCTGCTGGAACACCGGCTGGTCTGCGGCGACGCGGTGCTGGCGCAGTCGCTGCGCGACCGGCTGTGGCCCGAGCTGTTCGCCCGCACCGTCCCCGAATTCATCGAGGCCAAACTGGCCGAGCGGGCCGCGCGCCACCGCCGCCAGGGCGGCCGCCGCTACCTGCTGGAACCCAACGTGAAAGAGGGCAAGGGCGGGCTGCGCGACCTCCAGACCCTCTACTGGATCGCCAAGTACATCCACCAGGTCGATCGCGCCATCGAGCTGGTGGACCTTGGCCATTTCACCCGCGCCGAGCACACGACCTTCTGGGCGGCCGAGGATTTCCTGTGGGCGGTGCGCTGCCACATGCACCTGGTCGCCGGGCGCGCGGTGGAAAAGCTCAGCTTCGACATGCAGCTCGAGGTGGCCGAGCGCATGGGCTACCACGACGCCGGCGGCCGGCGCGGGGTGGAAATCTTCATGCAGACCTATTTCCGCCACGCCACGAAGGTGGGCGAACTGACCCGGGTGTTCCTGACCGGGCTGGAACAGCGCCACCTGTATCGGGCCTCGTTCCTGGAACGGCTGCGCCGGCCGCGGGTGGCCTCGGGGCTGCGGGTGGAAACCGGGCGGCTGGCCATCGCCGACCCCGACAGCTATTTCGCCGACCCGCTGAACATCCTGCGCCTGTTCCACGAGGCGCTGCGCACCGGCATCCTGATCCACCCCGAGGCGATGCGGCTGGTCACGCAGAACCTGCGTCGCATCGACGACGCCATGCGCAATTCACCCGAGGCGGGGCGCATCTTCCTGGGGCTGCTGCTGGACCACGGCAACCCGGAACGCGCCCTGCGCCGGATGAACGAACTGGGGGTGCTGGGCGCCTATATCCCCGAATTCGAACGCATCGTCGCGATGATGCAGTTCAACGTCTACCACCATTACACGGTGGACGAGCACCTGATCCAATGCGTCGCCGCCCTGTCGCAGATCGAGCGGGGCAAGCTGGTCGAGGACCTGCCCATCGTCTCGGGGATCATGGCCGAAGGCCGCATCGACCGCGCGGTGATCTACCTGGCCACGCTGCTGCACGACATCGGCAAGGGCCTGCCCGAGGATCACTCGATCATCGGCGCCCGGATCGCGCGGCGGGTCTGCCAGCGGCTGGGGCTGGAACCGGCGCGGGTGGAACTGGTCGAATGGCTGGTCCGCAACCACCTGCTGATGTCGGACGTGGCGCAGAAACGCGACATCTCGGACCCGCGCACGCTGGGCGATTTCGCCAAGGCGGTGCGCTCGCGCCAGCGGCTGGACCTGCTGACGGTGCTGACCGTCTGCGACATCCGCGGCGTCGGCCCCACCACCTGGAACAACTGGAAGGCCGTCCTGCTGCGCAACCTGCACCAGCTGACCGCCGAAGTGCTGGAAAACGGGCTGGAGGAGGTCAACCGCGAGCAGCAGGCCGACGAGGCGCGGCAGGGGCTGCGCCTGCTGCTGATCGCGCAGGGCTGGGACGCGACCGAGATCGCGGCCGAGACCGCCCGCCACGACGACAGCTACTGGCAGGGGCTGCCCGGCGATACCCACCAGGTCTTTGCCCGGCTGCTGCGCGGGATCGGCGCGGGTGAAATCCGCATGGACCTTGACCCCGACCTGCGCCGCGATGCCACGCGCGCGGCCTTTGTGGTCGCCGACCAGCCGGGGCTGTTCTCGCGGCTGGCCGGGGCGCTGGCGCTGGCAGGCGCCAATGTCGTCGATGCGCGCACCTATACCACCCGCGACGGCTATGCGACGGCGGTGTTCTGGGTGCAGGACGCCGAAAGCCACCCCTATTCCGCCGAACGGATGCCGCAGCTGCGCCGGATGATCGACCGCACGCTGGCCGGCCGGGCGGTGGCGCAGGCGGCGCTGGCCGACCGCGACCGGGTGAAGAAACGCGACCGCGGCTTTCGCTTTCCCACTCACGTCACCTTCGACAACGAGGGCTCGGACATCCACACCATCATCGAGGTGGACACCCGCGACCGCCCCGGCCTGCTTTACGACCTGACCCGCACGCTGGCCGAGGACCAGGTCCAGATCGTCAGCGCCGTGATCGCCACTTTCGGCGCTCAGGTGGTCGATGCGTTCTACGTCAAGGACAACAGCGGTGCGAAACTTCTTTCGCCCGTGCGGCAAGAGGCCCTTGAACGCAAGCTGCGCGAAGCGATACGCGAAGGCGCAGAACGAGCGAGGGCCTGAACTTATGCGTGGCGGACTGGTGCGGGGGTTCATCTCCGTCGGGCTGTGGACTTTCCTGTCGCGGGTTTCGGGCTTCGTGCGCGACATCATGATGGCGGCGTGGCTGGGCACCGGCCCGGTGGTCGAGGCGTTCTTTGTCGCGCTGTCGCTGCCCAACATGTTCCGCCGCTTTTTCGCGGAAGGCGCGTTCAACACCGCCTTCGTGCCGCTGTTTTCCAAAAAGCTGGAAGGTGGCGACGACCCGCAGAAATTCGCGCAGGACGCGTTCTCGGGGCTGGCCTTCGTGGTGGCGGTGTTTTCCGCGCTGGCGATGATCGCAATGCCGGGGCTGGTCTGGCTGATGGCGGCGGGGTTCGCGGGGGACGAACGCTTCGACCTGGCGGTGGAATACGGGCGGATCACCTTCCCTTATATCCTGCTGATCTCTCTGGCCTCGATGATCTCGGGGGTGCTGAACGCAAACGGGCGCTTCACCGCGGCGGCGGCGGCGCCGGTGCTGCTGAACCTGCTGTTCATCGCCGGCATGGTGCTGGGCCGCGCGCTTGGCTGGGACCTGGGGCTGACGCTGGCCTGGGCCACGCCGGTCACCGGGGTGGCGCAACTGGGGCTGGTCTGGTGGGACGCGGCGCGCAACGGCTGGCGGCTGGTCCCGCGCCGCCCGCGGCTGACCCCGGACATGAAACGGCTGCTGACCATCGCCCTGCCCGCGATCTTTGCCGGAGGGGTGGTGCAGGTGAACCTGCTGG
Organism: Alphaproteobacteria bacterium; assembly: GCA_036678445.1. GTDB lineage: Bacteria > Pseudomonadota > Alphaproteobacteria > Rhodobacterales > Rhodobacteraceae > Paracoccus. The sequence goes on from JAZIHR010000003.1 coordinate 45,580, forward strand.
TCGGGCGGCAGGTGGGGTCGTTCTTCGAGGGCGCGATCGGCTGGCTGAACTACTCGGACCGGCTTTACCAACTGCCGCTGGGGGTGGTGGGCGCGGCGGTGGCGGTGGTGCTGCTGCCGGAACTGGCCCGCCGCCTGCGCGCGGGCGACGAAGCCGGCGGCCAGTCGGCGCTGTCGCGCGCGACCGAATTCGGGATGTTCCTGACCCTGCCCGCCGCCTTTGCCATCGCGGTGATCGCGGTGCCGATGGTGGCGACGCTGTTTCAGCGCGGCGCGTTCGATGCCCATGACACGGCGATGACCGCACAGGCGCTGGTGGTCTATGCGCTGGGGCTGCCGGCCTTCGTGCTGCAAAAGATCCTGCAACCGCTGTATTTCGCGCGCGAGGACACGCGCACCCCGTTCCGCTACGCGGTGAACTCGATGGTGGTGAACGCAGCCGCGGCCTTTGGGCTGATGGGGCTGATCGGGTTCCTTGCCGCCGCGCTTGGCACCACGCTGGCGGCCTGGGTGATGGTGGGGCAATTGTGGTGGGGGACGCGGACGATGGGACAGGCCGCGCATTTCGACGCACGGCTGCGCCGGACCATGCCGCGCATCCTGCTGTCCTCGGGGCTGATGGCCGCGGCGCTGTGGGTCCTGCGCGCCCGGCTGGCCACGGATGGCGAGGGCGACGTGGCCGGGCTTGCCATTCTCGTCTTCGGCGGCGCCGCGATCTATTTCGCGCTGAGCTTCGCCACCGGCGCGATCAGCCTGGCCGAGCTGCGCGCCTATACAAGACGCAGGCGCTGAGCGGCACGGCCGGGCCGGGGTATTTTCACCAGAAAGAAGCCGGATGCGGCGCGGCCTCAGGTTGCTTCTTTCTGGTGAAAATACCCGCCGGGGGTCCGGGGGGGGGCCACCCCCGGGCGCGCCGGGGCCGCCGCGGCGCCCCGTGGGGGGCGCCGCGGCGCCCGGGGCGGGCGCCGTGGGCCGGTGCGCGTCGCTCCCACTGGATCCCGGCGTCCGCCGGGATGCGCGGGAATGAAAGGGCGCTCCCTACTCC
>JAZIHR010000004.1:0-45921 GCA_036678445.1 Alphaproteobacteria bacterium
GCCCACAGCAGCCCCCCCGCCCCGATCAGGTCGTTGGAGTAATACAGGAAATCCAGCCCCGGCTCGCGCGCGAGGATGCGCTCGGTCAGTTCGCGGCCCTTGGCCAGGGACGAGCCGCCCTGGTAGTATTCGCGCGCGACCAGCGCCAGGCCAGCCTGCGCCAGCGCCCGTTCGAACCCGACCAGCCGTTTGCGGGCGCGGTGGTCCTCGGGCATGTGGGTGCCGATGAAGCCGATGCGGCGATAACCTGCGGCCAGGATCTGCGCGGCCATTTCCTCGCCCGCGCGTTCGTGGCTGATGCCGACGGCGCAGTCGATCGGATGCCCGTCGATATCCATGATCTCGACCACCGGCACCCCGGCGTTGCCCAGCATCGCGCGCGAGGCGCGGCTGTGTTCCACCCCGGCCAGGATCACCCCCGAGGGCCGCCAGCTGAGCATGTCGTAAAGCACGGTTTCCTCGCGCCCCGGGCCATAGTGGGTGACGCCGACGACAGGTTGCAGCCCGGTGTCGTCCAGTTCGGCCGAGATCCCGCCCAGCACGTCGGGGAACACCAGGTTCGACAGCGAGGGTATCACCACCGCCACCAGATTCACGCGCTGGCTGGCCAACCCTCCGGCGATCTTGTTGGGGACGTAGCCCAGCGTCCGCGCCGCGGTCAGCACCTTTTCGCGCGTGGCGGGCGAAACGTCGCCGCGGTTGCGCAGCACCCGGCTGACGGTCATCTCGCTGACCCCCGAGGCAAGCGACACGTCGCGAAGGGTCAGCGGGCGACGACGAGGTTCAGGGTTCATGCGGAAATCACCGGATTGCGCGGCAGGGAATGGTTCGTTGTTAGCGCACGACAAGACGCAGACGCAACCTTGCCACACCCCCGCAACCCATGCGACAAGACCGCCAGCGACCCCGTGGCTCAACTGGATAGAGCAGCCCCCTCCTAAGGGGCAGGTTGGAGGTTCGAATCCTCTCGGGGTCGCCAGAAATCCCTGCAAATGTTGGGCGTTTTGAACCCTCTGACTCCGCTGCTTGCAGTTTCGTGCAGGAGATTGCGGCCCGAAACGCGGAACGCGTCGAGAACGCCGGTACAAATCCCGTACACGCCAAGGCCGGCTGTTCCGGCGATGTTCCGGGAAACGAAAACCCCGGCGCGCTGGGGGGCGCAACCGGGGCAATCAGACAGGATAAGGCTCCTGACCACGATTCTACCCTGAAGCGCCGCCGTTGTGCAATGGCCTTGGCCGACGCGGCGGCGGAGTGTCCGGCCGACATTCGCGCCCGACTGCTGGAACGGTTGCTCGAGGCTTACCGCCCCGCCTGGCCGCAGGTGCCCTTCCTCGGGGGCCTGATGGAAGAGGCGCGGTTCTGGGCGGATATGGCGTCACGGGCCGAGCTGAAGGCCTATGCGCTGGCCTGCTGGGAAGCGATGCCCGAGGCCGACCGCAAGGCCTTCATCGTCTACATTTCGGGCGAGGTGGCGGCATGACCGAGCAAATCAACTCCGCCCGAGCGCGAGAGATCATCGCAAGGTCCGAGCCCGTCGATATGCCCGAGGGGCTGGGGCCGGTCGAAGCTGGGGGCGACAACCCCCACCGGGGGACGTCGCTGGACAGCTATGCGGATGACGGTCGAGGGCGCGGGGCGCCACCCCAAGAGCCCGGCGGGTCTTCGTCGGGTGCCCCGCCGGATATGCCGGAGGCGGTTGAGCTGTCTCAGGACGCGCTGGCGCTCGAGATGGGGCAGCGCTGGTGGGACGAAAATGCCAAGTATGTTCACACCTGGGGCAAGTGGCTGTTCTGGGACGGGATCTGCTGGCGCGTCGATGACACCCGCAAGAACTGGGACCTGTGCCGGGACTTCCTGCGGTGGAAGGCCGATCAGGTTCTGGAAGGGGCCGATGAGAAGGCAAGGGAACTTCACGACCAGCGCGAGGCCGACCGGCTGAAGAAATGGGCCAAGGCCCAGGCGGTCGCGCTTCGCCACAAGATGACCGTCGCCAGTGTCGAGGCGCTGGCGCAGTCGAACCGTGAAAGCGCTGCCCGGTCGGCCGACTTCGACGGCGAGTTGATGCTGCTGGGGACGCCCGGCGGCACGGTGGACTTGCGCACCGGCACCCTGCGGCCGGCGCAGCGCAGCGATATGATCACCAAGCAGACAGCCGTCGCCCCTGCCGAGAAGGGGGCCGAGCCCGAGCGATGGATCCAGTTCCTGCGCGAAATCTTCGACAATGACTTTGTGATCATCGATTTCATGCAACGGGCGGCGGGCTACGCGCTGACCGGCATGACCAATGAACACAAGCTCCTATTCCTCTACGGCACGGGCCGGAACGGCAAGAGCGTCTTCCTGAACACCCTCATGTGGCTCTGGAACGATTATGCGCGGAAGGCTGCAGCAGAGACGTTCCTGAATTCGCAGGTTGAGCGCCACTCGACCGATATCGCCGGGCTCAACGGCGCGCGGCTGGTGATCGGCAGCGAGCTGCCCCGCGGGAAGACCTGGGACGATTCGGTGATCAAGGACCTGACCGGCGGTGACAAGATGTCGGTGCGGTTCATGCGTCAGGATTTCTTCGAGTTCGACCCCCAGCTCACGCTAATGATCGCGGGGAACACCCAGCCCTCCTTCCGGGGCGTGGATGAGGCGATCCGTTCGCGGGTGGTGATGGTGCCGTTTACCGTCACGATCCCGGCCGAGCGGCGAGACACGGGGCTGCAGGAGAAGCTGAAGGCCGAGGGCCCGGCGATCCTGCGGTGGTGTCTCCAAGGCGTCGATATGTGGCAGCGCCGCGGGCTGGATGTCCCGGCCAAGGTTGCGGCCGCCTCGGCCGAGTATTTCGACAATGAAGACACGGTCGGCCAGTTCATCGGAGACGAGATCGACCTGATTGAAGGCGGCTTTGAAGCCTCAACGGACATTCATGCCCGCTTCAAGCAATGGGCCGAACGTCAGGGGCTCATGGCCTGGACCCAGAACACCCTGATCAAGGAGCTGCGCGGGCGCGGGTTCACCGATGGCAAGTCGAACGGCAAGCGGGGCCTCAAGGGCGGGAAGCTGAAGCTGTGAGGGCGCAAGGGACAAAAGGGACAAAGTCCCCCCTATCCACCGTATACGCGGGCGCGTGTGATGCGCGCGCGTATACGGTGGATAAGCGCCAGATTGTCCCTTTTGTCCCTGCCGAGAGATACCAAGGGAATAAGGCCATGAAACATCAAGCAAAGGTCTTCAGGAAGGCCACCAGCGACGAACAGGCGAAAGACATCGCCCATCGCATCAAGGCGATCGACTACGAGCTGATGAGGATCGTCACCGGCGGGTCGAACACGGGACCGAACCCGCTCACTGGACGGCTGGCGGGTCAGCTGGCGCGGATGCAGCGCGATCTCCGCGCCCTGCGCATCCAGATGGAGGTCGAGCGCCGGTTCGACACCGCCCCGATGGCGGTCTGACCGCCCGCGGCGCCGGGCCCGGGGGTGGTCTCGAACTTTCGGGCTTTCCTGGGGACCGGCGCGGGGTGGCGAGCGCGACATTTGCGCCAAATAGAGATTTTCTGATAAATATCAGATAGATAATAGAAGAAAGGGGCAACGATGACAGGGAACAGGAAGGAAAAACAGAACTTGCTGCAGCCGCTGCCGCCGATCGACAGGTGGCGGGCCGATGCGATCCTGGAGCCGAACCGGCCGCTTTGGGGCCTGTCGGCTATCGCTGCTTGCCTAGGCGTGTCGGTCGACACCGCCCGCAGATGGGCCACGGACCCCGCCAGCGGCATGCCTGTCAGCAAGCCGATGGGGCGCTGGTTTGCCGAGCGGAGCGCCCTCATAGCATGGCGTCGGCAAGGCTGATGCCACGTTCTGCGGTGGTTTTCTGCATCGTGCAAGGTTTTGCCAGCTTCCACCGCAGCGCGGGCGCCCTGCATAGAATGGTCCATGAGCATCTGGCGCCGCCTCCGAAAGCCCTTCTGGGCCGAACAGAAGTCCCTGACCTCGCCCGATGCGGCGCTTGAGGCGCTGTTCGGCCTGACCCCCACCGCCAGCGGCATCCCTGTCTCTGCGCAACAAGCCCTCGGCGTCCCTGTCGTCGCCAATGCCATCCAGCTGATCAGCGAGGCGGTGGCGTCCCTGGATGTCCACGTCAAGCGGATCGAAGGGGGCACCGAGATCGACGTGCATGATCACCCGATCCTCGACCTGCTGCGCGGGGAGGCGAATGACTGGACCAGCGGCTTCGAGCTGATCCGGCAGGTCGTGATCGATGCGCTGATGTCCGATGCGGGTGGCCTGGTCTGGGTCAACCGCGTGGGTGGCGAGGTCCGGGAACTGATCCGTTATCGGACGGGGGCGCTGAGCTTCAGCATCGATACCGACACCGGCGAACGAAAATACCGCGTCCACAACACCGCTGTTGCCTCTCGGGACGTGATCCACCTGTTGCCGCCCCTGGGGCGCGCGCCCCTGACGCTGGCGCGCGAGGCCATCGGCATCGTGGTGGCAATGGACCGCCATGCCGGCCGGCTGTTCACCCGCGGCGCCCGTCCCTCCGGGGCGCTGATGTTTCCCAAGGGCATGGGGGAAGAATCGGTGAAGAAGGCCCGGGAAGCCTGGCGGCAATCCCATGAGGGCGAGGACACCGGCGGCCGCACCGCCATCCTGTTCGATGGGACGGAGTTCAAGCCGTTCACCTTCACCAGCACCGATGCGCAGTTCCTCGAGAACCGCCGGTTCCAGATCGAAGAAATCGCACGGGCCTTCAACATCCCGGCTCCGATGGTCGGCGACCTGTCGCGTGCCACCTGGTCGAACAGCGAACAGAAGGGGCGCGAGTTCCTGTCCTACACGCTGGAACCGTGGCTGCGCGGGCTCGAGGGCGCGCTGCGCCGGGCGCTGTTCAGCGATGAAGAGCGGGCCAGCCACGTGATCCGGTTCGATCGTGACGATTTGACCCGCGCCGATCTGTCGACCCGGGCGACGGTGATCAACAGCTTGATCTCCAGCCAGACGATCAACCCCCAACGAGGGCCGCGACTGGCTGGGCCTGCCCCCGCGCGGCGGCGGCGACGAATTCCTGAACCCGAATATCAGCGCGGCACCCAAGCCGCGGGAGGATGGCAATGCAGCTGAATGACATCGAGGCCGAGGCGCAGGATCACGACCGGGGGCGGGACTTCGAGCTGCTGGACCCGGTGACCGGCAAGCCGACCGGCATCACCCTGCGGATCGCAGGCCCGGACAGCGCCACCCAGGCGCGCGCCCGGCTGGCAATGGTCGATGAGCTGGCGGCGGGGGCCGATGACGAGGGCCGGGTCAACGCGGCAGCGCGCGAGAAAGCCCGGCTCAACACCCTCGCCCGCTGCGTGCTGGGCTGGGACATCAAGGAAGACGGCGAGCCGGTGCCCTTCAACCACGCCAACGTGGTGCGGCTCCTGCGGGCGGCGCTGTGGGTGCAGGCCCAGGTCGACGCCTTTGCCTCGGACCGGGCGGCGTTCCGGGAGGATCGCTGATGCAGAGGATCGAGATCAAGGCGCAGCTCGACGTTGACGAGGCCGGCACGATCAGCGGCATCGCCTGGCCGTTCGGCGCGGCGGATCGCGTCGGCGACGTGATCGACCCCGGCGCTTTCGCGCACAAGGCGGCGCGCCTGCCCATGCTCGCCAGCCACGACCAGGCGGCCGTGATCGGGGTCTGGGACGAGGTGGCCGAGACGGCCGAGGGGCTGGCGGTCAAGGGCCGGCTGCTGATCGATGACGTGACCCGCGCCCGCGAGGTCCGTGCGCTGGTCCGTGAAGGGGCGATGAGCGGGCTGTCGATCGGCTTCATCACCCGCAAGGCCCTGCCCCGCAAGGGCGGTGGCCGGACGATCAAGGAACTGGAACTGCTGGAAATCAGCGTGGTGGCGGTGCCGGCGCATCCCGGCGCGCGCATCACGTCTGCGAAAGGACAAGGCATGACGGAAACCACCGAAACCCCGGACATCACGGCGCTGGAAGCCAAGATGACCGAGATCGAGAAGAAGGCCGACCCCGCGCCCCTGCTGGCCCGGCTCGACAAGCTCGAGGCGAAGATGAACCGCCCGCAGGGCGACGGCTCGGCCGAGGATGAACCCTCGGCCGAGCGGAAGGCCTTCGGGCAGTATCTGGTCCATGGCGACCGGATCGCCGACCAGGACCGCAAGGCGCTGAACGTCAGCAGCGATACCCAGGGCGGCTTTCTCGCGCCCCCGGAAATGTCGTCGGAGATCGTGCGCGACCTGATCGAGTTCAGCCCGATCCGGCAATATGCCAGCGTGCGCAGCACCACCGCCGACAGCGTGATCTACCCCACCCGGGGCGACATCACCAACGCGCAGTGGGTCGGCGAGATGGAGCCCCACGAGGAAAGCACCATCAGCTTCGGCCAGCGCGAGATCGTGGTGCACGAGCTGGCGACCTATGTCGACATCTCGAACCGCCTGTTGCAGGACGCGCCGCAGGCCGAGACCGAGGTGCGCATGGCGCTGGCCGAGGACTTCGGCCAGAAGGAAGCGGAAGCCTTTCTGTGGGGCACCGGCGCCAAGCAGCCCGAGGGGCTGATGGTGAACCCGGCCGTCGCCGAGGTCGCCAACGGGCATGCGGCGAACCTGTCGCCCGATGCGCTGATCAAGCTGCTCTATTCGCTGCCCGCGCCCTATCGCAACCGCGGGGCCTGGGCGATGAACGGCACCACGCTCGGCGTCCTGCGCACGCTGAAGGATACGCAGGGGCAATACATCTGGCAGCCCTCGCTGCAGGTGGGCCAGCCCGAGACGATCCTCGGCCGCCCGGTGGGCGAGATGGTCGACCTCGAGGACATCGCCTCGAACGCGCATCCGATCATCTACGGCGACTTCCAGGCCTATCGGATCGTGGACCGGCTCAGCATGTCGGTGCTGGTCGATCCCTATTCCCGCGCCCGTGAACGGATCACCCGGATCCACGCCACCCGCCGGGTCGGCGGCGCGGTCCTGCAACCGGCCCGTTTCCGGAAGCTGAAGATGGCCACGAGCTGAGGAACATGACCATGCGAGACTTGTATTCCAACATCGCCGCGCTGCCTGCGCTGGCCCCGGCCGTGCAGTCGGCGGCGGCGCAGGGGACGGCGGTCGACACGCTCGGCGCCGGCCGGCTGGCGTTCGTCGTGACCACCGGCGCGGTGGCCGGGGACGGCGACTTCGGGGTGAAGCTGCAGGAGAGCGACACCGGCACCAGCGGCTGGACCGATGTCGTGGCCGAACAGGTGGACAGCACCGCACCGGCCACGCTGGCGGCCGACAGCGCCTATCGCCTCGGTTACCGGGGCTGGAAGCGCTATGTGCGGCTGGCGCTGACCCGGGCGGGCGGCACCAGCATCGCCGCCGGCGCGGTGGCGGTGATCGTGCCCCTGACCCGGCCCGAGGCGCCCTGATGGCTGAGCGCGCGCCCCGGGTCTGCGAGTGCGGCAAGGTGGTGCCCTGGGGCACCCGCTGCGCGTGCCAGGCGGTGCGCGACGCCGAGCGCAAGGCGCGGTTCGACCGGACCCGCCCGACCAGCAGCCAGCGCGGCTACACCGGCGCGTGGGAAAAGGCCCGCAAGGGTTTCCTGCGCCGGCATCCGCGCTGCGCCATGTGCGGCACCCTGGCCGAGCTGGTCGACCACAAGATACCGCACCGGGGCGTCCGCGAATTGTTCTGGGACAAGAGCAATTGGCAGTCCCTGTGCACCCCCTGTCATTCCGGCGCCAAGCAGAGGCAGGAGCGCCGCGAGAGCCGAAAGGTCTGAACGATGGCGATCTACGCAACGAACGGGGCCCAGCTGTCTGTCGGCGGCGTGCTGGCCCAGAAGTCTTCCGACTTCGTGGAAGCGGACTTCACGCCGCAGACCTGGGTCGAGATCGGTGAGATCGAGGGGCTGGGATCGGTCGGGGATACCGCGACCGAAATCACCTTCGACAGCATCGATGCGAGCCGCACCCGGCGCCTGAAGGGCACCCGCAACGCGGGCACGATGGATGTGGTCTGTGGCATCGATTACGCCGACGCCGGCCAGATCGCGCTGCTGGCGGCGGAGAAGACCGCGCACGATTACGCGTTCCGGTTGGTGCTGAACGATGCCCCGCCCGGCGGCACGCCCTCCGAGCGACTGTTCATCGCCAAGGTGGGCAGCGTGGCGGAAGCCTACGACACCGCAAACAGCGTGATGAAGCTGAACGCCTCGCTGTGGGTGAACAGCAACGTGGTGAAGATCGACGCGGCTCCCGGCGGCGGGGGCTGATCCATGCTCTACCCCACGGCGGGTTGCCGCCTCTTCATCGCCAATCTGCCAGATACTGCGCCGGCCGCTGTTCCGCCTGAGGCGTGGGTCCAGATCGGCGAGGCCGAGGCCCTGGGCTTGCTCGGCGTGGAGTGGGACCTGCATGAAACCACTTACATAAAGAGCGGTTGCGATTGGGACGATATGTCCGAGGATGTAGTCAAGGGAGTGATGCGGCGCGCGCCCATGCCGATCATCCTTGGCAACGATCCTGAAGACCCCGGACAGGCGATTCTGTGGGCGGCGTCCAGGTCACGGGCGCCTTTCCCCTTCCGGCTGATTTTTTCGGACGGTGTCACCATGCGGCGCTGGTCGGCGCTGGTGATTGCGCTGTTCGATGTTTTCGACAGCGCGAATGCCGTGATGAAGATGCAGGCGACCCTGCGTCCGGTGTCCCCGATCGAGCGCCTGGAGGTCTGACATGGCCATTGTTACCAATCTCGAGCTTGAGGCGCAGGTCGGCCTGACCAGCGATGCCCCCGAGGCGGATCTGCTGTCTCTCGATCTGAAGGGCAAGGCCGCGCAGAACCACGTCGAACGCCTGCTGGGCTACCGGATCGAGGATGAGTTCGGGGGCGAGGGTCAGCCCCCGATCCCCGAGGCGCTGAAGGAGGCGGTCCTGCAGTTGGCCGCATGGTGGTTCGCCAACCGTGAGACAGCGGGCGACGGCGCCCGTTCGATGCCCTTCGGCGTCGAGGAGATCGTGACCGAATACCGGGACTGGAGCTTCTGATGTCGGATGATGGCGGCCTGTCCAGCTTCCAGAACCGCCTGCGGGCGATCCCCAGAGCGGCGCGCGAGGCGGTCACGCCGGCGCTGATGCAGTCGGCCTATCAGATACAGGACGCCATGGAGGCGCTGGTGCCAGAAGAAACCGGCGACCTGAAGACCTCGATCGCGGTCACCGGCCCGGGAGAGGTGACGCCGCCTTACAGCCAGCCAGGCGGCGCCACGGCTGTCCCGGAGAACGCGGTGGCGATCACGGTCGGCAACAGTGGGGTGCGATACGCTCATCTGGTCGAGTACGGCACCAGCAAGGCGCCGGCGCAGCCTTTCTTCTGGCCGGGCTTCAGGCTGAGCCGCAAGGGGGCGCTGGGGCGCATCAAGCGGTCAATCGGCAAAGCGATCCGGGAGGCGAAATGAGCATCGACCTGGAAGTCCAGAAGGCCCTGCGGGCGCGGTTCACCACCACCGCGGCGCTGATGGCGCTGGTGCCCGCCCAGAACGTGCTCGACAGCAATCAGCGGCCAGCGCCGGTGCCCTCGATCCTCTTGGGCGAAAGCCAGTCGGTGGACGAAGGCACCAGCCTGCGGCGCAGCCACATCCGCGTCTATCACACCGTCCACGTCTGGACCCGCGAGGGGTCGCTGGAACAGGTCAAGCGCATCTGCGGTGAAATCCGCTGGTCCATCGGCCTCGGTCGGCTGGTGCTGGCGTCACCGCTGCACTGCGCTGACCTGCAGATCAGCTCCATGCGGTTCCTGCGCGATCCGGACGGCGAGCATTCCCATGGCGTGGTGGCCGTCGAAGTCCTGGTGGCGGAGGACCGGCCATGAGGGCGGGCCGTCTGACCGAGGAAATCCGCATCGAACGGGCATCCAGCACGGTGAACGATGCCGGGACACCGATCACCAGCTGGGCCACGCTCTGCGCCCTGCGCGCCGAGAAGGTCGAGCAATCGACCACCGAATATATCCGCAACTTCGGCGCGAGCGATGAAGAGGTGGTCGTGTTCCGCGCCCGGTTCTTCGAAGGGGTCACCACTGCTGATCGGGTGATCTGGGACGGTAATGCTTTCAACATCAAGCAGGTTGCCCCCGTCGATCGGCGCCGGGGCGTCGAGCTGCGCTGCGTGAGGATCGAGCCATGAGAGGGATCAAGCCGCACATCAAGATCGAGCGGGATGCGCTGGAGCATATGCCGGCGCCGGCATGGTTGTCGAAGGATGCGCAAGAGCAATGGGAATCGGTCCTGCCGCTTCTCGCGCAGCGCCGGATCATGACCGAGGCGGATCTGGGGTCCTTCGAGAATTACAGCATTGCCATGGGCACGGTGCGCGAGATGGAGCGCGAAATCCAGAAGCTCGGCTATGTCCAGAAGGTCTACAAGATCGACAAGGACGGCAATTCCCTGCTGGTCAGCTGCCGGAAGAACCCCGCGGTCGCGATCCAGTCCGACGCCATGACCCGGGCCAGGCTGCTGGCGGCCGAGCTGGGTTGCACCCCGGTCTCGCGCTCGCGGCCGACCGTCGAGGACAATGACGGCGAGGATGACCTGTTTTCGGGGGCTTTGTTCGACTGATGCTGCGACCGTCCTGGATCGATCACGATGACGAAATCCCCGATCCTCTGGGCCGGGGCCAGAAGGCCGTCGAATGGCTGCGGAAGCTGAAGCATCCCAAGAGCCGGTTGCCCGGCCGCGCCTTCCAGCTGGACCCATGGCAGGAGAACGTCATCCGGCGCATCTACGGCCCGCGCGATCCGGACGGCACAAGGATCGTGCGGCGGGTGGTGCTTCTTCTGCCGCGGGGCAACCGCAAGACCTCGCTCTGCGCCGCGATCACGCTTCTGCACCTGATGGGGCCCGAGCGGGAGGCCGGCGGGCTGACCATCTCGGCCGCCTCGGCCCATGAACAGGCGATGGAGCTGTTCAACGAGGCGGCGCTGATCATCAACAACGACAAGCGCCTGCTGAAGCATATGCAGGTCCGGGAATATGTGTCGCGGATCACCTGCCCGAAAGTGGGCACCCGCTATGTTGCCATTGCCTCGGACGGCAAGGTCCAGCACGGCAAGACCCCGAATGTGGTGATCGCCGACGAGCTGCACGCCTGGGAAGGTCGCCCCGGTCTGAAGCAATGGGAAGCGCTGGATTCGGCGCTGGTGAAGGTGCCCGGCACGCTGATGATCGTCGCCAGCACCTCGGGGCGCGGGCAGGAAAACCTTGCCTGGAAGACCGTGGAATATGCGATCCGGGTCCAGAAGGGCGAGATCGATGATCCGGCCACCCTGCCGGTCATCTTCATGGCCGAGCCCGATGACGACTGGCAGGATGAAGAGCTGTGGCACGCGGTCAACCCGGGGCTCGCGCACGGCTATCCAGATATTGACGCCTATCGCGACAAGGCCCGGAAGGCCGAGTATTCCCCGTTCGACCGCGACAGCTTCTTCCAGTTCAACCTGAACCGCTGGCTGGATCAGTCCACGTCGCCCTTTGTGGACATGCACATCTATGATCGGGGCGCCTTCGAGGTCGACCTTGATGAGTTCGAGATGGTGCAGGCCCCGCGCTGGCTTGGCGTGGACCTGTCGAAGAACGAGGATCTGACCGTGGTCGTGGCGGCCTGGCGCGACGGTGACGGGTATCGGGTCTGTCCGTGGTTCTTCTGCCCCGAGGACAACCTGCGCGACCGCGGCGAGCGTCACGGCGTCGACTATGTGTCCTGGGCGGCCGAGGGCCATATCATCCCGACACCGGGGAATACCGTCGATCTGCGCGTGGTCGAGGATCATATCCGGGAGCTCTGCGCCCGGTTCAATGTGCAGGAGGTCGCGTTCGACCCGACATTCGGCCGATCGATGATGTCGTCGCTCAACGAGGATGGGATTACCGCAGTCGAGTTCCGGCAGGGCTGGGTCAGCATGGCGCCGGCGGTCAAGGAGCTCGAGCGCGCGATCCTGTCCGGTGGCTTCATCCACGGCGGCCATCCGGTCCTGCGCTGGAACTTCTCGAACATCCAGGTGGAAACCGACAAGGCGGGGAACCGCATGTTCCACAAGAGCAGGTCGGGCAACAAGATCGATGGCGCGGTCGCGGCCGCGATGGCCGTGGCCCGGGCGGCTTCCGGCGAAGAGCAATTCACCACCGGCGCTACATGGTTCACCGATGACATGTGGACGGCATAGGAGACAGGGATGAACGACGAACGATTGGTTGTCCTGCTGGAAGCACGTGTCTCCGAGTTCGAGAAACGGATGCTGCAGGCAGAGCGGCGCGGGACGCGAACCTATCAGGGGCTGTCGCGCGGATCGCGCAGCGCCACGCGGCAGATGGAAGCCGACATGGTCCGCTCGGCCAATGCGGTGAACAGGGCGGTGGCATCGACCAGAACGAAGATCGGCGGCCTCGGCCGGCTCCTGGCTGGCGGCCTGTCGGCGGCAGCGTTCATCCAGGGCGCGCGCCAATATGGGCGCCTGGCGGATGAGGCCACGCGGATGCAGAACGCCCTGCGGGTGGCCGGGCTGGAAGGCGAGGAACTGACGCGGGTTTATGGCCGGCTGTTCCAGTCCGCGCAGAGGAACGCCGCGCCCGTCGGCGCCATGGTCGACCTTTATTCCAAGCTGGCCCTGACCCAGAAGGAGCTCGGCGTGACCGGCGACGAGCTGATCCGCTTCACGGATGGCGTGGCGGTCGCCTTGCGGGTGGCCGGCACCGATGCCACCACCGCCAGCGGCTCGCTCCTGCAGCTCAGCCAGGCCCTTGGCGGCGGGATCGTCCGGGCCGAGGAATTCAACTCGATCCTCGAGGGCACCCCCACCATCGCCCAGGCGGTGGCGCGCGGCCTGAAGGAGGCGAACGGCTCGGTGGCCGAGCTGCGCAAGCTGGTGGTGGATGGAAAGGTTTCCAGCACCGCGTTCTTCCGCGCATTTGAAGCCGGGTCCGACGAATTGCGCCGGCAGGCGGAAACCTCGCAATCCACGGTCGGGCAGGCCTTCACCCGGCTTGGCAACAGCATCGTCACCGTGGTCGGCGAGTTCGACAAGGCGTCTGGCGCATCCGCGCATTTCACCAAGATGGTGAGCGAGCTGGGAGACGGCATCGACAGCTTCGATGCGGACAGCTTCATCGAGGACATCAGGCAGATCATCAGCCTGTTCGGCGATGCCGAGCAAGCGGCGGCCGGCTGGCTGCGCGAACTGGGGAATTCGCCGTTCTTTGGCAAGCTGAACGAGGCTCTGGGCGTCACCGAAGATGGGTTGGTGGTCAACCCGGACATCGAGCAGGCCGAGCGCAAGATTGCGACCCTCGAGCGGCTGATCGAAGGGCTGCAGGCCCAGATCGAGCGCGAGGCCGCGATGGGCATCGACACCAGCGCGGCGGTGGCAAGCCTGCAGGCGGTGCGGGCCGAGGCGGCCGCCCTGCCCCGGCTCGATCCCGAATACAACAACATGACCACCGGCACGTTCTACGATGGGTCGGGCTATGCGCCGCCTCCGGGCGTGGGGACTGCCGCCGCGCCGCCTGTCGTCAGCATCGAGGACCATCCGGCCGCGCCCGGCAAGGGCAAGGGCGTCGGAGGTCGCAGGGGCGGCGGTGGCGGCAAAAGCCGCAAGGCCCAGCTGGATGATTATGCCAAGGAGGTCCAAGCCATCCGCGAGCGCACCGCGGCGCTGGAAGCCGAAGCCGCGTCCCTGGTGCTGGTCGCGGCCAGCGGCGAGGACTACGGCGAGGCGCTGGAATATGCCCGCGCCCGGGCCGAACTGCTTCACGCCGCGCAGCAGGCCGGCAAGCAGATCACGCCCGAGCTGACCGCCGAGATCGACAAGCTGGCCCAAGCCTACACCACTGCCGGAATCGAGGCCGAGGAGGCGGCGGAGAAGCTGGACCAGATCCAGCAACAGACCGAGCGTGGCCGGAACGCGCTCGAGGATATGTTCGGTTCGATCATCGACGGATCGAAATCGGCAAAGGATGCGGTGGCAGATCTGCTGATGGAGATCGCCAAGGCCCAGATGATCAAGGGAATCATGGGCCTGCCCGGGATGGGTGGCCTTTCGAACGTCATCGGCGGACTGCTGGGCTATTCCGCAGGCGGCTACACCGGACCGGGCCAGGCCGACGAGATCGCCGGCGTGGTGCATGGCGGCGAATATGTGTTCTCGAAGAAGGCAGTCGACCGGATCGGGGTCGGGACCCTCGAGCGCCTGCACCAAGGGGTTCGCGGGTTCATGAGCGGTGGCCTGGTGCCGGGCTGCGAGGGTGGCGCGGAAGTTGTGATCGAAGGGAAACCCCTATGAGCATCGTTGCAGTAACGATTCGGCCGGACGATTATGTGATGATGGCCTGCGACGGTGTTTGCACCGATCCGGCGACCGGGAACGTCAAGGGCTACGTCTCGAAAATGCACGTCATGCCTGATCTGGGCGCCCTGATGGGGGTAACCGGGTTCGGAGGCTTGGGCGAGGCGCTGCGTTTCCATATGCCGGTGCATGTCGCGTGTTTCGACGATCTCCTTGATGCCATGCCCGGGCTGCTGGCATGGGCCTGGGGCGGGATTGAAACCGAGTTCGGGCCATGGGCCTATCGAAGCTGCGTGTCCTTGGCCGGATGGTCTGACCAGCGCGGCAAGTTCGAGGGCTGGCGGATCACCACCTATGACAAGGACCGGGTCCGGGCCGAGACCGGAGAGAGGGCGACCGTCCCTGCGTTCACCCTGGGCGCGATTCCCGGCCGGGGCATCTGGGCGACCGCGGGCGAAGATCCAGCCATCCTGCGCAGGTTCGGCGTCATCGATGGCCCGGACACTGACGATGACGGGGACCGGCTGGTCCGGGTGATCTGCGCCGGCCGGGCCGAAAGCGGGCAAGCGACCGAGGAGGGGCTTCCGTTCAACGCCGGCGGCTTCGTCCAGCTGGCGCATCTCGTCCGTGGCCACGCCCAGACATGGATCACCCACCGCTGGCCCGAGGATGTGATCGGCCGCCCGATCGATCCCGCCCGGGGCCAGCCCCTGCCCGATCACCTGATGGCTCATTACGATGCGCAGGCTTGAACGCCAGCTCTGCGAGGCGATCCGCCGACAGTCACACGGCCAGCGCGGCCGAGTGCCCGAGGCAGGCCGCGAGCTCCTGGCCGTGTTCGCGTCCCTCAGCGCCGCGCGCAGCTGGCACGCCAACGGCCCGAACCCGATTGCCTTTGCCGAGATACAGGCGTGGTGCGCGCTGATGTCGGTTCCCCTGCGCGGCGAGCATGTCGCCATCATCCGGGCGATGGACCTGACCTAGACCGAGGCGTTCTACAAGAAGCGAGACGCCGGCAACGGCGATCAGAAGACCCTACCGCCGATTTCGAAAGCGCCGCTGACCGCGGCCCTGTTCGATGTGGCGGCGGGGTGACTGCTATTCGGCAGGAAGCTGGCGGGTGTCCTGCTCGATAGTGCGCTCGTTCAAGCGCACGGCAAGGTAACCCACGCCGACCACGGCGATGGGCGCGATGATGAAGGCGAGGATGAAGCCGCTCATTTCAGCCCTCCAAGGGTTCGTCTTGCCAATAAATGTAGGAGAACGCAGGCCGAAATCCAGCCCATTCCGCCCCCAATCATCGTCCAGACCGGTAGGTTGTCGCGTAAGCTGCTGATATTGTAGATATAGCCAGCAACAGGTGTTGCGATGCCCACCGTAAAGCAGGCGGTCGAAGCACGGTCAAGAGCGTTGGCCAAAAGCTTCGTCCGCTCATTGCGAATCGGGATCATATGGCCTCGCGACCCGCGGTAGTGATGCGGTAGCCGCGACCGTCGATCCAACGATTGCTTCCTGTTTCGACAAGCCCCAAGGCAACTAGGTCGGCTAGGGTTTTTGCTCCAATACCCACGGGCAAGGCACCGGGATGGACATAGTTATCGGTTCCTCCCTTGTGGTGATCCTCGTAATCACATTCGGAGCGTAGGGCTTCCAGCGCTTTGCGCTGGCGGCTTGTGAGCGCGCGCCTCATCCTTTCACCTTTTCGATCAGCCTGCGGATGAATTCGGGGCGGGATGGTTCGGGATCCAGCTTTGCGCGTTCGCTGTCGACCCAAGCCAGCAGGTCCGGCTGCAGGCGGACACCGACGAGGGTGCCTGTAACCGGCGGGCGTCTCTTTATCTTCGTGTTAACTTGAGTTGACGAGTTCATACCCTCATGTTAACACGAGTGCGACCCGAGGGAAAGGTGGAAGCTTCCCTCGGGCCTAACCGAAACCCGTTCTTTAGGGAGAACGCGAATGGCTACCCATTGCCATAACACGGGCGGCTTGCCTGTCGCCAGACTGCACGAAATCCACGACTGCCTGACCCTCGCCCTGGGCGCCACCGAGCGGCCCCGCGGCTACAGCCAGCCCGAGCGCGAGGCCCGCAGCTACATGCGCAGCGCCCTGCGCCAGGTGGGTAAGCTGATGGAGGACCAGGCGTGACGGCGGCCGTGATCATGGATGTTCGCGACGATCTGAGCCACGTCGAGAATTTGCTGAAGGCGCTGATGTTGATCTCCGCCAATCCCACCATTGCCGATCCGGCGGCCGCGGCGATCGCAGAGGTCGCGGCCGTAGCACTTTCCTCGCTGGATGTAGCGGATGGGCGGTTGGCCTCGCTGGCCGAGAGGGGGATGCAGGGATGACACGACCGCACCCCAAATTGCTGGTCGCAATTGACGAGCTGGACGCTGCCGCCAGCCTTTGTGCGCTGATGCACATGGCCACGAAGGACCTGCCGACTTACGAAGGCGCGGCACTGATGGCCGGCCTTGACGGGCTGGCGGGTCTGCTTTCCGCCGCGCGGGCCGCGATCCAGGAGGCGCAGCAATGACGCCTGATCTGATCGAACGGACCCGCGCCCGCGCTGCGCAGGTGGTGACCTTGTCCGAGGCACTCGAGGCGATGATCGCGGCGGATGCCGGGGATAAGCTCATCCTCGGGGGGCTTTGTGGAATGATGCTCGACCTCGCGCGAGAGGTTGAGGAAGCGCTGACGGATCAGTGTGTTGTCGCTGTCAAGTTATAGGATTTCTTCGTCGCTTGCCCTGAGTACCCCTGAAGGATGGCGCATCTTTTAGGCTTGACCGTCATTTTAACGATGTGGCAACCCTTAGAAAATCGAGGGTTATTCAATGGCAACTTCTGGCGATCTGATCAGAACCACGGCTGGCATCTTGGGAATGTCGCCAGTGCTGGTCGGCTCCTATTGGCGCTACTTGCGCGAGGCGGGACTGACCACAAAGGGGGGGCGCGGCAAGAGCGCCCCCCGTGTCACCAGCAGGGATGCCGCGCTGCTCCTGGTGGCCTGCGGTGGCGCGGGCATCGAGCGCAGGAATGCGGCGGATGTAGCCCGTGAGTATGGCGAGATGATCGCCGCGGACACGGCGCGCAAGCTGGAAGTTCACTACAAGGGTCGGATCGAGATCACCATGGACAGTCTGGGCGATAGCCAGACCGCGAAAAAGCTCCGCGAGGAAATCCGTTGGCAGAGCGACGGTTGGGAAGGCGATGGAAATGGCCGCTGGCACTTCCAGGGGATGAGCGTTCCGACCATTCAGGCGCTGCCGGATAGG
Organism: Alphaproteobacteria bacterium; assembly: GCA_036678445.1. Lineage (GTDB taxonomy): Bacteria > Pseudomonadota > Alphaproteobacteria > Rhodobacterales > Rhodobacteraceae > Paracoccus. The sequence continues at coordinate 17,598 of JAZIHR010000004.1, forward strand.
CATGGCCTTACTGATGCCATCGCGGCGCTGATCGATTCCGGCGGTGCCCATGAGATCGATCGCGTGCGGCATAAGCAGTACCCTGACATCCGAACGCATCACAGCATTGATGTCGTGTTTCGGGGTCCTGTGCCCTCGGCAGGCATTTCCGTCCGTATCTCTGGCAGCGGCGAGTTCGACTACGAAGAGCAGGCAAGCTACTTCCTGTCCGATTACCTCGCGCTTCAGGCGGGTGACGCCGCGAAGGATGACTTCCAGCAGTTCCGGGCCAAGCACGGCGATGCTGACCTGAAAGTACGGCGAAGCTTCACGCACAAGACGATCTACAGGATCGCGGACCTGATCAAGGAATAATCCGGCCGGGGCGGTCTCTGTCGCCAAACTTCGCCCGCCCCAGCCTTCACCTGAACCCCCATAGGGAGAATCAGATATGACGGAACATAGCACTGTTCGGGTGCGGCACGGCACCCCGGGCGTGGACAGCAGCGGGGGCGATCCGTGATGGCAAACATCGCTTGCGGCTCGGTCGTTCTGAGCACGGGACGGACGCCGCGCGAATGGGTGGAGACGCTGGCCCAGCGCGGCATCGCCATTTCCGAGCGCACGCTCAAGGAAAAGGCAAGGCGGCTCGGCGCGTTCTACCTTCTCGGTAGAGCGATGCTGATTACCCCCGAACATATCGATGTCATCTTCATGGAGGGGCAGCCATGCCGCTCGAAATCTACAAGCGCGGAGAATTCTGGTGGGTCCGCGGGCGGGTCGATCTCCACGGCGTACCCATTACGGGCTACTATCGACGGAGCACTGGCGCATCTGAAGAGGCTGGAGCACGGGACTGGATCGCCGCCGAAACGGAGTGGCAAAGGCGTTGTCACCTCGTTGGCGAAAGCGCGGCGCTGACCTTCATCCATGCGGTGATGGAATATCCGGCCGACGCTCGGTCGGCCCGGCAGCTGATACCGATCACCGAGGCGATCGGGCACCGGCCCCTGGCGGCCATCACCGGTCAGGAACTGAAAGAACTCGGACCCAAGCTCAAGCCAGATGCATCGACGGATACATGGTGGCGCGAGATCGTCACCCCCGCCCGTGCGGTGATCAATCACGCTCATGATCTGCACAAGACCCCTTACCTGAGGGTGAAGCGTTACGACAGGTTCGAGCGGGTGGCGCAGGACGAGAAACGGGGGAAGGCGAGCCGGGTTGAGCGGCGGCCGGGAAGTCGCGAATGGATCGCGGCGTTCTGCGCAGAGGCTGACCCCTACAACGCTGCCATGGCTCGGTTCATGTTCGAGACGGCTGCAAGGATCGCCCAGGCGGTCGCGCTGACACCCGCCGATCTCGACCTGCGCAACCGGCGGGTTTGGCTGAAGGCGCAGAAGGGTCACGACGCGACCTGGGTGGCCATCTCGCACGAAATGATGATCGAGCTGGCGAACCTGACCCCGAAGCGGCCAGTGAACCGGAAGACCGGCGAGGTGCTGGAGCCGCGCGTGTTCGGCTACGGCAGCTCGACGGGCTACCGGAAGCGGTGGCGGACCATATGCAAGGGGGCGGGCATCGAGCCCCTGAGCGCGCACGAAGCCGGGCGGCATGGGTTCTACACCGAGTTGACCGTGCGTCAGGGCATCGACCCTGTCACGGCGGCGAAAGCTGGCCGGTGGTCAGACGTCACCTTACCGCTGCGGGCCTACGGCCATGCCGAGGCTGATGAAGGCGCAATCCGGGAGCTTGTCCGTACAGGGCCAGTACATGACCAGGCAGATCAAAGGATTAAAAGGATGAAAGCAAATGAATAATACAGATTTGAATAGTGCCCTCCTAAGGGGCAGGTTGGAGGTTCGAATCCTCTCGGGGTCGCCAGCAGCGCCGCAGCGGGCCGGGGGTTGCCGGTCGGGATGCAAGGCGCCTCTCCATGGCAGGAACATCACATGACCGGAATCGCATTGGGGCTGGACAGTTTCGGCGATGTGGGCGCCGGGGCGGACGGGCGGCCGGTTCCCATGGACCAGGTGCTGCGCGACGTGGTGGAGCAGGCGGTTCTGGCCGACGGGCTGGGCATCGACTTCATCGGTCTGGGTGAACATCACCGCCCCGATTTTGCCATCTCGGCGCCGGAAATCGTGCTGGCGGCGATTGCGGGGCGGACCTCGCGCATCCGGCTGGGCACGGCGGTGACGGTGCTGTCCACCGACGACCCGGTGCGGGTGTTCGAGCGGTTCTCGACCCTGAACGCGGTCTCGGGCGGCCGGGCCGAGCCGATCCTGGGCCGCGGCTCGTTCACCGAAAGCTACGGGCTGTTCGGCTTTGACCTGCAGGATTACGAGGCGCTGTTCGAGGAACGGCTGGAGCTGTTCGCCCGGCTGCTGCGCGAGGATCGCGTGACCTGGCAGGGGCGCACCCGCGCCGCGCTGACGGATGCCGCGGTCTATCCGCCGCTGGGGCCCGGGGGGATGCGGGTCTGGGTCGGGGTCGGCGGCTCGCCGCAATCGGTGGTGCGGGTGGTGCGCCATGACCTGCAACTGATGCTGGCGATCATCGGGGGCGAGCCCGGCCGGTTCCGTCCCTTCGTCGATCTGTATCACGAAGCCTGCGCGAAACTGGGCCGGACGCCACGCCCGATCGGAATGCACTCGCCCGGTTTCGTGGGCACCAGCGACGAGGCCGCGCGCGAGGCGTTCTGGCCGCATTACCGCGACTTTACCGACCGGCTGGGACGGGAACGCGGCTGGCCTGCGGTCACCCGCGACCGCTATCTGGCCGAGATCGAGCATGGTTCGCTTTACGTCGGCGCGCCGCAGACGGTGGCGCGAAAAATCGCCGCCAGCGTGCGCGCGCTGGGGGTGGCGCAGTTCGACCTGAAATACGTCACCGGCCCGATCCCGCATGACCAGCTGATGTCCTGCATCCAGCTTTACGGGCAACAGGTTATTCCGATGGTGCGCGAGCTGCTGGCCGAGGGTTAGGCTCCCTCCTCCCTTAACCCCTTGACTTTCGCGGCCGGATGGCCATTTTGGCCCGGTCGCCACCCGCTGCCGCGTGAGCAGCCGCGGAAACCTTCGTTTCCGTCAGGGTCCGACAATCGACTGGTTCCCCATTTCACGCAGGGTTGCCGGCGGGTTTCGTATCTGACCCGCGACCCTTGCCCTGCCGCCGGCGCTGCCTGCGGCCCATGTCGCCGCGTTCCGATACGGGGAAGCGCGGCACGGAAAACCAGAATGAACGAACATACCCGCACTCCTCGCCCCGGTTCCTCGCGTCCCGATTCCCCGCGTCCCGCCGGCAATCGCAAGCCGCAGGGCGGCAGCCGCTTTCGCGACGAGGACGGCCCGGCGGGCGGCAAGCCCCGCTCGGCCGGGTTCGACGCCCGCCGCGGCCCCGGCCGCGCCAAGAAGGCCCGCACCGAGGCCGAGCCCTTTATCCGCCGCGCCATTCCCGACATCGACACCGCCTTTACCCGCATGGGCATCGACGCCCGCGTGGCGATCAACCTGCCCGATCTGGGGCTGAACGACCCGACGCCGATCCAGGCGCAGGCGATCCCCTCGATCGTGGCGGGGCGCGACCTGCTGGGGCTGGCGCAGACCGGCACCGGCAAGACCGCGGCCTTTGGCCTGCCGATGCTGACCCGGCTGCTGATCGCCGGCAAGCGCCCCGAGCCGGGCACCTGCCGCGCGCTGATCCTGGCGCCGACGCGCGAACTGGCCACCCAGATCGCCCAGAACGTCGAGGCTTTTGCCCAGGGCACCGGCCTGCGCGCCTTTCGCGTGGTCGGCGGCGCCTCGATCAACGTGCAGATCGACCGGCTGTCGCGCGGCGTCGATGTGCTGATCGCCACGCCCGGCCGCCTGATCGACCTGATCGAGCGCAAGGCCATCCGTTTCGACGACACCAGCTATCTGGTGCTGGACGAGGCCGACCAGATGCTGGACATCGGCTTCATCCACGCGCTGCGCCGCATCGCAAGACTGCTGCCGCGCGACCGCCAGACGCTGCTGTTTTCCGCCACCATGCCCAAGCTGATGGAAGAACTGGCCGACAGCTACCTGACCGATCCGGTGCGGGTCGAGGCGAACCCTCCGGGCCGCCCCGCCGACAAGATCACGCAGGGCGTGCATTTCGTGAACCAGGGCGACAAGGCCACCCTGCTGGCCGAGTATCTGGCCAAGCACCCGGGCGAGTTGGCGATCGTCTTTGGCCGCACCAAGCACGGGTCGGAAAAACTGTCCAAGCTGCTGGAAAAATGGGGTTTCAAGGTCGCCGCGATCCACGGCAACAAAAGCCAGGGGCAGCGTGAACGGGCGCTGGCCGCGTTCCGGGCCGAGGAAACCCAGGTGCTGGTCGCCACCGACGTGGCGGCGCGCGGCATCGACATCCCCCAGGTCGCGCATGTCTATAACTACGACCTGCCGAACGTGCCGGAGAACTATGTCCACCGCATCGGCCGCACCGCGCGCGCCGGGCGCGACGGCCGCGCCGTGGCGTTCTGCGCCCCGGCCGAGCTGGGCGAGTTGCGGGCGATCGAAAAGACCATGAAGGCCACGATCCCGGTGATCGGGGGCGAGGTGCCCGCCGCACCCCCTGCCCCGGCCGGCCGCCCGTCGCGCGGGGCCGCACCTGCTGCCGCACGCAAGCGCCCGGCCCGCCGCCCCTCGCGCGCGCCCAGGGCATCTCAGGGCTAGGTTGCATCCGGGGGCTGCGCGCCCCCGGGCCGCTTGCCCGCAGGATATTTTTCTGGCCGCGTTCAGGGAATCTTTACCTGTGCGGGTGCAGTCTGCGCGGGCGGACGGCGTTGCGAGATGGCGCCGGCTCGGTTAACCCTGTCGGCAAACAGGCAAAGGACCACTCATGCGTGCGCTTCTGTCCCGTGTTCTGGCCGGCATGTCGGCGACGCTGGTGCTGCTGCTGGCGATTCCTGCCCAGGCGCAGGGGTTCGACACCGCGGCCCGCGCGGCCTGGGTCTATGACATGACCACCGGCAGCGTGCTGCTGGAAAAGAACGCGCATGAGGCGCTGCCGCCGGCCTCGATGTCCAAGCTGATGACCATCTACATGGTGTTCGAGGCGTTGCAGCAGGGGCGCATCACCCTGGACACCACGCTCCCCGTCTCGACCAAGGCGCGGCAGATGGGCGGCTCGACCATGTTCCTGAACGAACAGGACCGCCCGACGGTGGACCAGCTGATCAAGGGGGTGATCGTGCTGTCGGGCAACGACGCCTGCGTGGTGCTGGCCGAAGGGCTGGCCGGCGCCGAAGATGAATTCGTTCGCCAGATGAACACCCGCGCCCGCGAACTGGGGCTGAACGACACAAGGCTGGTGAATGCGTCGGGGTGGCCGGCACCGGGCCATGTCATGTCAGCGGCCGACCTGGGGCGGCTGGCCGAGCGGCTGATCCGCGATTTCCCCCAGCTTTACGGAAATTTCTCGCTGAAAAGCTTTGAATACGACAACCGCGCCCCGGCGAATATCCACAACCGCAACCCGATCCTTGGAATGGGACTGGGGGCCGACGGGCTCAAGACAGGGCACACACAAGAGGCGGGCTACGGGCTGGTCGGCTCGGCGATGCAGAACGGGCGGCGGGTGATCTTCGTGATCAACGGGCTTGGCTCGGAACGCGCCCGCGCCGAAGAGGCCGAGCGGATCGTCAACTGGGCCTTTGGCCAGTTCACCATGCGCACGGTGATTCCCAAGGGTGAAACCGTGGCCTGGGCGCCGGTCTGGCTGGGCGAATCGCGGCGGGTGGCGCTGACCACCAGCGACGGGGTGAATGTGCTGATCCCCGCCGGCGCCACTACGGGCGTCACCGCCGAGGCGGTGTTCGACAGCCCGGTCGAGGCGCCCATCGCCGCCGGCCAGCGGCTCGGAGAGCTGGTGATCTCGGTCCCCGGTTCGGTCGAATCGCGGCTGGACCTGTTCGCGGCCAGGGACGTGGCGCGGGCCGGGTTCGTGGGCCGCCTGCAAAATGCAGCGATGCGGCTGGGGCAGCGCGCGATGGCCGCGGTCCGCGGCTGAACCGGCGGCGGCGGTGTTCATCAGCTTCGAAGGTATCGACGGGTCGGGAAAAACCACCCAGGCGCGTCTTCTGGCCGAAACGCTGCGGGCTGCCGGGCACGAGGTGGTGCTGACCCGCGAGCCCGGCGGCTCGGCCGGGGCCGAGGACATCCGCCGGCTGCTGGTCGAGGGGCCGCCCGACCGCTGGTCCCCCGAAACCGAACTGCTGCTGTTCACCGCAGCCCGCCGCGACCATCTGGAACGGCTGATCCGCCCGGCGCTCGACCGCGGCGCCTGGGTCGTCACCGACCGCTTTGCCGATTCGACCCGGGTCTACCAGGGCGCGGCGCGGGGCGAGGATCCCTCGGAAAGGGCGCGGTTTTCCACCCTGGTCGAATCGCTGCACCAGTTGATGATCGGGACCGAACCGGACCTGACGCTGGTCATCGACATTGATCCCGGCACGGCGCTGGCGCGGGCGACAGGACGCAGCACAGACGAGAACGCGCCCCCCTCTGCCGCCGCAGAAGACCGTTACGAAACCATGGGGCTTGGGTTCCAGCAACGGCTGCGCGAGGGGTTTCGCGGGCTTGCCCGCCTTTACCCCGGGCGGGTGCGGCTGATCGACGGCTCTGGCGATGCGGAAACCGTTGCCGCCCGCGTCCGCGGCGCCCTGGCCGCGCCATGACCGACAACGCCGAGCCCATCGAATCCGACCGCGTTCCCGGCGCCCCTCACCCGCGCGAAACCGCTGTGCTGGTCGGCCATGACGCCGCGGTCGCCCAGTTCCACGCGGCGGCGGTGTCGGGGCGGCTGCATCATGGCTGGCTGATCACCGGCCCGCGCGGCACCGGCAAGGCGACGCTGGCCTGGCGCATCGCCCGCTGGCTGCTGGCGGGCGCCGACAGCCCCGACCTGTCGGTGCCACCCGACCACCCGGTCGCGCGCCGGCTGCTGGCGCTGTCCGAGCCGCGGCTGCATCTCGTCCGCCGCAGCCTTGACGACAAGGGTCGGCTGCGAGGCGAGATCGTCGTGGACGACATGCGCCGGCTGCTGTCGTTCTTCCAGCTTTCCGCGGTCGAGGGCGGGCGCCGCATCGCCATCATCGACGCCGCCGACGACATGAACCCCAACGCCGCCAACGCGTTGCTCAAGCTGCTCGAAGAGCCGCCGCGCGACGCACTGCTGCTGCTGGTCGCGCACCGGCCAGCGCGGCTGCTGCCCACCATCCGCTCGCGCTGCCGCGAGCTGCGGCTGGCGCCGCTGTCGCCTGCCGACATGGCGCGGGCGCTGGCCCCGTTCGATATCCCGGGCGATGCGGGCCGCTTGGCGGCGCTGTCCGGCGGCTCGGTCGGCGAGGCGCTGCGCCTGGCCGGACAGGGCGGGCTGGACCGTTATGCGCAGCTGGTCGCACTGTTCGCCCGCCATCCCGACATGGACCGCCACGCCGCGGCAGGTTTTGCCCAAGCCGCCGCGGGCCGCCCCGGCGCCGAGGGCGACCCGTTCGACCTGACCATGACCCTGCTGGAACTGTTCCTGGCGCGCGCCGCCCGCAGCGGCCTGCTGGGCCCGCCCTCGCCCGAGGCCGCCCCGGACGAAGCCGCCGTGCTGGCGCGGCTTGCCCCCGACGACCGCGCCGCCCGGCACTGGGCCGCCGCACTGGCCGAACTGTCCGCCCGCGCCCGCGCCGGGCGAGCGGTCAATCTTGACCCTGCGGCGCTGGTGATGGATATGCTTCTGACCCTTGCACAAGCCCGAACCGGGCCCCCCGGCCGAGGATGATCCGATGAGCCGCCCCCCCGATTCCGCCTTGCCGCAGCTTGTGGACAGCCACTGCCACCTCGATTTTCCCGACTTTGACGGCCAGCACGCCGACCTTGTCACCCGCGCCCGCGCCGCCGGGGTCACCCGCATGGTCACCATCTGCACCCGGCTGCGGCTGGAACCCCGGGTCCGCGCCATCGCCGAGGCGCATGAGGGCGTGTTCTACGCCGCCGGCACCCATCCGATGTATGCGGCCGAGGAACCGCTGGTCACGGTCGAGGCGCTGACCGCGCTGGCCGCGCATCCGAAATTCGTCGGCATCGGCGAAACCGGGCTGGATTATCACTACACCGCCGACAGCGCCCGCGTGCAGGCCGAAAGCCTGGTGGTGCATATCGAGGCTGCGCGCCGCACCGGGCTGCCGCTGATCATCCACTCCCGCGACGCCGACGACGACATGGCCGCGATCCTCGCGCGCGAACACGCGGCGGGGGCGTTTTCCTGCGTGATGCACTGCTATACCTCGGGGCCGAGGCTTGCGCAGGTGGCGCTGGACCTGGGGTTCTACCTGTCGATGTCGGGGATCGCGGCCTTCCCCCGCTCGACCGAGATCCGCGAGATTTTTACCGCAGCGCCGCTCGACCGGGTGCTGGTCGAAACCGACGCGCCCTATCTGGCCCCGCCGCCCTATCGCGGCAAGCGCAACGAACCCGCCTATGTCGTTCATACCGCCCGCGCCGGCGCTGCCATCTACGGGCTGACCGAGGCCGAGTTCGCCGCCGCGACCAGCGCCAATTTCGACCGCCTGTTTTCCAAGGCCGCCGCGGGGGCGGCGACATGATCCGCGCCACGATCCTTGGCTGCGGCTCGTCCGGAGGAGTGCCAAGGCTGGGCGGGCATTGGGGCGAATGCGACCCCGCGAACCCGAAGAATCGCCGCCGCCGCTGTTCGCTGCTGGTCGAGCGTCCGGGTCCCCTTGGCGCCACGCAGGTGCTGATCGACAGCGGCCCCGACATGGTGGCGCAGCTGACCGATGCGGGGGTGGGGCTGCTGGACGCGGTGGTCTGGACCCACCCGCATGCCGACCATATCCACGGGCTCGACGACCTGCGCCAGATCGTCCACAACCGCCGCGCGCTGCTGCCGGGCTGGGCCGACCGCCCCACCACGCAGGCGCTGCTGGACCGCTTTGGCTATGCGTTCGAGACCCCGCCCGGCTCGACCTATCCGCCGATCCTGCAACTGAACCTGATCGACGGCCCCTTTGTGATCGAGGGCGCCGGCGGCGTGCTGCACTTCACCCCCTTTACCGTCGAACATGGCGGCATCCCCTCGCTGGGGTTCCGCATCTCGGAAACCGGGGACGGGCCGGCGCTGGTCTACCTGCCCGATGTCCGCCACATCCCCGAGGATGCCTGGCCCGCGATCATGCACCCCGAGGTGTTCATCTGCGATGCGCTGCGCCGCACGCCGCATCCCAGCCACGCGCATCTGGCGCTGGCGCTGGACTGGATCAACCGGTCCGGCGCGCGCCGCGGGGTGCTGACAAACATGCATATCGACCTTGACCACGACCGGCTGCTGGCCGAAACGCCTGCGAATGTGGTGCCCGCCCACGACGGCATGGTGATCGAATTGTGAGCATCCTGTTCACGGTCGTCCTGCCGGTCTTTCTGATCCTCGGTTACGGCTATGTGGTGACCTGGCGCGGGATGCTGTCGGATTCCGCCATCGACGGCATCCAGAGGTTCGCGCAGAACTTTGCCCTGCCGGTGCTGCTGTTCCAGTCCATTGCCGGAATCGATCTTGGCGCTGATCTGGATGCCGGGATGCTGGGGGCGTTCTATGCCGGCGCCTTCCTGGGGTTCGCGCTGGGGTATTCCGGGGCGTGGTTTCTGGGCCGCCCGCCCGAGGATTGCGTGGCGATCGGCTTTGTCTGCCTGTTTTCCAACTCGTTGCTGCTGGGGGTGCCGATCACCGAACGCGCCTATGGCGCGCAGGCGCTGACGGGGAATTACGCGATCATCTCGATCCATTCGCCGCTGCTTTACACCTTTGGCATCACGATGATGGAATTCACCCGCGCCCGCGGCCAGAACCTGTCGGTGGCAACGGTGGTGCTGCGGGCGCTTGTCGGGGTGTTGCGCACGCCGCTGGTCATCGGGATCCTGGCCGGGCTTGCGGTCAACCTGGCGCAGACCGCCGGGCTGGTCCTGCCCGAGGGGCTTTGGGCCGCCGCCGGGATGATCGCGCGGGCGGCGCTGCCGGCGGCATTGTTCGGGCTGGGCGGCATCCTGTATCGCTACCGCCCCGAGGGCGAGCTGCGGCTGGTGGCGCTGTGCTGCGTGGCCTCGCTGGTCATCCACCCGGCGGTGACCTATGCGCTAAGCGGAGCCTTGGGCGTCCCGCCCGCCGGGGTCCGCTCGGCGGTGCTGACCGCGGCGATGCCGCCGGGGATCAACGCCTATCTGTTCGCGGCGCTTTACGGACGGGCGCAGCGGGTCGCGGCCTCCAGCGTGCTGGTCGCCACCACGCTGAGCCTGCTGACCGCGTGGTTCTGGCTGGAACTGCTGCCCTGAACCCGCACCGTCAGACGTGCACCTCGTAATACCCCAGCGCCGGGCCGATCTGGTCTTCTTCGTAACGGAAATGCGATCGCACCGCGCGGTCGAGCGCGGCGAAACCCGCGGCGCAGGCGTCGAAACGGGCCGGCGCCGGATCCTCGGCCAGCGCATCGGCGGCGACGGCCAGCGTCTCGATCAGCGTTTCCAGCCCGCGGTGTTCGGCGCGAAGCCGGGCAAGCACCGCGTTCAGCCCCTGATTTTCCTGGCGTTCCAGCGCGGGGTAGATATGGAAATCCTCGATCTGGTGATGGGTGGTGATCGCCCGGCATTGCTGGCCGCAGGCGGTGCCGAACAGCGCCAGATTCCGCGCCATCGGCATTCCCCTGACCGCCGGCGCCAGTTCCCCCGGCTGCGCCAGCCCAGCGCGGATGTCGCCCATCAGCGCGCCCACGGCGGACAGGTCGCGCAGATACCAGCGATGGATCGCCGCAAGCCCCTTGCCGTTCAGTTCCTGAAACGGCGTCAGGGTGAAATCCGGGGCGCGCGGCCGGGCGGCATCGTCCTCGATCTGGTCGGGGGTCATGCCGGCGTCAGGCCGCGCAGTCTTTCGCTGCGCCGGCGCAACAGCTCGACCGTGGTCAGCAGCGCGATGGAAAACACCACCAGCAGCGTTGCCACCGCCAGGATCGCCGGTGAAATCTGCTCGCGGATGCCGTTCCACATCTGCCGCGGGATGGTCTGCTGGTCGGGGCCGGCGATGAACAGCACCGCCACCACCTCGTCGAACGAGGTGACAAAGGCGAACAGCGCCCCCGAGATCACCCCGGGCAGGATCAGCGGCATCGTCACCTTGAAGAACACCCGTCGCGGGTTGGCGCCAAGCGAGGCCGCCGCCCGGTTCAGCGACTGGTCGAACCCGATCAGCGTCGCGGTCACGGTGATGATGACAAAGGGAATTCCCAGCGTGGCATGGGCCAGGATCACCCCCAGATAGGTGTTCGCCAGGCAACCGTTGTTCGACAGTACCGGCGCCAGCCACCGCCCCAGGGTGGTGGTGCTGTCCACGCAGGCCGAGGAATAGAAAAAGAACATCCCCGTCGCGGTGATGATGATCGGCACGATCATGGGCGAGATCAGCACCGCCATGATGACCCGGCGGAACGGCATCTCCGGGCGCGACAGCCCCAGCGCCGCCAGCGTCCCCAGCACCGTGGCCAGGATGGTCGAAAACACCCCGATGATGACCGAGTTCTTGGCCGCGTTGATCCAGCGCGCATTGGCCCAGACATCCGCCCACCACGCCGCGTCGCGCGGCGCGTCGGGGGCGGCCATGCCGAATGTCAGCAGCGTGTCGTACCAGCGCAGCGAATACCCCTCGGGGTCGAAGCTGCGCATCTTGGCGGTAAAGGTGAAATAGGGCTCGGCGTTGAAGCTGAGCGGGATCACCACCAGGATCGGCGCGATCAGGAAGGTAAAGATCGCCACGCAAAGCGCGATATAGGTCCAGTGCCAGATACGTTCCAGCGGCGAGGCATAGGTCGGCAGCGCCATGGTTTTACCCCAGCTTGAGATTGTCGATCCCGACCAGCCGGTCGTAGACCCAGTAAAGCGCCAGCACACCCGCCAGCAGCAGCGCCGCCAGCGCCGCCGCCATCGACCAGTTCAGCGTCTCGGTCATGTGCATGGCGATCATGTTGGAAATCAGCTGCCCGGTGGACCCACCGACCAGCGCCGGCGTGATGTAGTAGCCGACGGCCAGGATGAACACGAGCAGCGCCCCCGCCCCCAGCCCCGGCAGGGTCTGCGGGAAATAGACCCGGCGGAACGCGGTCCAGCTGGTCGCGCCCAGCGAGCGCGCGGCGCGCACATAGCTGGGGTTGATGGTGCGCATCACCGAATACAGCGGCAGGATCATGAAGGGCAGCAGGATATGGGTCATCGCGATGATCGTGCCGGTGCGGTTGTAGATCATCTGCAACCGCCCGTCCGGCGCGATCAGCCCCAGCCAGACGAAGATGTCGTTCAGCACCCCCTGCTGCTGCAACAGCACCATCCACGCCGTGGTCCGCACCAGCAGCGAGGTCCAGAACGGCAGCAGCACCAGGATCATCAGCAGGTTGGATTTCCGCATCGGCAGCGTCGCCAGCAGATGCGCGATCGGAAAGCCCAACAGAAAGGTCATCCCGGTGATCAGCAGCGACAGCCACAGCGTGCGCTTGAACAGCATGACATAGACCTGCTGGCGCTCGGGCACCGTGGTGATTTTGCCGTCGTCGTCGCGGGTGCGGTCCAGCGCTGCCAGATAGAAGTTCGCCGTATAGGCCGACGAGGCGCTGCGCATCGCCCGCCACAGGGTCGGATTGTCCCATTTGGCATCAGCCGCCAGCAGCGCGTCGCGATAGGGCGGCTCGAACCCGTCGCGAGCCTTGCGCCCGGTCGAGGTGAACAGCGACCGCGTGCCCGGCACGTCATAGTTGATCCGCGTGCCGACAATGCCGATGGTGCGGTTTTCCGCGGCGACCTTCAGGTCTGCGGCCAGCGCGCCCCAGGCGGATTCGTCGATCGGGGTGCCGGGCGGGTTTTCGTGAAACCACGCCGAGACCTGCGGCATGTTGTCGGCAAACCCCGCATTATACATCGACCGGTGCAGCATCTGCCCGATCGGGATCACGAAGGTGATCACCACAAAGACCAGCAGCGGCGCCACCAGCAGGAACGCCCGCCGCCGCGCCCGGGCCGAGCTGCGGGCCAGTGCGCGCGCCAGCGGCTGCCCGTCGGCGGTGGTCAGCAGCGTCGCCGCCCCTCCCGAGGCTTCCGAGACGACTGCGGCGTGGGGGTCGAGTGCAGTCTGCATGGCGTCCTTCGTCCTATCTGTTGCCCGGATGGAGGGGGGCGGAACCAGTCAATCCTGTCCCAGCCAGGCGGTAAAGCGTTCGCGCAGTTCGGTTTCGTGGTCGGCCCAGAACTCGGGGGCGACGAACAGCGCATTCGCCATGTTTGCGGGGGCGGTCGGCAGATGCGGGGCCAGCGCGGTATCGGCATCCGCCAGCATCGCCTGCGCCGACAGCCGCGGCGGCCCATAGGGCAGGATCGCGGCGCTGCGCAGCTGCGCCTCGGCCGAGGTCGAGAACGCCACGAAATCCCGGGCGGCCTGCAACTGCGGCGCGCCCTTGGGGATCACCCAGCCCTCGACCTCGTAAAGCTGCGCATCCCACAGGATCGCCAGCGGCAGCCCGTCGATTTCGGCCGCCTTGTAGACACGGCCGTTATAGGCGTGGGCCATGGCGACCTCGCCATCGGCCAGCAACTGGATCGGCTGCGCGCCGGCGTCCCACCAGATGATCTGGTCGCGGATCCGGTCCAGCCGGGCCAGCGCGCGCTCTACGCCCTCGTCGGTGGCCAGCACCTCGTAGACCCGGTCCACCGGCACCCCGTCGGCGATCAGCGCCAGTTCCAGGGTGAACTGCGGGGTGCGCCCCAGTGCGCGCCGTCCCGGGAAACGTTCAAGGTCAAAGAAATCCGCCGCCGTGCGGGGGGGCGGGTCCAGTGCGCGGGCGTCATAGGCGATGACGGTGGAATAGATGTCGGTCGGCGCGAAACACTCGCCCAGCGTGCCGGCCATGAAATCCCCGCTTGCCACCAGGCCGCCGGCAGAGGGTTCCAGCAGCGCCGGGTCGATCGGCTCGACATCGCCCTCGGCGCACAGCCGCATCGCGGCACCCTGCCCGACGCTGGCGACATCGGCGGTGACGTTGCCGGCCTCGACCTGCGTCTTGACCAGCCCGGCGGGGTCGTCGGTGTCCACGAACCGCACCTTGCGGCCGGTTTCCGCGGTAAAGGGCTGCGCCAGCGCCGCATCCTGCATCGCCGCGAAATCGCCGCCCCATGACACCACGGTCAGGGGGGCGCCATCCGCCAGCGCCAGCGCCGGCAGGAAGGCAGCAGTCAGGATCAGCGGCTTGAGCATCATAACATGCCTTTTCGGGGAACAAGGGGGCGCCGCACGAACCGGCGCAGGCGCCCCCGGGTCAGGTCAGCCGGCCAGCCAGGCGTTGAAACGCTCGGTCAGTTCAGTGCCGTGGTCGGCCCAGAAACCGGCGTCGTTGACCAGCGCGTTTTCGGCGTTTTCCGGGGTCGTCGGCAGATAGGGCGCCATGGCGGTGGTGCCGTCCTTGTAGGTGCCGACGCTGGGAGCAGCCGATTTGCGCGGCGGACCATAGGCGATGTATTTCGACAGATCCGCCTGCCGCACCGGGTCCGAGGCAAAGGCGATGAACTTCATCGCTGCCTCCATGTTGGGGGCGCCCTTGGGAACCACCCAATAGTCCATGTCCAGATTGGCGCCGTCCCAGACAAAGCCGAAGTCCTTGCCCTCTCCGACCATCGCGTCAAAGATCCGGCCGTTATAGGCCAGCGTCATCGAGACCTCGCCATCGGCCAGAAGCTGCGGCGCCTGCGCGCCGGCTTCCCACCAGATCACGTCGCCCTTGATGCTGTCCAGCTTGGCAAAGGCGCGGTCCACGCCCTCGGGGGTGGACAGCACGTCATACACCTCGTCCGGGGGCACGCCATCGCCCAGCAGCGCGAATTCCAGCGCGTATTTCGGGCGCTTGATCACGCCGCGCTTGCCGGGAAACTTCTCCAGGTCAAAGAAATCCATCGCCTTGGTCGGCGCGGTCTCGAAGGCGCCGACGTCATAGGCGATGACCGTGGCCCATACCATGATCGCGGTGGCACATTCATGCAGTGCCTGCGGCAGGTAGTCATCCTCGGGCGCCGAGCCGTCGGCACCCGGCGCCAGGATCGCCGGGTCGATCGGCTCGATCAGCCCCTCGTCGCACAGCCGGATCACGTCGGACTGTTCCACGTCGAACACGTTGTCGGTGACGTTGCCGGCCTCGACCTCGGCCTTGAGCTTGGCCGGAGGGTCCGAGTTGTCCACCATCAGCGCCGGGATCCCGGTTTCCGCGGTAAAGGGCTTGGCCAGCGATTCGTTCAGCGCTTCGCCAAAGGCGCCGCCATAGGTGGTGATGGTTATTCCGTCCTGGGCCGAAACCGCCGTGGCCGCCATCAGCGCCAGCGCAGTGCCCGCGATCAGTCGTTTCGTCATGGTTCCCTCCCGTTGATGGGCGTCGATGGGCCTTGCCGGCCCGTTGTCGGAGGCGCCGCGGGTGGCGGCGCCCCCCATGTTCGCGCAGGTCGTCAGCCGGCCAGCCAGGCGTTGAAACGCTCGCTCAGCTCGCCGTCATGGTCGACCCAGAAATCGGCGCTCGAATTGATGCCCTGCTCGATGTTGCCCGGGGTCGTGGGCAGGTGCGGAGACATCGGGATGTCCTTGCCCGCCACATTGCCGACCAGCGCCGACGCGGATTTGCGCGGCGGGCCGTAGCTGATCTGCTCGGCGGCCTTGGCCAGGCGCTCGGCTTCGGTGCTGAAGGCGATGTATTTCAGCGCGTTGTCCTTGTTCGGGGCGCCCTTGGGGATGATCCAGCCTTCCATCTCGTAGACCTGCCCGGTCCAGACGATGTTGAACGGCTTGTTCTCGCCGATGGCGGCGTTGAAGATGCGGCCGTTGAAGGCATAGGCCATCGTCACCTCGCCATCCGCCAGCAGCTGCGGCGGCTGCGCACCGGCTTCCCACCAGACCACGTTGCCCTTGATGGTATCCAGCTTGGCGAATGCACGGTCCACGCCCTCGGGGGTGGCCAGCACGTCATAGACATCGGCGGGCGCGACACCGTCCGCCATCAGCGCGAATTCCAGGTTGAACTTGGCGCCCTTGCGCAGGGTGCGCTTGCCGGGGAATGCGGCGGTGTCGAAGAAATCCGCCGGGGTCGAGGGCTTGGCATCGGGGAACTTGCTGTCGTCATAGGCCATGACCATCGACCACACGTCGGTCGCGACGAAGCAGTCGGTCACCGCACCGGGCAGGAAATCGTCCTCGGCCGGGGTGCCGTCGGGGGCGGGCTTGAGCACCGACAGGTCGATGGTTTCCAGCGCGCCTTCGTCGCACAGCCGCAGCGCGTCGGCATATTCGACCGAAGCCACGTCGGCGGTGACGTTGCCGGCCTCGACCATCGCCTTGATCGGCGTCGCCGGGTTGTCGGCATCGGCGACGGTGATGCGGATGCCGGTCTCGGCCTCGAAGGGGGCGTTGTAGGCCACCGCGTGCGAGGCCCCGTAAGAGCCGCCCCAGTCGAGGATGTTCAGCACGCCGCTGCCTTGGGCCGAGGCCATGGTGGCCATCCCGACCAGTGCCGTCGTGGCGATCAGCATTTTTTTCATGTTTTCCTCCCGTTGGTTGCTATTCTTGTCAGACCGGATCAAGTGCCCGCGCGTCCTGCGGGTGCCAGCCGATCCGGATGCGCTGCCCCGGTTCAAGCCGGGTCTGCCCCAGGGTGTTGCGGAACTTCATCACGAAATCCTCGCTGCCCGCGACGGTCATCCGGGCACGCAGGATGTCGCCCATGTAGATCACGTCGCGCACCTGCGCGTCGATGGTATGGGCATCCGAGGGCATCAGATCGGGCTTGAACTCGACCCGCTCCGGGCGGATCGAGACCAGCGTCTTCTGCCCGATGCCGCTGACATTGACGGCGGTGGCGTCGATCAGCTCGCCCGTGGTCAGCCGCACCAGCGCGCGGGTGCCGTCCAGTTTCTCGATCGTGCCGGGCAGCTTGTTGTTTTCGCCGATGAAACCGGCGACAAAGCTGTTTTCCGGCTGTTCATACAGGACCGAGGGCGCGGCCAGTTGCTGGATGCGCCCGTCGTTGAACACGGCGATGCGGTCCGACATGGTCAGCGCCTCGCCCTGATCGTGGGTCACATAGACCACGGTAATTCCAAGACTGTCGTGCAGAGACTTGATTTCATACTGCATATGCTCGCGCAGCTGCTTGTCCAGCGCGCCCAGCGGTTCGTCCATCAACACCAGCTGCGGGTCGAACACCAGCGCCCGGGCCAGCGCGATCCGCTGTTGCTGGCCGCCCGAAAGCTGCGCCGGGCGGCGGTTGCGGAACTTGCCCATCTGCACCATGTCCAGCGCGCGGGTGACACGGCCTTCGCGTTCGGCCTTGCCCATGCCGCGGACCTCCAGCGGGAAGGCCAGGTTTTCGCCCACCGACATATGCGGAAACAGCGCGTAGTTCTGGAACACCATGCCGATGCCGCGCTTGTGGGGCGGCACGTCGTTGATGTTGCGCCCATCCAGCCGGATCTCGCCGTGGGTCGCGGTCTCGAACCCCGCCAGCATCATCAGGCAGGTGGTCTTGCCCGACCCCGAGGGGCCCAGCATGGTCAGGAATTCGCCCTTGCCGATCGAGAGGTTGAGATCCTTCACGACAAGGGTCTGCCCATCGTAGCTTTTCTGGACATGATCGAAGACGACGAAACCGTCGTTGCCAAAGGCAGTGGTCAAGGCGCTCGCTCCCCGTCGTTCTTGTACTGCGCATGGATACTCTAAACAGCGCCTCAATCGTCCCGCAATGCCGTATTTCGGTGAAACTGGCCGATATCGCCGACGATTGCACCGGCCGGCCCCCTGCCAAGGGCCGCCAGCGCAACGAAAAAGGCGCCCGCGAGGGGGCGCCTTTGTCATGGTGCGGTCGAAAAGACTCGAACTTTCACTCCGGTTAAGGAACAGCGACCTCAACGCTGCGCGTCTACCAATTCCGCCACGACCGCATTCCGTGGTGAGCGCTGACATAGCCGCGCCCGCGGCGTTTGAAAAGGGGGCGCGGCGATTTCGGGGCCGGTTTTCGTCACTCGGCGGCGATCACCGCGCCGGGGGTATAGTTCAGCAGCGGCGCCAGCCAGCGCTCGGCCTCGGGCAGCGTCATCCCCTTGCGCACGGCATAATCGGCAACCTGGTCGGCCTCGACCTTGGCGACGCCGAAATAATAGCTGTCGGGATGCGCCAGATACAGCCCCGAGACCGAGGACCCCGGCCACATCGCCATGCCGTCGGTCAGTTCGACCCCCGTCGCCGCGGTGGCGTCCAGCAGCGCAAACAACGTGCGCTTTTCGGTGTGGTCGGGCTGGGCCGGATAGCCGGGCGCCGGGCGGATGCCGCGATAGGGTTCCGCGATCAGTTCCTGCGGGGTGAAGGTTTCGTCCGGCGCATAGCCCCAGTAGTCGCGGCGCACCCGCTCGTGCACCAGCTCGGCCAGTGCCTCGGCAAAGCGGTCGGCCAGCGCCTGCAACAGGATCGCGGAAAAATCGTCATGCGCGTCCTTGAAGCCCTGCACCCGCGCCATCTCGTCCCCCGCCGTCACGACGAAGCCGCCGATCCAGTCCTGCTGGCCCTCGGGCGCCATGAAATCGGCCAGCGCCACGTTCGGGCGGCCATCGCGCTTGATCACCTGCTGGCGCAGCGTGTGCAGCGTGGCCAAGGGCGTCGCGCGGTCCTCGCCGGTCCACAGGCGGATGTCGTCGCCCACCCGGTTCGCCGGCCAGAAGCCGATGACCGCGCGCGGGTTCAGCCAGCGCCCCTCGATGATCTGCGCCAGCATCGCCTGCGCGTCGGCGAACAGCGTCCGCGCGGCCTCGCCCTGCTTCGGGTCGTCGAGGATGCGGGGATAGACTCCCTTCATCTCCCAGGTCTGGAAGAACGGGGTCCAGTCGATATAGCGCGCGATCTCGGCCAGGTCCCAGTCGGGCAGCGCCAGCGTGCCGGTGAACTGCGGCGGCGTCGCCTGATAGGTGGACCAGTCCGGCTTGACCGCATTGGCGCGCGCATCCTCGATCGACAGCCGCGGCCGGTCGGCGTCGCCGCGGTTATAGCGGTTCGCAACGTCCTCATATTCCTTGCGCACACCGCTGACATAGCTGGATTTTTCGCCGGACAGCAGGTTCGAGACCACCCCCACCGCGCGGCTGGCATCCGTCACATAAACGGTCTGGCCCTTGTGATAGCGCGGGTTGATCTTGACCGCCGTATGCACGCGCGAGGTAGTGGCGCCGCCGATCAGCAGCGGGATGTCGAAGCCTTCACGCTCCATTTCCGAGGCGACGTGGACCATCTCGTCAAGCGAGGGCGTGATCAGTCCGGAAAGCCCGATGATATCGACGTTTTCCGCCTTTGCGGTTTCCAGGATCTTCTGCGCCGGGACCATCACGCCCAGGTCGATGATTTCATAGTTGTTGCAGGCCAGAACCACGCCGACGATGTTCTTGCCGATATCGTGCACGTCGCCTTTTACCGTTGCCATCAGGATCTTGCCGGCGGAACTTGATCCTCCTTCGGACTTCTCTTCCTCCATGAACGGCAGCAGATGGGCCACGGCCTGTTTCATCACCCGGGCCGATTTCACCACCTGCGGCAGGAACATCTTGCCGGCACCGAACAGGTCGCCGACCACGTTCATCCCGGCCATCAGCGGACCTTCGATGACATGCAGCGGGCGCTCGGCGGCAAGCCGGGCTTCCTCGGTGTCCTCGGTGATGTATTCGGTGATTCCGTTGACCAGCGCGTGTTCCAGCCGCTTGTCCACCGGGTATTCCCGCCAGGACAGGTCCTTTTCACGGGCCTTGGCGCCGCCCTCGCCCTTGAACCGCTGGGCAAGATCCAGCAGCCGCTCGGTCGCCGTGCCCTCGCCCGCGGGGTGGCGGTTCAGCACCACATCCTCGCACGCCTCGCGCAGCGCCGGGTCGATCTGGTCATAGACCGCCAGCTGGCCCGCGTTCACGATGCCCATGTCCATGCCGGCCTGAATCGCGTGATACAGGAACACCGCGTGCATCGCCTCGCGCACGGGTTCGTTGCCGCGGAAGCTGAAGGACAGGTTCGACACCCCGCCCGAGACATGGGCATGCGGCAGCCCCTGCCGGATGCGGGCGGTGGCGCGGATGAAATCGACGCCGTAGTTGTCGTGTTCCTCGATCCCCGTCGCCACGGCAAAGACATTGGGGTCGAAGATGATGTCCTCGGGCGGGAAACCCACCGTGTTGACCAGCAGCTCATAGGCGCGCGAACAGATTTCGACCTTGCGATTCTCGGTATCGGCCTGCCCGGTTTCGTCAAAGGCCATCACCACCACCGCAGCGCCATAGCGGCGGCACAGGCGGGCGTGGTGCAGGAACTGTTCCTCGCCCTCTTTCAGGCTGATCGAGTTCACCACCGCCTTGCCCTGGGTGCATTTCAGCCCGGCCTCGATCACCTCCCATTTCGAGCTGTCGATCATCAGCGGCACACGGGCGATGTCGGGTTCAGCCGCGATCAGGTTCAGGAAGGTGGTCATGGCGGCGACCGAATCGATCAGCCCCTCGTCCATGTTCACGTCAAGGATCTGGGCGCCGTTTTCCACCTGATCGCGCGCGACCTCCAACGCCGCGGGGAAATCGCCGGCGGTGATCAGCTTGCGGAACCGGGCGCTGCCGGTGACGTTCGTGCGCTCACCCACGTTGACGAACGGGATCGCGTCGGTCTTGACGAACGGCTCAAGCCCCGATAGCCGCAGCCGCGGCGCGATTTCGGGGATGCGGCGCGGGGGATGCGGGGCCACCGCCGCGGCAATGGCGGCGATATGTTCGGGGGTAGAGCCGCAGCAGCCGCCGACGATGTTGACCAGCCCCTCGGCCGCGAAACCGCCGATCTGCGCGGCCATCAGCGCCGGGGTTTCGTCATAGGCGCCCATCTCGTTCGGCAAGCCGGCGTTGGGGTAGGCGCAGGTCAGCGTGTCGGCGATGTCCGACAGCTCGACCAGATGCGGGCGCATCGCATCCGCCCCCAGCGCGCAGTTCAGCCCCACGGTCAACGGCCGCGCGTGACGGATGGAATGCCAGAACGCCGTCGGCGTCTGCCCCGACAGCGTGCGCCCCGACAGGTCGGTGATGGTGCCCGAAATCATCAGCGGCAGGATCAGGCCGGTGTCCTGGAACACCTCGTCGGCGGCAAAGATCGCGGCCTTGGCGTTCAGCGTATCAAAAATCGTCTCGATCAGGATCAGGTCGGCGCCGCCGGCGATCAGCCCGCGGATCTGTTCGGCATAGGCCACCCGCAGCTGGTCAAAGCTGATCGCGCGGAACCCGGGGTTGTTCACGTCGGGGCTGAGCGAGGCGGTGCGGTTCGTCGGCCCCAGCGCCCCCGCCACCCAGCGCGGCCGCCCGTCCTGCGCGGTGGCCCGGTCCAGCGCCCGGCGGGCCAGGATCGCGCCCTGCCGGTTCAGCTCGAACACCTGCGCTTCCATTCCGTAGTCGGCCTGCGCGATGGTGGTCGAGGAAAACGTGTTGGTTTCCACGATATCCGCGCCGGCCAGAGCATAGCGGTAATGGATATCCTCGACCGCCGCGGGCTGGGTCAGGTTCAGCAGGTCGTTGTTGCCCTTTTGCGGGTGGTTCGAATGGATGTGGCAGCCACAGCCGGCGCCATGGCCGGTGAAATCGTCCTCGGACAGGCCAAGCTGCTGGATCTGCGTCCCCATCGCCCCGTCGAGGATCAGGATACGCTGGGCAGCGGCGGCGCGGATGGCTTCGAAAACAGGAGACAGCGTGGGCATGGCGACCTTTGGGGTTCGGCTGGGATCGGCCCTGTATAGGGCAAGCGCGGACCGATGTGAAATTCATGTCATGCAGGCTTTACATGAACGCGGCTCATGTTCCTGTGACCCTCCTGCGGCGCTGCGGCCCTTGATCCTCGCCGCCCTGCCGGGCTAGGCGAAGGCGGACCGTATACGGAGGATCACATGGCGCCCCGCAAGCTTGCCGCCGGCAACTGGAAGATGAACGGAACGATCGCCTCGCTGGCCGAGGTGGAAACCCTGATGCGCGACCATGCGACCGCGCGCTGCGAGATCCTGATCTGCCCGCCCGCGACACTGATCCACCCGATGGTGGAACGCACCGGGCAAGGCGTGGTCGCAGTCGGCGGGCAGGATTGCCATGCGAAGGAATCGGGCGCGCATACCGGCGACATCTCGGCCGAACAGCTGCGCGACGCAGGCGCGGTCTACGTCATCGTCGGCCATTCCGAGCGCCGCGCCGATCATGGTGAAAGCGACGCAGCGGTCGCCGCCAAGGCCGTCGCCGCCCATCGCGCCGGCATCGCCAGCGTGATCTGCGTGGGCGAGACCGAGGCGCAGCGCGACGCCGGCGAAACGCTGGACGTGATCGCCCGGCAACTGGCCGGTTCCATCCCCGATTGCGCCACCGCGGCCAACACGGTGATCGCCTATGAGCCCGTCTGGGCCATCGGCACCGGCCGCACCCCCACGAACGAGCAGATCGCCGAGGTCCACGCCGCCATGCGCGCGGCGCTGGTCGCCCGTTTCGGCGACGGCGCCGGGTTCCGGCTGCTTTACGGCGGCAGCGTCAAACCCTCGAACGCGGCCGAGATCTTTGCCATCGCCGATGTGGACGGGGCGCTGGTCGGGGGCGCCAGCCTCAAGGCCAGCGATTTCGGCGCCATCATCGCGGCGCTGGACGCGGCCTGAGGGGCGGCGGACGGGGCCGCGGGCAGAGGGGCGCTGCCCCTCGCGCCTGCGGCGCTCACCCCGGGATATTTGAGTGATGAAGAAGCGCCGCGCGGCTGCGCCCGGCGTCAGCGGAACAGGATCAGCGAACCGGGGGACCAGCTGACGCGGGTGCGGGTGCCAAGATCCTGGATGTCACGGCCAAAGACGTTGCGCATCGAGATGCGGACCGGGCGCGGCTTTTGCGGCTCGGGCAGATCGGCGAAGCGATCGGCACCATCCAGCCGCACATCGTAATAGGTCATGTCGCCGTAATAGACGACCTCTTCGATCACGCCGGTGGTCTCGCGATGCGGCGCGGGGGCGTCGCGGGGCAGCAGCGTCACCGCTTCGGGGCGGAAGCCGACCGAGGGGCCGGGGTCGCCCGGATCGGCACGGCTGACATTGGCGGCGGGAATGTCGAATTCGCCGAAACCGGGGACATCGACGCGCACGCCGGCATCGCTTTCCCCCAGGATACGCACCGGCAGGAAGTTCATCATCCCGATGAAATCGGCGACGCGGCGACTGACCGGGCGGGAATAAAGTTCCTCGGGGTAGGAAAGCTGCGCGATCTCGCCCTCGAACATCACGGCGATGCGGTCGGACATGACCAGGGCTTCTTCCTGGTCATGGGTGACCAGCACGAAGGTGATGCCGACCTGGCGCTGCAGCTTGATCAGCTCGACCTGCATCTGCTCGCGCATCTTGCGGTCGAGCGCCGACAGCGGCTCGTCCAGCAGCAGCACCTTGGGTTTCAGGATCAGCGCCCGGGCCAGCGCCACCCGCTGCCGCTGCCCGCCCGAAAGCGCGTGGGCGGCGCGGGCGCCGAACCCCCTGAGCCCGACCATCGCCAGCGCCTCGTCCACCGCCGCGGCCTTTTCAGCGCGCGAGCGGGGGTCGCGGCGCAGCCCGAAGGCCACGTTCTGCGCCACGGTCAGATGCGGAAAGATGGCGTAGGACTGGAACACCATGTTGGTCGGGCGCGCGTTCGCCGGCACCCTGGCCATGTCGCGCCCGTCGATCAGCACCACCCCCGAGGAAATATCCTCGAACCCGGCGATGGTGCGCAGCAGCGTGGTCTTGCCGCAGCCCGAGGGACCGAGCAGGGAAAAGAACTCGGCCTCGCGGATGGTCAGGTCGATGCCGCGCAGCGCGTGGTAGTCGCCGTAGTATTTATGCACGTCCCGGCATTCGATCATCGCCCGGCGCGAGGCGATGGGCGTGGGGCGGCCCTGTTCGTCGCGGGCCGGGCCGCCGGTCTCGGGCTCCGGGCGGAGATTCTGGGCGGGGCCGGAAGTCTGGGCGGTCACAGGAACCCTCCGCTGTTGGTCTGGCCGGTGCGGGCGGCGCCGCGGCGGCGGAAATACTCGGCCAGCGCCAGCAGCAGGATTGACGCCGCCACCAGCACCGTCCCCAGCGCCATGATCATCGGAATCGACTTGGGAAAGCGCAGCTGGCTGAAGATATAGGTGGGCAGCGTCGGCTCGTTCCCCGCAAGGAAGAAGGCGATGATGAATTCGTCCAGGCTGATGGTAAAGCTCATCAGCAGCGACGACATGATCCCCGGCATCACCAGCGGCAGGATCACCAGCCGGAACGCGTTCCACGGCGATTCGCCCAGGTCCTGCGCGGCTTCCTCAAGCGACTGGTCCAGCGAGGAAAACGCCGTGGTCAGGATCGCCACCGCATAGGGGGTGCAGATCAGCGTGTGGCCGACGATCACCGTCAGCACCGACAGCTCGACCCCCACCGCCAGCAGCACCACCAGCAGCGACACCCCGACGATGATTTCCGGCAGCACCAGCGGCAGCATGATCAGCCCCAGCGCCGCGCCCTGCCCCGGAAAGCGATAGCGGGTCGAGGCGCGGGCAGCGAACATCCCCAGCACCGTGGCCAGCACCGCGGCGCTGACCGCGATGGTCAGCGAATTGAACAGCGCCCGCCGCAGCGTGGTGTTGTCCCACAGCTGCGCAAACCACCGGGTGGTGAACTCGTTCAGCGGAAAGGCGACGATGGTGCCGGAATTGAAGGCAAAGACCGGCAGCAGCAGGATCGGCGCATAAAGGAACAGCAGATACAGCAGCGCATAGGCCCGCAGCCCGCCCCCCTTCATCATGTCCGCACCCGCAGGAAACGACGGTTGAGCAGCAGGAACAGCGCCGCCAGCAGGGTGACGATCACCATTGCCGTGACCGCGATGGCCGAGCCCAGCGGCCGGTTGTCCACGGCAAGCATCTGTTTCTGGATCAGGTTGGCCACCATCGGGATCTTGCCGCCTCCGATCAGGGTGGGGGTCACATAGTCGCCCATGGTGGGGATGAACACGATCAGCACCGCCGCCAGCACCCCCGGCATCGCCAGCGGCAGCGTCACCCGCCAGAAGGTCATCGCCCGGCTTTCGCCCAGGTCGCGCCCGGCCTCCAGCAGCGAGCGGTCGATGCGTTCCAGCGCCACATAGATCGGCAGGATCGCAAAGGGCGCATAGGCGTGGGCCAGCGTCACCACGATCGAGCCGGTGTTATACAGCAGAAAGGACAGCGGTTGCTCGATCAGCCCCAGCGACTTGAGCCCCGAGTTGATGACCCCGTTATAGCCCAGGATCACTTTCCACAGGAACACGCGGATCAGGTAGCTGGTCCAGAACGGAATGGTGATCAGGAATATCCACATCGCCTTGCGCCGTGGCGGCACCACAAAGGACAGGAAATACGCCACCGGAAACGCCAGCACCACCGTTGCCAGCGTGACCAGCGTCGCCACCCCCAGCGAGCGCAGCATCAGCGCGCGAAAGATCGGGTCGGCCCAGGCCTCGCGATAGTTTTCCAGGGTGAATTCCCAGATGACGGTCTGATAGCCATCGCGGATGAAGGAAAACGTCAGGATGGTCAGCAGCGGAATCGCCAGCATCAGCACCGCATAAAGCAGCGGCGGCGCGATCATGCGCAGACCCTGCCTTGTTTCTGTGCCGCTTGCCGCCATGCCGTCCCCATCCCCCCATCTTCAGCATGGATTCCACAGCCCGACCGGAAGGGAAAGACGCAAAACACGGCGGATACCACATATCGCCCCGCGTGGCCGCCCGGACCGGCCAAGCCCTTGCAACCGCTTGTGGACAGCTGCCCGGCAAGAATGCAATCTACCGACCAAACGGGCGGCGGTCCGGTCCGGGCCGCCCCCCATCCCTTTGACAGGAGGACATGACTTGACCGACACGACCCGACTGGACCGCCGCCGGTTCCTGACCACCGCCTCGGTCGGCGGCGCGGCCGCTGCCGCCGGCGCAGGCCTTGCCGCCCCCGCCATCGCGCAAGAGCACCCCACGATCAACTGGCGCTGCGCCTCGTCCTTTCCCAAGTCGCTGGAAACCATCTTCGGCAGCGGCATCGACGTCGCCGACCGGGTGCGCGAGGCGACCGACGGCAAGTTCAACATCCAGGTCTTTGCCGCCGGCGAGCTTGTCCCCGGCCTCCAGTCCATCGACGCGGCCACCGACGGCACGGTCGAGATGGCGAACTCGGTCGGTTATTACAGCTGGGGCAAGGATCCGGCCTTTGCCTGCGGCGCCGACCTGCCCTGGACCTTCAACGCCCGCGGCAAGGCGGCCTACAACTACCACGGCGGCGGGATCGACGCCTATAACGAGTTCCTTCAGAAGCACAATCTGATCTGCTATCCCTGCGGCAACACCGGCGTGCAGATGGGCGGCTGGTATCGCAAGCAGATCAACGGGCTTGCCGACATGCAGGGGCTCAAGATGCGCATCGCCGGGCTGGCCGGCCGCATCGTGGAAAAGCTGGGCGTGGTGCCGCAGCAGCTTGCCGGGGGTGACATCTACCCGGCGCTGGAAAAGGGCACCATCGACGCCGCCGAATGGGTCGGCCCCTATGACGACGAAAAGCTGGGCTTCCAGAAGGTCGCGCCCTACTACTACTACCCCGGCTTCTGGGAAGGCGCGCCGACGGTCGGCATGTTCTTCAACATGGACAAGTGGAACGGGCTGCCCGAAGCCTACAAGTCGATCCTGCGCAGCGCCTGCATGGCGGCCGACCTGAACACGCTGGCCGAATACGACTTCAAGAACCCCACGGCGCTCAAGCGGCTGGCGCAGGGCGGCGCCCAGCCCCTGCCCTTCCCCGAGGACGTGATGGTCGCCAGCTTCGAGGCCTCGCGCCAGGTCTATGACGAGCTTTCGGCCGAAAACCCCGAGTTCAAGCGCATGTGGGAGGCGCAGAAGCCCTTCCTGTCCGACTGGTATCTTTACAGCCAGACCAGCGAATACACCTTTGACACGATGATGATGATCCAGCAGCGCAACGGCAAGCTGTAAGGACCACCGTTCAGGACCGCCGCCCCACACATCGGGGCGGCGGTTTTTCATGCAGCGTCAGCCCTCGCGCGGCCGGGGCATCGCCCGCGCCCACAGCCTCCCGTCCAGCGTCACCAGCCCCGCGCCGATCAGCGCCATGCCGGCCAGATGGCGCGGCAGCAGGGTCTCATCCAGAAACAGCGTGCCCAGCAGGATCGCGCTGACCGGGATCAGGAACGTCACCAGCAGCAGGTTGGTTGCCCCCGCCGTGGCGAGGATGCGGAAATACAGCACATAGGCCAGCGCGGTCGAAATCGCGGCCACTCCGATCAGTGCAAGGATGGCCGCCGGTCCGGGGGCGGCCAGCGTCCAGGGGCGGTCCACCAGCAGCACCAGCGGCAGCAGGATCATGCCCGAAGCCATGACCTGCCCGGTCGCCGTGCTGATCGGGCTGATCCCCATGGCCCGGAACCTGCGCCCGTAAATCCCCGCGAATGCGTAGGACACCGCTCCGGCCAGACAGGCAAGCTGCGCCGCGACCTGCACCCCCAGATCGCGCAGCGCCGCCGGCCCGATCATCACCGCCACCCCGGCAAAGCCGATCGCCACCCCGGCAAGCCTGCCGGTGGTCATGCGTTCGTCCCGGGTCAGGACATGCGCGAAGATGACGGTGAACAGCGGCGTCGAGGCATTCAGGATCGACGCCACCCCCGAGGCGATATGCTGCTGCCCCCACACGATCATCGAGAAC
This sequence comes from Alphaproteobacteria bacterium, assembly GCA_036678445.1. Lineage (GTDB taxonomy): Bacteria > Pseudomonadota > Alphaproteobacteria > Rhodobacterales > Rhodobacteraceae > Paracoccus. The sequence goes on from JAZIHR010000004.1 coordinate 45,429, forward strand.
GGAATCGCGTTGTTCAACAGCCCCATGCCAAGGAACGCCGCCCAGACCTGCCGGCCGCGCGGCATCCGCTCGCCCCGCAGCCGCAGGATCGCCAGCAGGATCAGCGCGGCCAGCGTCACGCGGAACCCGACCACGGTGAACACCGGCAGTTCCTGCACCGCGATGCCGTTGAAAAAGAACGAGCCGCCCCACACGGCCGCCAGCGCCAGCAGCATGGCCCATTCCCGCAGGTTCATCGGGCGTCGAGATATGGTTTCCGGCATGATCCCTCCTGTATTTTCAGGGGACCATAGGTCCGGGCCGCCACCCGCGGGCGCGCATTCCGGGCGTCGCATCCGTTTGCGGGGAACCAGCAGAAAGGGCGCCACAGGGGCGCCCTTTCTTTGGGGTTCAGTTGCCGGTTCAGTCGGCGGTGGTAGCCGGTTCGGCCGGAGTGCCAAAGCTCGGCGGCCCACCCAGCCCGCCAAGACCACCCGCCGGGGCCGCCGAGCTT
>JAZIHR010000005.1:0-44193 GCA_036678445.1 Alphaproteobacteria bacterium
GCCGGGCAGGGCGCCGGGCAGCCGCAAGGAACCCGGTGGCGCAGCGTCACGCCACCGGGCGGCTAATTCGGAATATTCCGGCCGCTGGACACATGGGCCGCGTTATAGGTAGCACCCGGCGCCCCGACAAGCGGGGTCGGGATCGCGGGGCAGAGTGGCTGCGGCGGTCGTCCGCCTATGCGACAGGCCAGTGCGACAGGCCCATGCGACAGGCCCGCGTGGCAGGGCGGCCCCTTGCCGCACGATTCGGCGGACGCTTGTATCGGGGCGCCGCGTTTGCGATGAACGGGCGGACGCAGGGGGATCGTTTCGTGATGAAAGACCTTTCCGCCGCCGAGCGGCGCCTGATCGCCGCTCTGGACCGCATGGACCACGCCGTCGAGCGTGCCGCGCGCCGCATGGCCGAACTGGCCGCGGCCCGCCCGGCCCCGTCCGCGCCGGCCGGCCCCGATGCAGCCGATGTCTCGGCCGAGATCGCGGCGCTGCACGACCGGCAGGCGGTCACGGTCGAGGCGATGCAGCAGCAGCTGGGCCGGGCGCATGAGCGGCTGGCCGAAACCGGTGCGCGCGCCGCGCAACTCGCCGCCGCCAACGACGCGCTGGCCCGCGCCAACCGTCAGTTGTCCGAGCTTGCGGGCGGTGCGCCCGCGGACTGGGCGCGCGAGGGCGGCGCCGCCATTCTTGCCGCGCTTGAGGCCGAGCTTGCCGCTCTGCGCGCCGCCCGCGCCGCCGAGATCGCGCATATGGGCGAAATCCTGGATGCGCTGGACCGGATGCTGGGGGTGCCGCCTGCCTCGCCCCCGGGGCCTCGCCCTGCACAGGCCGCTGCGCTGCCCCTCGGGGCCGGGGACGTTCTGCCCGAGGACAGCGCCCCCGACAGTCGCCTGCCCCCCGGCATCGCCCATGACGAGGATCCGCTGCCCGAGGATCTTTCCCGCCCCGATTCCGACACCCTCGCCGAGGAACCGCGCTGATGCCCACCGTCGAATTCAACATCGGCCACAAGGCATATGAACTGGCCTGCCAGGAGGGCGAGGAACGGCTGTTGCGCCGCGCCGCTGCCATGCTGGACACCGAGGCGCAGGCCATTCTGGACCAGGCGGGGCGGATGCCCGAGCCGCGGCTGCTGCTGCTGGCCGGGCTGATGCTGGCCGACCGCATGGCCACGACCGAGGACCGCGCCGCCGCCGCCGAACGCGAGCTTGCCCGGCTCAAGGCCAACCCGCCGCGCATCGAGGTGCCGGTGATACCCTCGGGCATCGCCGAGGCCATGGCCGAGATCGCCGCCCGCGCCGAGGCACTGGCCGACCGGGCCGAAGAGGCGCTGGAAAGCTGACCTGGAATCTGCACGAACATGCCGCTGTATTTCATTGACGAGGCATGATCTTTCAGCGCGGCAAGCGGTTTCATTCACGTTCGGACGCGATCCTCTCGCAGGTTCCTCTTGGCTGCCTGATCTGCTCACCTGCTTTGGCGGTCGCCCATGGGAATCGTAAAAATCGACGACAGCCTGCCTGACGAGGTTCGCCGGGCCGGAGCGGTCCTGTGTCCTTTCATCAATGCGCAGGCAGAATTCCGGACGAAGATCGGGTGCCGGCCGAAACCAACCCGCCTCTTTCCCTCAATGCCCCATGAGGATGCAGCCGGAGGCAGCAGACGTGCCTCTGCGCGCCGAGGTCGCCGACGGCGAGCTTCGCATCATGGGATCGAAGTCGGAACTGCTGCGAACGCTGATCGCCGCTTCCAGCATGGAAACGGCGGCGTTCGGCGTTCATGGTTCTGTTCTGAAAATGGCGCGCCACGCCGGGCGATGATGAGAACTATGTCTACGCTATAGCCCTCTACAGCCCCTCTTCGGAGGAAGGCTGATCGGCGGCCTTACGACTGGAGGGCGGCGTCTGGCATAAGATTAGGTGGCCCGAGTATGTGTTCACAAACATCCAGGGACGATGCGTCGGGCTACATCTGCTTCGGCAGAAAATCGTTCGTCATCGGTCGAGGTAGTCGAGGGCCGCATTGCGCCTTGCACCGATGTGGTGCAAGGTGGTGCAAAGGCAAATCACTTTAGAGCCGCTATGCAAAACGCACCACATGTCCACGATGACAAGTCGGCCCATCGCCTGTCAGTCAGCCTGACAGCGGAGCAGCATAGGGAGCTAAACGAGATTGCCCGCAAGAATCGAGTATCAGTAGCATGGGTCGTCCGCGAAGCGGTTGACCGCCTCCTTAAGGAAGACATGCCTCTGCTTCATATGGGGAAAGAATGACTTCCGCTCGCACCACCAAACCCCGCGCTCCTAAGTCAAAGGTTGCCGCCTCTACAGTGTCACCACGCGGTCGCTTTGCTGACTTAGACAAAGACAAGTTGCGAGGTGGGTACTACACGTCTGCACAGGTCGCAACGTGGCTTTGTGAATGGGCGATTCAGTCTGCCGATGACACCGTACTGGAGCCGAGCTGTGGCGACGGCGCTTTCTTGGAAGCAGCCGCCCAGAGACTTTTGTCGTTGGGCGTGACACCTGCGAAGATTCCACATCACCTCACCGGTGTTGAGATCGTCACCGCAGAAGCGCGCGCGGCGACGGAACGCTTGCGCCCCGATCTCGGAAAAGCCGCGGACAAAATCGTTTGCAACTCGGATTTCTTCGGTTGGTGGCAGGAAACCGATCAACCCGCTTTCGACGTGATCGTGGGCAATCCTCCCTTTATTCGCTATCAGTCTTTCCCCGAACCGCACCGCGCCCGCGCCATGGCGATCATGGGCGATCAAGGGCTAAAACCGAACCGTCTGACCAACATCTGGGTGCCGTTCGTCGTTGCGGCGACGGCCAGCCTGAAATCAGGTGGCCGCTTGGCGCTCGTCCTGCCGGCGGAACTTCTACAAGTCACCTATGCTGCTCAACTCCGGTCGTACCTGACAGATCATTTCGAGCGTATCGACGTTATAGCTTGCAACGAGCTGTTCTTTGAGAACGCTGAACAGGAGGTTGTGCTGCTGCTGGCTGATGGCGCACTGGCCGACGCAACCGAAGACAACACCTGCCGGGTCGCGCTGACGGCGGCGGAGACGGTGGCCGACATCACCGACATCAGGCCCGCCCTGCTGCTCGATCGGGCCGAACCAAAGATCATGCGCCATGACAGCGAGAAATGGCTGAAATACTTCCTAGACAACCGGCAGATTTCTTTCATGCGTGAGCTACGCGATGCGGAAATAACCTCCCCCATGTCCACACACGCAAGTATCGACGTGGGCGTGGTCACCGGTAAAAATGAGTTTTTCGTACTTTCGACTGATCAGATCAAAGACTTCGGCCTTGAAGGCTACACGACACCTTTAGTGTCGCGTTCCGTACAGCTCAAAGGAAGCCAGCTCGGCAAAGCCGATTGGAGATCCCTTGCCGCCGATGGAAACCGCGTGCATCTGCTCAATATCAGCGCGGCACAGGCCAGCGAATTGAGTTCGAAGTTACGGCAATACATTGAGGATGGCGAACGGAAGGAGTTTCACAAGGGATACAAATGCTCGATCCGCAAACCGTGGTATCTGGTGCCTTCTGTTTGGGTGCCGGATGGCTTTGCCTTCCGGCAAATTTATGACTTTCCGCGCATGGTGTTGAATGCTTCAGGGGCGACCTCCACCGACACAATCCACCGGATGCGCAGCCATGGTGCGAAGCCGGAGCGGGTGATCGCCAATACCTATACATGGCTTACAGCCGCTTCGGCCGAGATCGAGGGACGTAGCTATGGCGGCGGCGTATTAGAGCTGGAACCGACCGAAGCCGAGCGGCTATTGATGCCGGCGAAGCTCAACGGCGCCATGCCGCTTAAAGACGTCGATCAACTTGTCCGCGCCGGACGTTTGGACGCGGTGCTTGAGGAAAACGCGAAAATTATCTTACGCGAGCATATGGGCCTGAGCGCCGCAGACTGCGACCTTTTGAAAAGCGTTTGGACACAGATGAGGGACCGTCGCAATTCGCGTCGGCGCGGTACGCGGAAACAGGCGATATGACCAGTCCAGACCTGAAGGCAGCCGCGCGCGCTCGGGTCGGCGAGCTGGTTCAGAGCTTCAGGCGCAACGAAGCAGACTATCTGCGCGCCGTCTATAACGAGACGCAGGCCCGCACCGACTTCATCACGCCATTACTAGCGGCGTTCGGATGGGACGTGCACAATGCGGCTGGCCAGCCTCTCGGTCTGCGGGAAGTCATTGAAGAGGCCACGGTTGAGGTTGGCGAAGAGCGGCTCTCCAAGAAGCCGGACTATGAGCTGCGCCTTGCCCGCCAACGCAAACTGTTCGTCGAAGCCAAAAAGCCGAGCGTCCATATCGACCGCAACCGGGACGCGGCGTTTCAGACGCGGCGTTACGGATATTCCGCCAGCCTGCCGATCGCGGTGCTGACCAACTTCCATCAAATTGCGGTCTATGACTGTAAGCCCAAGCCTGACCTGACCGACGAAGCGAATGTCGCGCGCATTCTGCTGGTGCGCTACGATGAGTTCGAGGCTCGCTTTGACGAGCTGTGGCCGCTGCTCTCCCGCGCGGCGGTCTATTCGGGTGATTTCGACAGGCGTTTCTCCGTCGATGTGACGCGCCACGGGGCGGAACAGTTCGACGATTTCTTCCTCCGCCAGGTGCGTTCGTGGCGCGAGCGGCTGGCGCAGGACATTCACCACAACACGCCCGGCCTCTCGCCGGAAGAGCTTACCTATGCGGTGCAGCTTTTTCTTTTGCGGATCGTATTCCTGCGCATCTGTGAAGACCGCGACATTGAACGCTATGAAACCCTGCGCGACCTAGCTGCTGGCGACGGCAGTTTCAATGCTTTACTGGCGGAGCTGCGGCGAGCGGATGCCTTCTACGATTCCGGCCTGTTCCGGCTTCTCGACGACGCCCGGCTGGGCGTCCGCATCAGCGATGATGTGCTGAGTGGGATCATCAACGAGCTATATTATCCGCAGAGTCCATACACCTTCGCCGTTGTCGAAACCGAAGTGCTTGGTGAAATTTACGAGCAGTTCCTGGGCGAGATCATCACGATCGACGCTGCCGGCGCGGTCGAGATCTCCAGCAAGCCGGAAGTCCGGGAAAGCGGCGGCGTGGTGCCGACGCCCCGCTACATTGTTGACGCCATCGTTCAGCGCACGCTGGGTCCGCGCCTCGCCGGCAAGGCCCCGACCGATCTGGCGGTGTTCACGGTTGCCGACATTTGCTGCGGCTCCGGCATCTTCCTGCTCTCGGTGTTCGAGTTCCTGACCGACCATTATCTGGCTTGGTATCAGGCCAACGACCGCGCGGCGCATGCCGGTCGGACGATCTACGAAGCCGGGACAGGACTGTGGCGGCTCACCTTCGAGGAAAAGCGCCGCATTCTGCTTGCCCATGTCCGAGGCGTGGACATTGATGCCAATGCCGTAGAGGTGGCCCGCTTCAGCCTTCTCCTGAAGCTGATCGAGGACGAAGGCGCGGCCGGTCTCCGCGATTACGTTGGGCGCACTGGCACGCCGGCCCTTCCGGAGCTGGACGAAACGCTGCGGGCGGGCAACAGCCTTGTCAGTCAAGCGGAATGGACGGCCGCGCGAGGTGCGCTGCCGGCCCAGTTGTTGGAGAAGGTCAACCCATTCTCGTGGGCTGACGAGTTCCCCGCCGAAACGGCGCGGGGCGGGTTTGACGTGATTGTGGGGAACCCGCCCTATATCCGCATCCAGAACATGCAGGCGTATTCCCCGGAAGAAGCCGCTTTCTATCAGAACGCCGCGTCGCCCTACACGACAGCGCGGCAGGACAATTTCGACAAGTATGCGCTGTTTATCGAGCGGTCCTTGTCTCTTGTCCGACCGGACGGGCGGCTTGGCGTCATCATTCCGCACAAATTCATGACGATTCAGGCAGGGCGTGCGCTCCGCCATTTAGTGACGACCGACCATATCCTTGAAGAGATCGTGCATTTCGGCGTGCAACAGGTCTTTGGACGGCTGGCGGCGAATTACACCTGCCTGCTAATCCTCGACCGGCAGGGCAAGGCCAATGTGACGGTGGAGCGCGTCGAGGCTCTGGAGCCGTGGCGCTACGGGACGCCCGGCCCCCGAAATATTCTTCCAGCGGCCGAGTTGACAGATGATCCGTGGCAGTTTGCAGACGACGACACGCGCGCGTTGTTCGCGCGGGTCCGGGCGGCGTGCGGCCGCGAGCTGAAGGATGCTGCGGAAATCTTCGTAGGCGTCCAGACCAGCGCCGACCCGATCTATATTTTTCGCGCGGCGGCCGAGACGGCCGACACAGTGACGCTGCGGTGGGACGGCCGGGATTGGCCGATCGAGCGCGGCATTCTCCGGCCCTGCCTGCATGATGCAAGGCTCCACCCCTACACGCGTGCCGAAGCGAACGCATGGATGATCTTCCCCTATGAGATCGCCCACAACGGCACTCGCACCATGGCCCGGCTGATCCAACCGGCAGACATGGCGCGGCGTTTTCCGGTATGCTTCGCATATCTGACTGCCCGACAAGCCGAGCTGGAACGTCGCAATGTTGTCGGCGGCACCGCCACCGATCGACAATTCTACCAGTTTGGCCGCTCCCAAAGCCTGACCAAATTCGACAGCCCGAAGATCATCCTTCCCATTCTCTCACTCGAAGCCCGCTACGCTTACGACGAGAGCAACATCATGATGACCGGCGGTGGGAACGGTCCATACTATCTCATCCGGCCGCTGGACGGCGCACCGGAAGGCAACTTCTTCCTGCTGGCAGTGCTGCATCATCCTCTGAGCGAAGCGATGGTAAGGACGCACACAAGCCCCTTCCGGGGCGGGTATTATTCGCACGGCAAGCAGTTCATCGAGCATCTGCCGATTCCGCCGGCGACGCCGGCGCAGCGCACCGAGATTGAAACGCTGGTTCGCCAGTTGATCGACACCAACGATGCCGTGTTAGCGGCGCGAACGCCGCGCCAGAAAACGCTTCATGAGCGCAACGCGGTTGCGCTACGCGCACGGATTGAAGCCCACGTCAGCGCATTGTTTGGACTTTCAGCGACAGATATAGCTGTAGCCAAAGCAGTTCCTGTACCTGCATGATTGCAGATCAGCCGTTTCGAGATTGCCCCCGCAAGCATTCGATAGCCGACGCAATGGCAGCATCATCCGGTTTGGCCGATCCCCATTCCTTCCAGAAATCCCGCGTTGCGCTATCCGGTGCCACTTTGGGCATATCGAGCTTGATCCGCGTCGGCAGCAAAACCGCGTCACCCAACAACAGCGCCTCACCCGTATCAAGCAACGGCAAGATACTCGTCAGCCCCGCCAGCGAATCCGGCATCAGGCGCTTGATGACGCCCTGATCGGTTTCGTTCGTCAGGCGCAAAGCCAAGAAATTATTGCACTGGCTGAGAATCGTCCGGCTGACATCCGAAGGGCGCTGGCTCACCACCAGCAGCGAGAAGCCGTATTTGCGGCCCTCTTTGGCGATCCGCTCGAATGATCCGAGGGCCTGACGCTGGACCGCATCTGCGTCATCGCGAACCGGGAGATAGAGGTGCGCCTCGTCGCACAGTAGCGTAACCGGCGTCCGGGTCTTCCCGTTCATCCAGAACTGAACATCATAAAGCAACCTCGCCAGCGTCCCCGTCACTACGGGGAGCACGTCTGCGGGCACTTCAGAGAAGTCGATAACCTTGATGCCAGTGTCATCGCCAGATTGCAGCAGCTTGAGCACCTGCGCTGCGAGCCAGTCGTATTTCATCGCAGCAGGCGGCGGTGTAAACATGAAGCCGTAGCGACGATCATCCAGCTTCGCTTCGAGACGCGACAGGAACCGTGTCAGCTTATCTTCCCATTCGCCTTTTACAGGCGCGCCCTTAGCGCCGATACCCTTTGTCGTGTTGTCTGTGTTCAGAAGCCCTACCAACTGTCTGACATCGTAAGGAATGGGCGAATCGACGGTGTACGTTTTCTTGATGTCCGCTTTACCTTCGGCGTCAAGCGTCTGTCCTTTTAGGGAGCGGACATGCAGTGTGAACCGTGATGCCTGATTAGGCGCGTTCTGGTCGCTGCGATCGAGGATCATTGACAGCATTTCATCACGGTTGAGCAACCAATATGGCAGGAATAGCGTGTCGTCGCCCGGATTTTCCAGATCGCCGGGACCAGCGACACGGAAGCGCGTAGCGAATCCTCCGTTCGCCTTATCCGCCAGCGGAGCGTATTCGCCGTGCATGTCGAACACGATGATGTTTGGAAACTTCAGCTTCGCGGCCCGTTCGAGGATCAGTGCAACCGCCCAGCTTTTGCCCGATCCGGTGCTTCCGAGGATCGCCGCGTGCCGCTGAAAGAACTTGTCGCCACTGGCAATCGCATCGGCCGTGCGATCCGCAACGAATGTGCCGAGCTTGAGTCTTTCATCGGCGGAAAAACCTGCGCCCAAGATTCCCATGAAGCGCTGAAGGTTTCCGCCTTCAATGACGAAGCAGTCCCGGTCGATCTGCGGAAAGCTATCCGCACCGCGCTTGAAGGTATTCCGCCGATCTCCCTCCACCGTTCTGAATGTACCGATCAACACGCCTTGGATCAGGTCGGTCGGCACCGCTGCCAAAAGCCCGCCATCGGCATCCTCATCGTCCGGACCGGGCAATTCTTCTCTGATGCTGCGGGTGACGCGCTCGGTCATGGCGATGAGATATTCGCGCTCCGTCGCGCCGCGAATGGCGATGAGCTGTCCGATGCCGATCCGCGTAAGCAGAACGGAGTTCGTCACATCGATCGCAACACGGCTGGTATCGACCGACGCGACGCGCCCGATTTTATCCTCGTCAGCAAATTGGAGAGCGGCTTCAGTCATGGTTCAAGCACCTCCGCAACGAATGAGCCCAGATCCCACAGGTCCAGACCGGGAAAGAAAGTCTCGACGCCAGCGACAAAGACGCCAGAGCCGGAAACGCCAGCTTGTTCGGCGCGCTGAATCGCGATGACATTGCCGCACTCGTTTACGAGCTTCACCGCGTTCTCCGAGAGCCCATAGGTCAAAAGGAGCGTGGGCACGCCACTGCGGATACGGGGCGTAAGGTGAGTTTCTAGATGATCGTCGTTGAAGCCATAGCCGATAACGAGAAAGCGGCTGGCACGGTCGATCGCCGAATTTGCCCGTTCCCGGTGGCGGTCGAACGGGCTTTCGTAGCCGTTGCGGAACTTGTTCAACCCCGGCGTGATGATGAGCCGCGTTAGATCGAGATCGCCAGAGTAGCGAACGGGCTTCCCGTCGCGGTGATACCAATCGAGACTGCCATGAGGTTTGAAGATATTGGCGCGCGGACGATAACGATACTGTGCTCGTCCCCCCTTCAGCGTCACTTCCCGGCAGAAGCTCAAGCGGCTTTCCTGCTCGTTCAACTCTCCTGCAAAATGGCCGACGAACAACGTATCGACGCCGAGGCCGGCTTCTTCCACGGCGACCTCAACCAAGCGATCATAGTTGGTCGTAACGACCGGAAGTCCGGTGTGAGGTTTCAACAAATGCTTGACGAGCCCGGTAAAACGTAGCGTCCGGGTCCGCGAGAAAACTTCGGCAACGATTTGGCGCTCACGCAAAGCGATCAGTTCGGCCGTGCGCGCAACGATCGCGATTTCCAGTCCTGTCGTCGGGGGCACTTCCAGAAGAGCCGCTTCGAGGCCCTTGGTCGGCAGAAGCGGTGAAATCGCGTTCCACCGATCTACCTCCGCTGCCGCCAAGCCTGCTGTCACAGTCGCATCGAGATGGGTAGCTAATTCGCCCATACCCGGCAGCCCTTCCGCACATGACAGACCCGAGCCGACAACCGTTACTAGGCCGTCTGTAAGATGCTGTTGCAACAGCAGTTTAAGCTCATGAATCTCCAAGCGCGCCCTCTCTCCGGTCTCTTTGAGGACCGATTCGGTTAGTATGGCTGATGATCAATTCCTAAGCGATACCAACTATACCGCGACATGATAACAAAAACGGTGATCAGGATGCTCGGATTCTAGGTTCAGCGGCATTACACATCCTGATCCCGCTTTATGCTTGCCTCCCGCTACAGCTCACACCAGGCGAGTTGCTTGGGGGCGCTGCCCCCCGGCGCGGCGCAAGGCGGCCGGGACGGTCTCCCCAGCCTTCCTCCACATCGTTCCTCCATTTCGTGCAGGCCGGGCGATCCCCCTCCGTCCCGGCCGCCTTGCGCCTTGCACCCCCCAGTCTCGGCGACGGCCAGAAGGTCAGGCGCGGCGTTCCGCTTCGCTGACCTTCAGACCCGAGGATCAGAGACATGACCAACGTATCCCACAGCACCCCCCGCATATATGTCGCCTGCCTTGCCGCTTACAACAACGGCTATCTGCATGGCGCTTGGATCGACGCGGATCAGGACGCGGACCAGATCAGGGACGAGATTGCCGCGATGCTTGCCCGTTCCCCTATCGAGCACGCCGAGGAATACGCCATTCATGACTATGAGGGCTTCGAGGGGGTCAGCATCTCCGAATATGCTGGCATCGACAGTGTGGCGCTGATCGCCAAGTTCATTGCAGAGCATGGCGCACTCGGCGCGGGCCTGCTGGAGCAGTTCGGCGGTGACATGGACCAAGCCGAAACCGCTTTGCAGGATTGTTATCATGGTCAGTTCGCCAGCCTCGCCGACTACATGGAGGAATTGACGACCGAGAGCGTCACGATCCCCGAGGCGCTGCGCTACTATGTAGATTGGGAGGGGATGGCGCGCGATGCGGATATGAGCGGCGACTTGTTCACCATCGAGACGGCGCACGGCGAGGTGCATGTGTTTTCCAACAGATGAGAACATGACTGCCTGTCCGTGCTCATACGGGCAGGCATCGCGAAAGCACCGGCTGTCGCCAACCCAAAAACACCAGAAAATGATCGGGTTGGCCGCTCAAGGTATTTGCTTTGAGCGACTTCTATATTCTCGGTGATCCTTGAACCTCTTTTTGCCGGGCGCTGCCCAGCATCCCGGCTTGGGGAGGTGACGCCATGCTCAGCATCGATTGGCGATCTCCGGCGGCATACGGGCACACAAAGCACATCCCTGCCGCCGGTTTCGCTTGGGAATATTTGCGCCGCAACGACGAATATCGTCGGGATTGTCAGACCATCGCATCGACCGGAGGGGCGGCGGCACGCGCCTTTGAAGCGTTCGCGCATCGCTGGGGGTTGCGATTTCCCGTGCGATCCCGACGCGCCGGGTGATCGGCAATCGCCGATCTGGAGTCCGCGCCTTCAACCGCAAGCCGTGATGTTGTTGCCGGTCGTTCACAAAGACGACGACACCGAACCGATATTGACGTTGGCGAATCTCGACGGCCTTGACCTGCGCCGCGCCGCCGATGGCTGGCACGGCATCTGGCAGGTGGATGGCGTCGCGCACCAATTCTGGCTGCCCGAGGCTGCGCCGGACGCCGACGCTTTCTATGCCGTCACCCTGCCGATGGATGCCTTTTTGGAGCTGCGCGCCCATGCCGCACGCCGTCTTTGGCGGTCCCTCAATGGCCGTGCGCCCGGCCCTGACTTCCGAGCGGTCCCCGCCCAGCTCCGGCAATGGCATATCTTGTCGCTTCGCGCGCTCGACGCCCGGCTGCGCGGTGAGAGCTATCGCACCATCGCCGAAGTCCTGCTCGGCTTTCGCGGCACCAAGGAGGATTTCGAGAACGATCCCCGCAAGAACAAAGCCCGCCGCCTGGTCGCGCACGGTATCAATATGATGCGGGGCGGCTATCGCCTGCTGCTTCACTATCCGATCAAGCCCGGCAAGCGTTGATCGCGCGGGCGCGGTCCTCACGCCTTGTTGGCTGCCGCCTGCTCCAGAATCTTCCGATAGCCTTCACGCGATAGCCATTGCGCGCGTTCGAGATGGCTTTGCCAGCAACGGCGGGTGCGAAGTTCCTCGGCCACAGGATCGCGGTGCAGCACGATCCGCGCGACTTCTTTCCAGTCCGCATCTTCGGCCTTCGCATCGAGAAGGCGCAGATAGGTGACGTAGTGGCGTTCGTCATAGGCGGTTATGGCATCGCCGGTCGGCGCTTCATCATCCACATCGGGATCGAGTTCGACGGGCGTTCGCATGGTCATTCCCCGTATTCGGAGAGAGCTTGTCTGCGGTGCGCCCCCGCAAACGATTCTCTCTGACTCTTGGTGATCGGGGAGTTCGAAACCGCTGTTACACGGCCCCATGGCCTTTAGCTCGGAAAGCCTGTTGTATACGCCACAGGCTCCCCGACCATAGGTCAAGGAGTGCGGTGCCGTAACGGCCGGCACCAAACGGTAACAGAGGGGTTTCGACGCCCCGGAGCAGCGCGTCTGCTCCGCTGACATTCTTAGCCGAACTGGCCGCGAATGTCTTTGCCTATTCGGCGCGGCAGGCAATGAGCTGCTGAAATCCCTCAACTATTAGCCGCGTGGATTCCCAAAGGGGGGTGCCGCCAGCGCATAGGCGCAAATGCGGCACGCTACGCGCCGCCGATCCCTCGCCATGGTTCGCCACAGTCCGCTGCCGCCCCCCGGCAGCCAATCCAGACTGGAGGTGATCCATGCCCAACCCGCTTGCGGGACTGCCGCCGCGCCTGTTGCGCACCAAGGAAGCCGCGCGCTTCCTCGGCATATCCATCCGCACCCTTGAGAAACATCGCACCTACGGCACTGGGCCGACCTATCGCAAGGTGGGCGGCCGTGTCCTCTACACCGTCCGCGATCTGGAAGACTGGAGCGCGGTCGGCGAACGCAAATCCACTCGCGATAAGACTGCCGGCACGGTCTTTCCCGCGCGTCCGCTCACGCCCCAAGAACGGGACGAGTGCTAGATGCTGCGCGAGGACGCTCACGCCCCTACGCCGCCGGCCGAGGATAGCGAGCGCAACCGCCTAGACCCCTTCGTGGTCGCTACAGGCGATGCGCCACCGCGCGACCAGCGCGACTTGATGGAACGGCCGTTTTTCTCGCTGGCGAAGACTCCGCGCACCAAGCCGATACTCTACAAGGCCGCTGACATAGAGGTGCAGGTGTTCGGGATGCCCGAGCACGGCATGGCGACCATATGGGACGCCGATGTGCTGATATGGGCGGCCTCGCAGATCGTCGCGGCCGAGAACAACGGACTCGCTACGTCGCGCTACGTCCGGTTCACGCCCTACCACCTGTTGCGCGCCATCGGACGCCCGACCGGCAATCACCAATACCGGCTTTTGAAAGCCGCGCTGGCGCGGCTGCAATCGACCGTCATCGCCACCACGATCCGCAACGGCCCGCATTGGCGTCGCCGGCAATTCTCATGGATCAATGAATGGGAGGAAATGACGACGCGCACCGGCCGCGTCGAGGGCATGGAGTTCGTCCTGCCCGAATGGTTCTACAACAGCGTCATCGACCGTTCGCTGGTCCTGACCATCGACCCGGCCTATTTCCGGCTGACTGGCGGCATCGAGCGATGGCTTTACCGCGTCGCCAGAAAGCACGCCGGGCACCAGCACCACGGCTGGATTTTCGAGGTCGCCCACCTTCATCAGAAATCCGGCAGCCTCGCCCGGCCGTCTGATTTCGCGCTCGACCTGCGCCGGATCGCGGCCCGCCAGCAACTCCCCGGCTACCGTCTCCAGATCGATCGGGAGGACGGCCGCGAGCTGATGCGCATCCGCCCCGACAATTCGTCAACAGGCACTGTTGATAACCCTGTTAATGCCATCGGCAGATCAGGCGCACGAGGTATCGGCACATCAGGCGCACCACTATCGGCAGATCAGGCGCACGAACAGCAGCTAACGCTTTGGCCTGAAAAGCGGAATCCGACCGCTAACTTATCTAACAGAGAATCTAACTCTTTTTCTTTGACGCGCGCGCAGGCGAAGCGTGGTGCCGGTTCTGTCGGGAACGGCGAGCCATGACACCCGCCGTTGACGCAGCGCACGCGCGCAATCCCCACCAGCACATCGCCGGAGACGCACAATGACCCGTCGCGCCCATCGCAGCGCGCACGGCCGTCCGCTGCCGGATGGCCTCGCGCCCTTCACCACATTGGTCGAGCTGACTTTCGAGAAACGCCGCATCGAGCATTGGATCAGGTTCGGCCGCAAGAGCTATGAACAGATCATCGACCGCCGCCGCAGCGTTGTCGGCTTCGCACCGGGCAGCATCTTCGCCTTCGTCCGATGGGCGAACGGCGACCATGGCACGGTCGTTTCCCGCATCGACATTGTGCGGGCAATCGGGCGCGGCGAGCCATTCCAGACATTGCCCTTCGTCCGCCCCGGCGGCGAAATCCTGTTGCGCCTCGATAGCTGGCCGAAGGTGCAGCGCGGGCTTGCCGCTATCGACGCCGTGGAATCGCTCGGCCTCGATCCGGCCGACGCCGCACCAGAACACTGGCGGCACGTCCACAACCGTTTGACCGCCAATCTGGAGCCGCACGCCTACACGCCCGAGCGACATGCCGCGTGGCTTCACCGCCGAAGGATCGAGCCATGACGCGCTTCGGCTACCTCATGGTGACGTATTTCGTGACGATGGGCGTTGCCATCGCGGCGTTCATCCCAACGCCGACCAAACTGATCTGGAACGCCACGGCCAGCGCGCCAATCGGCTTCTACACCGTCGAACCGGCCGACCGGATCGAGGTGCCCGAGTTGGTCGCCGTCATGCCTCCCGAACCGCTCGCCGCCTTCATGGCCGAGCGCGGCTATATCGCGCGCGGCGTCCCGCTGTTGAAGCGCGTCGTCGGCCTGCCGGGGCAACAGGTTTGCCGCTTGCGATCCACGATCGCGGTGGACGGCATCGAGATGGGCGAGGCGCTGGAGCGTGACAGCCTCGGCCGCGATCTGCCCGTCTGGCAAGGCTGCCGCGTGATCGGCGACGGCCAGCTTTTCCTCATGAATTGGGAAGTCCGCGACAGCCTCGACGGCCGCTATTTCGGACCCATCCCCGCAGCTTCCGTCATCGGCCGAGCGGTCCCGCTCTGGACCGATGAGGAAGGCGTCGGCCGCTACGAGTGGCGCGCGCCGACGCACTGAAACCACCCCCGAGAACCAACCGCAGGAGATTTCCATGGCAGAAATAGGCACCTTCACCCGCACCGAAACCGGCTATGCCGGGGAGCTTCATTCGTTCGGCCTCCGCGAAAAGCTGTTCATCGTCCCGGCCAAGCCGAGCGACGTGAAGAACGCGCCCGACTATCGCGTGCGCCTCGATAGCGAGGACGGGCCGGACGCCGGCCCGGCATGGAAGGACGCCAGCGAAAATGCCGGCGACTTCGTGTCGATGAGACTGGAGGGACCGATCTTCCCGTTCCCGATCCGCGCCAAACTGTTCCAGTCCAACGACGATCCATCGGTCTGGACGCTGCGTTGGAAGCACCCCCGGAAAGTCGAGGACGAGGAATGACGGCCGCGCGCGTCCGGCCCGCCGTTCGGTCCAAGATCGTCATCCCTTTGTTCGCGGAAAAGCCGTCTCATCCCTTCGTCCCGCTCGGCCACCGGACGGCCGGCGCGCACAGCGAAGGTCAGGGGCGGCCATCGGCCGGCGCTTGCGCCTTGCCCTTGACCGCAGCGAGCACGCTGGCAGGCTGGTGTCGAAGCGGAGACAGGACTGCATGGCATTATGCCGTCCTGATACTGGCCGGCGCGCTTTCCATCTGCGCCAGCTCGGGCGTCGCGGTCGCACAATCCGCGCCCGTCGAGCGCCCCGCAGCCGCCCATCCCTATGCGGCCCACATCGCCGAGGCGTCGCAGCGGTTCGGCATCCCCGAGCATTGGATTCGTGCCGTGCTGCGCGCAGAGAGCGCGGGCAATGTGCGCGCGGTCTCAACGGCTGGCGCGATGGGATTGATGCAGGTGATGCCCGACACATGGGCGGGCCTGCGCATCCGCTACGGCCTCGGCCGCGATCCCTACGACCCACGCGACAACATCCTCTCAGGCACCGCCTACCTGCGCGAGATGTGGGACCGATACGGCAATATCGCGGCGATGCTGGCGGCCTACAATGCCGGTCCCGGCCGCTATGACGAATACCTTGCGACCGGCCGCACCCTGCCGGCCGAAACGCGGGCCTATGTCGCCGCGCTCGCGCCGATCCTCGGCGGCGCGGCTGCAACCGAACCGCCGTCATCGGCACCGTCACCGCCGCCCGATTGGCGCGAGGCACCGCTGTTCGTCGTGCATCCGGGCGATACGCGGGCCGTCGCCGCGCCGCCGTCCGACGCACGATCCGGCGACGGCCGCGCGACCGTTCCGGCGCGCGATCCCGTCGATGCGGAGTCACGGGGCGACAGCATTTTCGTCGCCGACGCGAGCGGTTCGGGAACGCTATGAGGGCGGCGTTCGCGCGCTCGGCGGCGCTCATTCCGGTGTCCAGTCAGGCGGGTTTTTGCCCGGCTGGATTCCCGGCAGGAGGGGCAGAAAAGGCAGAAAGGGCGGAGGGCAAGATTAAAGAAGACGGCACCATGTCGGGCCGCTTCTGGAAATTATTGTTGTCTGCACACTGGTTAGGTGTTCGGTTCCGGCACCATGGTTTCGAGGGGCCGCGTGCCGCGATTTCGCGCAAAGCCTTGGCTTTTCAGGGTTTCGAGCGGCACCATATGCCCATATCGGCCTATTTTCAGCGGTTTTGGCTGGAGTCGCGCCCATGAGCGCCGACGACGAAAACCGCTTCCGCCCGAAGCCCGGCCGCATCCGATCCGACACGCCGAAGGCCGGCAAGACCAAGAGTTTTTTCACGCAGGTCAAGAAGATCACCCGGCAGCAGCAGGCGGCAGCCTCCCGCGATCCTTCCATGCCGTCATCCGCTCGCCCGTCATCGCCGGGGCGGTCCCGTGCCGTGGTCGCCAGCGGCAAGGGCGCGAAGCGCGGCCGGGGCGCGAGCTTCGTGCGCGCCCGCAACATCTCCGGCCAATGGCATCATCGCCAGCCCGGCAGCCGCCGCGTGATCGTCAAGCAGCGCAGCGTCCGGGCTGCGTGGAAGGGCGGACGCGCCCGCGCGCATCTGCGCTATGTCCAGCGCGACGGCACGTCACGCGACGGCGAGCGGGGCCGGCTCTATTCAGCAACCGAGGACCGCGCCGATGGCGACGCCTTCCTTGATCGCGGCAAGGACGACCGCCATCAATTCAGATTCATCGTCTCGCCCGAGGACGGCGCGGAGCTGTCGGACCTCACGGCCTACACCCGCGATTTCATGCAACAGGTGGAAGCGGACCTCGGCACGAAACTCGATTGGGTTGCCGTCAATCACTACAACACCGGCCATCCCCATGTGCATATCGTCGTCAACGGCCGCGACGATACCGGCGGGGATCTAGTCATTAATGGCGACTACCTTTCGGCGGGCCTGCGCGAGCGCGCCAGCGAGCTTGCCAGTCTTGAACTCGGCCCCGTCACCGAGATCGAGCAGACCCGCAAGCTGTCGGCCGAAATCGACCAAGATCGCTTCACCCGGATCGACCGCGCCATGACCGAGGAAGCCGATGCCCGTTTCCTCGACTTGCGCCACGAACCGGCAGCGCCGAGGCGGCAGTTCGAGCGGACGCTGCGCCTGCGTCGTCTTTCCAAACTAGAGAAGATGGGGCTGGCGACCGAGCACGCGCCCGCCGTTTGGGAATTGAGCAAGGACATGGAACCGGCCCTGCAAGAATTGGGCGAGCGCGGCGACATTATCCGCACCATGCAGAAGGCGCTCGGCCCGCAGGGTGGCGAACGCGATCCCATGAGTTTCCAAATCCATGACGGAGCGCCAGAGACGCCTATCGTCGGCCGCGTCGTGGACAAGCATCTGTCCGACGAGCTGGGTGAAGACCTGACAATCGTGGTGGACGGGATCGACGGGCGGACGCACCACATCTCGGGCATCGCGCCCGAAAGGCTGGAGGATGCCCGCATGGGCAGCGTCATCCAGATCGGCCCGGCCGAGGCGACGGCCCGGCCGTCCGACCGCACCATCACCGCCATTGCCGAGGACGGCATCTATCGGCCGAGCCGACATCTGGAGCAAGCCAAGTTCGAGGGCCGCGTTCCGGGCGGCGACTATGAGGGCTATGTCGATGCCCATGTGCGCCGGCTGGAGGCGCTGCGCCGGGCCGGGATCGTCGAGCGGATCGACGCCGACCAATGGCGCATCCCCGATGATCTGGTCAGCCGCGCCGCCGCTTATGACGCCGGCCGCGACCGGCAGGCCAGCGTTCGTGTCCTTTCCCCGGTCGATCTAGGGAAGCAGATCGGATCGGATGGCGCGACGTGGCTGGACCGGCGATTGGTCCATGGCGAGACGGCTGACCTTGCCCCGTCCGGTTTCGGCCAGCAGGTGCGCGAGGCCATGGACCAGCGCCGCGAACATCATATCGAACAGGGTGACGCCACCCGAGCACGGAACGGCCGCGTCTTCTACCGGCGCAGCCTTCTCGCTACCCTGCGCGAGCGCGAGGTTGCCCGCGTCGGTGCGGAGATGGCCGAGAGCAAAGGGCTGCCGTTCCGCGCCGCCACGGACGGCGAGAGCGTCACCGGCAAGTTCACCGGCACCGTACAGCTATCGAGCGGTAAGTTCGCCGTGGTTGAGAAGTCGCATGAGTTCACCCTCGTTCCGTGGCGGTCAGTCATCGAACGTCAGCTCGGCCGCGAGGTCATGGGCGTGGTGCAAGGCAGATCGGTGTCGTGGCAGTTGGGACGACAGCGGGGGCTGGGACTATAAGCTGGCCTTCAGAATTGTGCTTATGGACGCGGAGAATGCTTCTCGACTCATCAATCTCAATTGTTTATAACCATATCGTCGGTTATTTATAAGGGCAATTTGTCTGCCTATCTGCTAGGGCTACGGACGGCAACAGAGCCCGTACGAGAACAGTCCCACCTACCGAGAGACCTCGCATTCACCATCCAGACATCGCGGGAGCAGGGTTGGAAATCGCCATATCACGCAACGGAGGCAGCAATCATGGACGACATTTGGAGCGTGGAGAAACGGCTTTGGACAGATGGTGCGGATGCCTATGAAGAGCTAATGGCTGCGAATTGTACAATGGTATTCGGTCTATCGGGGATCATGAAGCGAGCCGATATTCTTAAGAGCTTAAGACGCGCACCCAGGTGGTCGGATGTAACGATATCAAATAGTGTGATTGCTCAGCACAATCAGACCGTAGTCGTTCTCGCCTATCAAGCTAATGCGGAGCGAGAGAGCGGTGCGGGCTACGAAGCTGTGTGTTCATCTACCTACATCAGAGTGGATGGGCAGTGGCGTATCGCGCAGCATCAACAAACCGCCATTTAATTGCTCCGAATTAAAGGAATGCAGAGATAGACAGTGACGCAGTCACTCCACGTCTTGCATTGCTGACGCATGATGACCGTTATGTTTGGAACATAAAAAGTTGGAAGAAAAGGCAAGGTATGCCGAGACCAAAACTTCACAGCGACGAATTCATTCTGGATACCGCGCTAGGCATCCTTCTCCAGAAAGGTCCATCGGCTTTCACTCTCTCCGATGTTGCGGAAGCTGTCGGCATCTCGCGAGCTGCGCTGATCCAGCGGTTCAGGGACAAGGCAACCCTGCATCGAAAGGTCATGGAGCGCATCACACAGGAGGTGCGGGACTATTTCGAGGGCGCGAGTTCCGAGCAGGGCCTCGATCCCCTATGGGCGATGCTCAAGGACCTCATCGCTGGCATGGGTGCTGGTGCCGGAACGGAAGGCTACCTCCTTCTATTGTGGGGAGACGTTCAGGAACCGTCGCTGCGCGCACTTGCGGCGGAGCGGAATAGGCTGGTCCTGAAAGCTATCGAGGCACGACTGCCCGCCGGGCCGCGCCCACCCGAGCATACCGCCAGCCTGATTCAGAATGTCATTCAGGGGTCTTGCATGCAGTGGCTTGTCGAGCCGGAAGGCGAGTTGGCGGCCTTCATGACCAAGCGCACCCACATGCTTCTGACCCTCCTCTATCCCGACCATGTGTTCGGGTAACGCCATCTAGAGGGTTGTTTATAACAGTCGTGTCGGTTATCTATATGGCATGTGCCACGGTAACACCGGGCTCGGAAACCCGGGACGACGATCATGCCTATACGAGAACCAAGCCCCTTGGGGGCCGAACGACAAAAAGCACGGCCCGCGCCAACCCTAGCGCTGAACCTCATGGCCGACGAGTTCGATGCGTTAAACGCTGGCAGCGAGACGCAAATCGCATATCGTGACCTGTTCTGCCCGCACCTCGACCTGCCGCGCGCCTTGCGGAACTGGTCAGAGGCTCGGGGCGTCCAATTGCGGAGCCTTCGCAAAATCACGCATGAGCGCGGCGGCCGGTCGCAAAAAGTGCTTTTCGGTCTTCATGACGGCTATGCCGTCGAAAGTGTTCTGATCCGTCGCCACGACGGACACACCGCCTGTATTTCGTCGCAGGTTGGATGTGCCTTTGCTTGCCAGTTTTGCGCCTCCGGCCAAGCGGGACTCAAGCGCAACCTTTCAGCGGGCGAGATCGTCGAACAGGTCGTTCAACTCGGGCCGAAGGTCAATCGGATCGTGTTCATGGGCATCGGAGAACCTTTGAACAACTACGAGCAGGTGATGAAGGCGATCCGCATCCTGCGCGACCGGCGAGGGATGAACTTTCCCACCACCGGAATCACGCTTTCGACCATCGGCATACCGAAGGCTCTGGCGCAATTGCGAGAAGAGCATCTGGCGATCAACCTGACGATATCGCTGCATGCGACGACGCAGGAAGTTCGCGACCGTCTCATCCCCGGATCACGCAAGCACGACATCAATGAAGTCATCGCACGCGCCGCGTCATGGGCGGAACGGCACAACCGGATCGTCACCTTCGTCTATCTGGTCCTCCCCGGCATCAACGACACTCTTGCTGATGCGAAACGGCTTGCCGGTCTGATGAACAAGCGACGGGCACGCGTAAACCTTATGCGCTGGAATCCCGTCGATGGCATCGCGCTTAATCAAACAAGCGACCGCAGCCTTGGCCTTTTTCGTGAGGTGCTGGATCGCGCCGGTGTGCCGGTCGTGGTGCGGGATACACAGGGGCGGGATATTTCGGCCGCCTGTGGTCAGCTCTGGCTGCGCGATCTGCGTGGCATCCCTGTCGAGAAACGTGGAGCCGCGAGGCAGGCCGCATAGCAGGAGTGTAGGATGCGGCGTTCGAGAAGATATGCGAACGATGCCTTCCGAAATGAAACTCTGCTCGGATCGCGCATTCCTCTTATGTCCCTGATCCAGACGCTTGCCGTCGCCGAATACTTAAACTTCCGCCATGCTGCGAATGCTATGGGCATTAGCCAGTCCAGTGTCAGTGCGCGGGTGAAGGCATTGGAGGAAGACCTGGGCATCCTCCTGTTCGAGCGTCACGCGCGCGGCGTCCGCCTGACCGAAGCCGGCCAGCATTTCATCGAACGGGTGGCGACCGGCATCGACCAGCTCGACCATGCGGTGAGGACCGCCGGCATGGTGGCGCGGGGTGAACATGGCCGGCTGCGCGTCGGTATCCATGCCCTCATCCCCGGCAGCTTCCTCGCCGTCTTAGTCGAACGCTACCGGGAGCAGCATCCGGGCGTTGACGTGGAGATCGCCGAGGGCACCGCCCGAGAGAGCGTCATGCGGCTTCGCGCCAACAGGCTGGACCTGACTTTCGTGGCGGGTGCGCCCGAATTTCCCGACTGTCATGCACGACCGATATGGCGCGAACAGCTTTTGGTCGCGCTCCCCGCGAGCCATCCGCTCGCCGATGCAGCCGGTGTGACTTGGGCCGATCTGGCGGGCGACACCTTCGTAGTGCGGCACGGCGGCACCGGGCCGCAGGTGCATGACCACATCGTCATGCGCCTCGCTGGCAACGCGCCGGACCTTTCAATTCTGCGCTTCGACGTTGAGCGCGTCACGCTACTGTCGATGGTTGCGCAGGGTTATGGCGTCACCATTGCCGGCGAGGCGACGACGCTCCTGCACGCGCCCGGCGTGACGTTCCTGCCAATCCTCGACGAACCCGAACCCCTGCCGTTTTCTGCAATCTGGTCCCCGCACAATCGCAGTCCGGCGCTCAGGAGTCTTCTCGACCTAGCGAGCCAGATGAGTCGTTCAGGCTAGCCTATCTAACTTTATCGGCTATTTACTCGGCCTCGCGATCCCAGTGCGACCCGTCCTATTTGCCGCCGATAGTATCCGGCAACCCTCCGGCATCCTCTTTCCTGTTGCCCATCCCAATTCTGACTACTCTCTGATCGGCTCCGTCTCTTTTGCCGATTGGAGCCTGCATTGCGCGGAGGACGAATCCTTTGGGGCCAAATCACTGTCGTCTTCACCATCGTTCTGGTGATGGTGTGGGCAGCGACGCAATGGACGGCGTTTCGCCTCGGCTTTCAGCCGCAGCTTGGCGCACCATGGTTCGAGCTGGCGGGCCTGCCGGTCTATTACCCGCCCGCCTTCTTCTGGTGGTGGTTTTCCTTCGATGCCTATGCGCCCGCGATCTTCGTCGAGGGCGGCATCATCGCGGTATCGGGCGGCTTCCTCGCCATCGCCGCCGCCATCTTCATGTCGATCATCCGGGCACGGGAGGCCCGCAACGTCGCCACATATGGATCGGCGCGATGGGCCGAGGATCGGGAAATCCGCAGCGCCGGCTTGCTTGGCCCCGATGGCGTGGTCCTCGGCCGTCATACCCACGACTATCTGCGCCATAACGGTCCCGAGCATGTCCTATGCTTCGCCCCGACGCGCAGCGGCAAAGGCGTCGGATTGGTGGTGCCGACGCTGCTGACATGGCCCGCATCCGCCATCGTCCACGACATAAAAGGCGAGAACTGGACGTTGACAGCGGGCTTCCGCGCGAAGCACGGCCGCGTCCTGCTGTTCGATCCGACCAATGCCGGATCGTCGGCCTACAACCCGCTGCTGGAGGTGAGGCGGGGCGAATGGGAGGTTCGGGACGTGCAGAATATCGCGGATATTCTGGTCGATCCCGAAGGCAGCCTCGACAAGCGCAACCATTGGGAAAAGACCAGCCATAGCCTGCTGGTCGGCGCGATCCTGCATGTTCTCTATGCGGAGAAAGACAAGACGCTGGCGGGCGTCGCCAACTTCCTGTCCGATCCGCGCCGCCCGGTCGAGGCGACCTTGAGCGCCATGATGGATACGCCGCATCTCGGCGAGGCCGGCGTTCATCCCGTCATCGCGTCGTCGGCCCGCGAGCTGTTGAACAAATCCGAGAACGAGCGCAGCGGCGTCCTTTCCACAGCCATGTCATTTCTCGGCCTCTACCGCGATCCTGTGGTCGCGCGGGTGACGGCGCGCTGCGACTGGCGGATTGCCGATCTGGTCGGCAGCCGCCAGCCGGTCACGCTCTATCTGGTCGTGCCGCCGTCCGACATAAACCGCACCAAGCCGCTCATCCGCCTGATCCTCAACCAGATCGGCAGGCGGTTGACCGAGGAATTGACCACTTCCGGCAAGCGCCATCGCTTGCTGTTGATGCTGGACGAGTTTCCGGCGCTCGGCCGGCTCGATTTCTTTGAATCGGCGCTCGCTTTCATGGCGGGCTACGGCATCAAAGGCTTCCTGATCGCGCAGAGCCTCAACCAGATCGAGCGCGCCTATGGGCCGAATAACGCCATTCTCGACAATTGCCATGTGCGCGTCAGCTTCGCCACGAACGACGAACGCACCGCCAAGCGGGTGAGTGACGCGCTCGGCACCGCGACCGAGCTGCGCGATTCCACCAACTATGCCGGGCACAGACTGGCCCCGTGGCTCGGGCATCTCATGGTGTCGCGGCAGGAGACGGCCCGGCCGCTGCTCACGCCGGGCGAGATCATGCAGCTTCCGCCCACCGACGAAATCGTGATGGTGGCGGGCACGCCGCCGATCCGCGCGACCAAAGCCCGCTATTTCGAGGATACGCGGTTTCAGGAACGCATCCTGACCCCGCCCGATCTGGTCGCCGCTCCGCTGGCGCCCAGCCTATCCGCCGATGATTGGTCCGGCCGTGTGGTCGCGGGGGAAAGCCGTTCCGCGACCGATACCGCAGACGGGACCGAGGGCGATCCGGCCAATGCCGGCATCCGCCGCGAGCCGGAATTGCCAAGCCAAGAGGAAATCGTCGCCCCGCCGCCAGCGCCCGAACAGGAGTTCGAGTTTCTGGACGACGAGCCGGACGTTGACGCGGCCAAGGCCCGCGCCATGCGCCAGCGCATGAGGATGGTCGCGCGGCAGGTCGCCATGAACCCCGATGATGGAATCGAGCTTTGAGGACACGCCCATGACCACGCGCACCCGCCTGAATATCTATTTCGACCCTGCGCTCATTCCGCAGATCGAGGCGATGGCGCTGCGCCGCTCGGTGGCGCTGCGCCGCAATATCTCGAAATCCGCCATCGTGGAGGCGGCGGTCATGTCCTACCTGTCCGGCGACGCCGACGACCAGCTTGAAGCCGCCATGTCGCGCCGATTGGACAAGCTCGGCCGCCAGATCGACACGCTCGACCTAGATCTCGCCGTCCTCGGCGAGACGGTCGCGCAGTTCATCCATTTCTGGATGACCATCACGCCGCCGCTCACGGGAGCCGCGCAATCCGCTGCCCGCGCCAAAGGCGCGGAGCGGTTCGAGGGCTTCATGCAGAATCTCGGCCGGCGTCTGGCGACGGGCGACAGGTTTCTCAAAGAGCTGTCGCGCGACCTCGACTCATTTCCCGACGATCCGTTGCCGGACGAGTCCGAGAGCAACGGCGATCAAGAGTAGGTATTCGGACCCGTCCTATTTACCGCCGTTCGCCGCCGATCGCCGCCGCCGCTTAGATACTTGTTGAACCGGCCCAATTCCGGGCTTTCTTAATCGACCCCGATCCGGGGACCGCCTGTTGCGCCCCGCCAGAAGCCGGGGGCCGACATGACCACTAACCACCAACGACCGGAAGCCATTGCGCGCGGCGCGCGCATGTTGCGCACCGCGCTCGGCCCGGCAATCGCCCGACTGCTCGAAGACCCGGCCGTGGTCGAGGTGATGTTGAACCCGGACGGCCGCCTTTGGGTGGATCGGCTGTCCGAAGGGCTTTCCGACACGGGCGAACGGCTGTCTGCCGCCGATGGCGAACGTATCGTGCGGCTGGTCGCGCATCATGTCGGCGCAGAGGTTCACGCCCGCAGCCCGCGCGTCTCGGCCGAGCTGCCCGAGAGTGGCGAGCGGTTCGAGGGCCTGCTGCCGCCAGTGGTCGCCGCGCCGGCCTTCGCCATCCGCAAACCCGCCGTCGCGGTGTTCACGCTCGACGACTATGTGGCGGCGGGCATCATGTCCGCCGAGCAGGCGGAAACGCTGCGCGAAGCCGTCGCAGCCCGCGCCAATATCTTGGTGGCAGGCGGCACCAGCACCGGCAAGACCACGCTGACCAACGCGCTGCTCGCCGAGGTGGCGAAGACGCAGGATCGCGTAGTCATCATCGAGGACACGCGCGAGCTGCAATGCGCTGCGCCGAACCTTGTCGCCATGCGGACGAAAGACGGCGTGGCGACGCTTTCCGATCTGGTCCGTTCCTCGCTGCGCCTGCGCCCCGACCGCATCCCCATCGGCGAGGTGCGCGGTGCCGAAGCCCTCGACCTTCTGAAAGCGTGGGGCACCGGCCATCCGGGCGGGATCGGCACCATCCATGCCGGCACCGGCATCGGCGCGCTCCGTCGCCTTGAACAGCTCATCCAAGAGGCTGTCGTCACCGTCCCGCGCGCTCTCATCGCCGAGACTATCGACCTTGTTGCCGTCCTTTCCGGGCGCGGTTCCGCGCGCCGGCTCGCCGAGCTTGCCCGCGTCGAGGGGCTGGGGCCGGACGGCGACTACCGCATCACGCATCCCATCCCTTCGGCAATCCCCACCAGCACAGGAGTATCTTCATGATCCGCACGCTCACGCGCGGCTATCGCTTCGCCGCGACCGCCGCATCCACCCTTGCCATCAGCCTCATGCTCGCCCCGGCCGCCCATGCGTCCGGTTCGTCGATGCCATGGGAACAGCCCTTGCAGCAAATCCTCCAGTCCATCGAGGGGCCGGTCGCCAAGATCATCGCCGTCATCATCATCATCGTGACGGGCCTGACCCTCGCGTTCGGCGATACCAGCGGCGGCTTCCGTCGCCTGATCCAGATCGTTTTCGGCCTGTCCATCGCGTTCGCCGCATCAAGCTTCTTCCTGTCGTTCTTCTCCTTCGGCGGCGGGGCGCTCGTTTGATGGCGAGCGGACTCGAACAGCTCGACGCGGTGCCCGGATTCTCGATCCCGGTCCACCGGGCGTTGACCGAGCATATCCTGCTTGGCGGCGCACCGCGCTCCATCGCGATTCTGAACGGAACGCTGGCCGGGGCCGTTGGCCTCGGCCTGCGCCTCTGGCTGGTCGGCATCGCCATATGGGCCATCGGCCATTTCGCAGCCGTATGGGCGGCGAAGCGCGATCCCCAATTCGTCGAGGTCGGGCGCAGGCATCTGCGCGTCCCCGGCCATCTGGCGGTGTGAGGGCGCGGCCATGATGAACCTTTCTGAATATCGCCGCACCGCCGCCCGGCTCGCCGACTATCTGCCATGGGCCGCATTGCTCGGCTCCGGCGTCGTCTTGAACAAGGACGGCAGTTTTCAGAGGACGGCGAAGTTTCGCGGTCCCGATCTGGATTCCGCCGTTGCGGCCGAGCTGGTCGCCGTGGCCGGCCGCATCAACAATGCCGTCCGCCGCCTCGGCTCCGGCTGGAGCATCTTCGTCGAGGCACAGCGCAGCGAAGCCGCGACCTATCCCGACAGCACCTTTCCCGATGCCGCATCGGCGCTGGTCGATGCCGAGCGCAAGGCCGGTTTCGAGGAAGCAGGCACGCATTTCGTGTCGGGCTATTTCCTCACCTTCCTCTGGCTGTCCCCGGCCGAAGAAGCCGCCCGCGCCGAAACATGGCTCTACGAGGGCCGCGAGAAAACCGGCGTGGACCCGTGGGAGCTGCTGCGCGCCTTCATCGACCGCACCGACCGCGTGCTGGCCTTGCTCGACGGCTTCATGCCGGAGTGCCGTTGGATGGATGACGGCGCGACGCTGACCTATCTCCATTCCACCATCTCGACCAACCGGCATCGCGTGCGCGTGCCGGAAGTGCCGATGCACCTCGACGCGCTGCTCGCCGACCAGCCCTTGACCGGGGGACTGGAGCCGCGCCTTGGCGACGCGCATCTGCGCGTGCTGACCATCGTCGGCTTCCCGACCGCGACGACGCCGGGCCTGCTCGACGAAATGAACCGGCTGCCGTTCCCCTACAGGTGGAGCACCCGCGCGATCCTGCTCGACAAGACCGATGCGACCCGACTGCTCACGAAGATCAGGCGGCAATGGTTCGCCAAGCGTAAGTCAGTCGCGGCGATCCTCAAGGAAGTCATGACCAATGAAGCGTCCGCGCTGGTGGACACCGACGCCGCCAACAAGGCACTCGACGCTGATATGGCCTTGCAGGAACTCGGCGCGGACGTGGCGGGCATGGCGTATGTCACCGCGACCATCACCGTATGGGACGCCGATCCCCGCATTGCCGACGAGAAGCTACGCCTCGCGGAAAAGATCGTTCAGGGCCGCGACTTCACGGCTATGCCCGAGACGGTCAACGCGGTGGACGCATGGCTCGGCAGCCTGCCGGGCCACGCCTACGCGAATGTGCGGCAGCCGCCCATCAGCACTTTGAATCTCGCCCACATGGTGCCGTTGAGCGCCGTTTGGGCGGGGCCGGAACGGGACGAGCATTTCGGTGCGCCCCCTTTGCTCTTTGGAAAGACCGAAGGCTCAACGCCGTTCCGGCTAAGTCTCCATGTCGGCGACGTAGGCCACACCCTTGTCGTCGGCCCTACGGGGGCGGGCAAGAGCGTGCTGCTCGCCCTCATGGCCTTGCAGTTCCGGCGCTATGCAAGTTCGCAGGTGTTCGCCTTCGACTTCGGCGGCAGCATCCGCGCCGCCGCGCT
Source organism: Alphaproteobacteria bacterium (assembly GCA_036678445.1). Taxonomy (GTDB): domain Bacteria; phylum Pseudomonadota; class Alphaproteobacteria; order Rhodobacterales; family Rhodobacteraceae; genus Paracoccus. The sequence continues at coordinate 27,963 of JAZIHR010000005.1, forward strand.
CGCCATGGGCGGGGACTGGCACGACCTGGGCGGCGGGCTGACCGATGGAGCCGAAACGTCCGTTTCGCTGCAACCGCTTGCCCGCATCCACGACACCTATGAGCGCGCATGGGCTGCCGACTGGATCGCCGCGATCCTCAGCCGCGAAGGCATCCAGATCACGCCCGAGGCCAAGGAGCATATCTGGACGGCTTTGACTTCACTGGCGTCCGCGCCGGTCGAGGAACGGACCATCACGGGCTTCAGCGTGTTGCTCCAATCCAACGACCTCAAGCAAGCGCTCCGGCCTTACTGCGTCGGCGGTGCCTATGGCCGGTTGCTCGACGCCGAGACCGAACACCTCGGCTCGGCCGATGTGCAGGCGTTCGAGATCGAGGGGCTGGTCGGGACCGGCGCAGCCCCGGCCGTGCTGGCCTATTTGTTTCACCGTATCGGCGACAGGTTGGACGGCCGCCCGACGCTGCTCATCATAGATGAAGGCTGGCTCGCGCTCGATGACGAGGGGTTTGCCAGCCAACTCCGGGAGTGGCTGAAAACGCTGCGCAAGAAAAACGCCAGCGTCATCTTCGCCACGCAAAGCCTGTCCGACATTGATGGGAGCAACATCGCGCCCGCGATCATCGAGAGCTGCCCGACGCGGCTCTTGCTGCCAAACGAGCGCGCCATCGAGCCGCAGATCACGGCCATCTATCGCCGCTTCGGCCTTAATGACCGCCAGATTGAAATCCTCGCAAGGGCCACGCCCAAACGGGATTACTACTGCCAAAGCCGCAGGGGCAATCGCCTGTTCGAGCTTGGCCTGTCCGAAGTCGGCCTCGCGCTCTGCGCCGCATCCGCCAAATCCGACCAGACGCTCATTGCACAGATCGTCGCCGAACACGGCCGCGACGGCTTCCTCGCCGCGTGGCTACGCGCGCGCGGCGTCGAATGGGCGGCCGAGCTGATCCCCAACCTCACCAATCTTGCCGACCGGCCGGAATCCGCCGCGCCGGCTCGGCTCGATACCCACCCCACACAGGAGATTCTTCCATGACCTATCCCAAGATCGTCGGGGCCTCGGCCCTCGCGCTGGTGCTCGCCGTGCCCGTCGCGCTTTCGCCCATGCTGGCAAGCCCGGCCCATGCGCAATTCGGCTTCGGCCGCATCGTCTATGACCCGAGCAACTATGCGCAGAACGTGCTCACGGCAGCGCGCACGCTGGAGCAGATCAACAACCAGATCACCAGCCTCCAGAACGAGGCGCAAATGCTCATCAATCAGGCCCGCAATCTGGCGAGCCTGCCGTATTCCTCGCTCCAGCAGCTCCAGCAGAACGTGAGCCGGACGCAGCAGCTTCTCGGCCAAGCGCAGAACATCGCCTTCGAGGTCGGGCAGATCGACCAAGCGTTCCAGCAGCAATATGGCAATGTCTCGCTATCGGCGACCGATGCCCAGCTTGTCGCCGATGCGCGCGGCCGCTGGGAGAACACGGTCGGCGGCTTGCAGGACGCCATGCGCGTGCAGGCGGGTGCGGTCGGCAACATCGACAGCAACCGCGCCGAGATGGCCGCGCTTGTCGGCGAGAGCCAAGGCGCAAGCGGTGCGCTGCAAGCCACGCAGGCCGGCAACCAGCTCCTTGCCCTCCAGTCGCAGCAGCTTTCCGACCTGATCGCGGTCATCTCGGCGAACGGTCGGGCCGACGCGCTCACGGAGGCCGAGCGCGCGACCGCCGCCGAACAGGGCCGCATCCAGCGCGAGCGGTTCCTGACGCCGGGCACCGGCTACCAGCCGGGCAACGCGCAGATGTTCAACGGCAACAACTGACGGGAGGCTCGCCATGGACGGCAAGATGCTGGCGCGGCTTGGGGCCGTTGTATTCATCGCCATCGCCGTCACGGCGACCGCAATCGATATGGCGCGGAAGGACGAACCTTCCGCGCCACGGCCCGCATCGGCCTTCCAGCCGCCCACCGATCCCCTGCGCGAAACCCTGCGCCGTTGCCAGCGACTCGGCGAGGCGGCGGCAAGCGACACCGACTGCCTCGCCGCTTGGGCTGAATCCCGTGACCGTTTCCTCGGCCGCACACCAGCGCCCACCACACCGCAATCCAGCGAAGGGCGCTGACCATGGGCAACACGGGCGTCATCGACAACTTCCTCGGCGTATTCACGTCCTATATCGACTCGGGTTTCGGCCTGCTCGGCGGCGAGGTCGCCTTCATCGCCACCACCCTGATCGTCATCGACGTGACGCTCGCCGCGCTCTTTTGGGCTTGGGGAGCGGATGACGACATTATCGCGCGGCTGGTGAAAAAGACGCTGTTCGTGGGCGTCTTCGCCTACATCATCAGCAATTGGAACAATCTCGCCCGGATCGTCTTCGAGAGCTTCGCCGGCCTCGGCCTCATGGCGTCTGGCACCGGCTTTTCCGTCACCGATCTGATGCGGCCGGGCCGCGTGGCGCAGACCGGCCTCGACGCCGGCCGCCCTCTGCTCGACTCCATTTCCGACCTGATGGGCTGGATCGCGTTCTTCGAGAACTTCATCCAGATCGCGTGCCTGCTGTTCGCATGGGCGCTGGTCGTGCTGGCCTTCTTCATCCTCGCCATCCAGCTTTTCGTCACCCTAATCGAGTTCAAGCTGACCACGCTGGCCGGCTTCGTGCTGATCCCGTTCGGCCTTTTCGGCAAGACCGCGTTCATGGCCGAGAAGGTCTTAGGCAACGTGGTGTCGTCCGGCATCAAGGTTCTCGTGCTCGCCGTCATCATCGGCATCGGCTCGACTCTGTTTTCGCAATTCACGGCCGGTTTCGGCGGCCAGACACCGACCATCGACGAGGCGATGGCTATTGTCCTCGCGGCATTGTCGCTCTTGGGATTGGGCATATTCGGTCCCGGCATCGCCAACGGCATCGTTTCGGGTGGCCCGCAGCTTGGCGCAGGCGCGGCCGTTGGCACGGGCCTCGCTGCCGGCGGCATGGTGCTTGCGGGCGGCGCGGCGGCTGGTGGCGGGGCCATGCTTGCCGCGAAGGGCGGCGCTGCTGCCCTGTCCGGTGGAGCCGCGGCCGTTCGCGGCGGCGCGACGGCCGCGGGAGCGGCGACCGCTGCCTATAGCCTCGGCTCGCTCGGCCAGACCGGGGCGGCAGGCGTTGCCTCCGGCCTCGGCGGTGTCGCCCGAGCGGCAGGCTCGGCCGCCATCTCGCCGCTCAAACGCGCAGCCTCCAGCGCAACATCCCAAGCAAGCGAAAGCGTCAAGTCCAGCTTCTCCGCTGGCGCAAAGGCCGGCTTCGGCGCGACGGGCGGCAGCTCCACTATGGGCACGGTCGGCAGCGCGAACGCTGCCCCGGCAGCCGCGCCGCCGACTTCCCCCGATGGTCCTCCGGCTTGGGCGCAGCGGATGCAGCGCCGGCAGGCCCTCAACCACGGCACCACCATGACAGCCCATGCCGTCCGCTCCGGCGACAGCCACGGCTCCGGTTCCTCCGTCAACCTTTCCGAAAGTGACCGCTCATGAGCATCTTCAAACGACCAGCAACCCACTACGGCAAATCGCCCGAACCCGAGACGCCCTATCAGAAGGCCGCGCAGGCATGGGATGAGCGCATCGGTTCGGCCCGCGTGCAGGCGCGGAACTGGCGGCTCATGGCCTTCGGTTCCCTGATCCTGTCAGCCGGCTTCGCCTCGGCGCTGGTCTGGCAGTCCGCGCGCGGGACCGTGGTGCCTTGGGTTGTTCAGGTCGATAATCTCGGTCAGGCGCAGACCGTCGCGCCAGCCGTTGCGGACTATCGCCCGACCGATCCGCAGATTGCTTTCCATCTCGGCCGCTTCATCGAGCAGGTCCGCGCGATCCCGGCCGACGCGATCATTGTCCGCCAGAACTGGCTTCGCGCCTATGAGTGGACCACGGATCGCGGTGCGGCGGCATTGAACGATTACGCGAGGGCGAATGACCCCTTTACCCGCGTCGGTCGCCAGCAGGTCGCCGTCGAGGTCTCGAGCGTCATCCGTGCGTCGCCCAACAGCTTCCGGGTAGCGTGGACCGAACGCCATTTCGAGAACGGCCAGCTTTCCACCACGGAACGATGGACCGCCATTCTCACCATCGTCATCCAGCCCCCGCGTGACGCCGAACGGCTGCGCGCCAACCCGCTCGGCATCTACATCAATGCAATTTCGTGGTCGCGGGAGATGAGCCAATGAGGACGATCATCCACGCACCCGCAGCAGCGGCCTTGCTGCTTTCCGCCACCATGCTCGCAGGCTGCGCCACCAACCGCACCCAGCAATGGAGCTATGACGACAACGTGCCGCCGCTGCCGACCGTGCAAGCGTCCGTCACCAACGACATGCCCCGGCCCCTGCATGTGCCTCCGGCGTGGACTGTCGCGCGGGGCGGCGAGGCTGCTGGCACGCCGACCGGCCGCGTCGAGAACGCCAATGCCGCCGCCCGCGTCGAGCCGCGCCGTGAAGGCTACTACAACGCGATCCAGATATATCCGTGGAGCGAAGGCGCGCTCTATCAGGTCTATGCCGCAGTTGGGCAGATCACGACCATTGCGCTTGAGCCGGGCGAGAGCCTGACAGGTGCAGGGCCGATCGCGGCCGGCGATACCGCCCGCTGGATCATCGGCAACACCGAGAGCGGCAGCGGTGCAAACCGCCGCGTCCATATTCTTGTGAAGCCGACGCGGCCGGATATTTCCACCAACCTTGTCGTGACCACCGACCGCCGCACCTACATGATCGAGCTACGCGCGCGGGAATCGCTCTACATGCCCGCCGTCGCGTGGGCCTATCCCGCGTTGCCTGCCGGACAGCGCCAGACTGTCCCCGCCGCACCCGTCATCCCCGCCGAGGCTGCACGAAACTATCGCTACGGCCTGACAGGCGACAGCCCGCCGTGGCGGCCGGTTTCCGTCTTCGACGATGGACGCCGCGTCTATGTCGTCTTCCCGGCCGACATCGTGCAGGGCGAGATGCCGCCGATCTTTGTGCTCGGATCGGACGGCGAGCCGCAGATCGTCAACAGCCGAGTCCACCAGAACGTCCTGATTGTTGATCGCCTGTTCGGGGCGGCCGAGCTGCGCCTTGGTAGCGGCAACCGCCAGCAGGTCGTCAGGATCGTCCGTATCAACCCGACGCAGGCCGCGGCCGCGCAGCCCGCCAGCGCGACCGGAGACTCCCCGTCATGACCGACAACACCATCACCGATACCGCCGCGCCCATGCGGCTGCGCGCTGAGCCGCCCCGCGTCACGCGCCTGTCCCGCAAGATCCTGGCAGGCGTCGGAGCCGTCGCGCTGCTCGGCATCGGCGGGGCGCTCATCTACGCGCTCCAGACCCGCGATGCAGGACCGGGAGGTGAAGAACTCTATTCGACCGAGAACCGCCCCACGGCGGACGGGCTGTCCGGCCTGCCGCGCGACTATACCGGCCCTGTCTTGGGGCCGGCGCTGCCGGGCGACCTCGGCCGTCCGATCCTCGACGCGCAGAACAGGGGCCAGCCGGTCGCGCCGCCCGTCATGACTACGCCCGCCGTCGATCCCGAGGAAGAACGCCGCCGGGCCGAGGAAGAAGCCGCGCGCTTGAGCAACGTCTTTTTCCAGTCCGGCCCACGCACAGGAGCACCAGCCGGAACAGCCATGCCCGGCCTTGCCGGGCTTGGCCTCGGCGGGCAGCCCGCGACACAGGATCGCCACGCGGCCTTTCTCAACGGGCCGGTGGACCGGCAGACGGTTGCCCCGGATCGCGTCGCGCCGCCGGCCTCGCCCTATATCCTTCAGGCCGGGGCCGTGATCCCGGCCGCGCTTATCACCGGCATCCGTTCCGACCTTCCGGGGCAGATCACCGCGCAGGTGACGGAGAACGTCTATGACAGCCCGACCGGCTCTCTGCTCCTGATCCCGCAGGGCACGCGCATCATCGGCCAATACGATGACGGCGTGACCTTCGGCCAGCGCCGCGTGTTGCTGGTGTGGAATCGCTTGATCCTGCCGGGCGGCCGTTCCATCGTTCTGGAGCGCCTGCCGGGCGCGGATGCCAGCGGCTATGCCGGACTGGAGGATGGCGTCGATTATCATTGGTGGGATCTGATGAAGGCCGCAGGGCTGTCCACGCTGCTCGCAGTCGGCTCGGAGCTGGCGACGAGCGACGAGGACCGGCTGATCCGCGCCATCCGCGACGGGGCGCAGGATACCGTCAATCAGGCTGGCCAGCAGATCGTCCAGCGCCAGTTGCAGGTCGCGCCGACGCTAACCATCCGGCCGGGCTTCCCGGTCAGGATCATCGTCACCCGCGATCTTGTGTTCGAGCCGACAGGAGGTTGACCATGACCAAGCTGAAACTCGGCCCGCTGCCCGACGACAAGCCCGTGAAGGTCATGCTGGAGCTGCCCGCGACCCTCAACCGCGATCTGATCGCCTATGCCGAGGTGCTGGCCCGCGAGAGCGGCCAGCCCGTCGCCGATCCTGCCAAGCTCATCGTGCCGATGCTTCAACACTTCATCGCGACGGATCGCGGTTTCGCCAAGGCGCGGCGGGCCGCCAGCTAAGTCCCATCCCGGCAGGGGTGCCGCCAGCGCATAGGCGCAAATGCGGCACGCTACAGGCCGCCGACCGCCCTCCATGGTTCGCTTAATTCCGGGGCCTTGAGCGCCCCGGAATCCACAGCTAACCAAGGAGGCTTCAATGTGCGCAGAGCGCCGCCGCGCCCGCAAAGGGCGACCGCGACAGTCGGTCCCCGAGCCCCTTCCCGACGATCTTTTCGACTATGCCGACGATCCCACGCCGGACGGCCGGGCGCGAGCCGGAGACGCGTCGCTTCTTGCACCGGATGGGCAGAGGATGCGTGTCACCGATGATTGGCCCGAGGATATTCCTGTCACCGAGGCCGAGATCGACGTGTTCGAGCGTTGGTTCGGCGACGTATTCGACGAACTGTTGAACCCAAGAAAGCCAGAAGACACCTTACAATTCCTATCACAATCTGATAGGAAAAAGACTTGAGCGGGCATCGTGATCCCGGCCTCGACACGCTTCTGGACCTCGACGGACAGATGCTCTTTGTCGATCCCGAGGGCAGCCATTGGGTGAAGTTCATTGTCACCCGCGTTCCGGCCTCCTCGCCGGAAAAGCCGCATGGTCTCGATTACTCGCTCACGCTTCACGGGCCTTCGGGCGAACGGCTGGTCGGCTTTGACAACGCTCATCCGGTCGGCCGAGGCAGGCGCGGCGAGCCGATGGACCATCGGCACCGCCTCCAGACCGTGAAGCCTTACGCCTACGAGGATGCGGCCACGTTGCTGGCCGACTTCTGGCAGACGGTTGACGCGGTGTTAAAGGAGCGAGGTGCCCTATGACCACATTGAAAGTCGGGATTGCCGACTACGAAGAAATGAAGGCCCGCACCATGCGGATTGCGCGCGGCGAGGAAAAACCTGCGCCCAGCGATCCGAAGGTGTGGTTCACCTCGACCGAATCCTTTGCCAAGGTGCTGTCGGCCGGCAACCGCGAACTGCTGCGCATCATCGCCGATAAAGCCCCGGCATCGCTGGAGGAACTGGCGGAAATTACCGGCCGGGCCGGCTCCAATCTGTCACGCACCCTGAAAACCATGGAGAGCTACGGCCTTGTGCGGTTTGAACCGGGCCACGGCCGCAAGCTCGCGCCCAAGGTGGTGCATGACCGCGTGGAACTGGCGTTGCCCCTGATAGACCGCGCTAAGCCGAGGAAGGCTATAGGAGATCGGCCATGAACATGCACAGCCCAACCGTTACCGCCCGCGCCGCGCTTTACCTGCGCGTCTCGACTGCCCGGCAGGCCGAGCATGACATTTCCATTCCCGACCAGAAGCGGCAGGGCGAAGCCTATTGCGAACAACGCGGCTATCAGCTCGTTGAAACCTATGTCGAGCCGGGCGCAACCGCCACCAACGACAAGCGCCCCGAATTCCAGCGCATGATCGAAGCGGGCACGTCGAAGCCTGCCCCCTTCGATATTGTCGTAGTGCATAGCTTCTCGCGCTTCTTCCGCGATCACTTCGAGATGGAGTTCTACGTTCGCAAGCTGGCGAAGAACGGCGTCAAGCTGGTGTCGATCACGCAGGAAATGGGCGACGATCCCATGCACCAGATGATGCGGCAGATCATGGCGCTGTTCGACGAGTATCAGTCGAAAGAGAACGCCAAGCACGTCCTGCGCGCCATGAACGAGAATGCCCGGCAAGGCTTTTGGAACGGCGCGCGACCGCCTATCGGCTATCGCATCGTCGCGGCCGAGCAGCGCGGATCGAAGATCAAGAAGAAGCTGGAGATCGACCCGCTGCACGCCGACACCGTGCGGCTGATCTATCGCCTGTTCCTTGAAGGTGACGGCACACGCGGCGCGATGGGCGTCAAAGCCATCGCCACCTATCTCAACGAGCGCCGTTTCTTCACCCGTGACGGCGGGCGGTGGGGTCTAGCGCAAATCCACGCCATCCTGACCCGCACCACCTATATCGGCGAGCACAGGTTCAACACGCGCTCTCACAAAGACCGGGAGAAGAAGCCGGAGAGCGAGGTCGCCATCATGGCGGTGCCGCCCCTGATCGAGCGCGAGGTTTACGATGCGGTGCAAGCCCGCCTCAAATCCCGCAATCCCATGGTGACGCCCGCGCGCGTCTCCAGCGGCCCAACCTTGCTTACCGGCATCTGCTTCTGCGCCAAATGCGGGGGCGCGATGACTCTCCGCACCGGCCAAGGCAGCACAGGCGCGACATACCGCTATTACACCTGCTCGACCAAGGCCCGGCAAGGCAAGACCGGCTGCAAGGGCCGCACGATCCCAATGGACAAGCTCGACCACCTTGTCGCCGATCATATCGGGGATCGCCTGCTCCAGCCCAAACGGCTGGAAACCGTCCTCTCCAGCGTCATCGACCGCCGGCAGGAGCGCACCGAGCGTCGCCGCGAGCATCTTGCCGAGCTTCACAGGCGAATCACAGAAGCCGACCAACGGCTCGGCCGTCTCTTTGACGCCATCGAAGCGGGCATGGTGGACAAGGACGACGCCATGGCGAAAGAGCGGATGGTGAGCCTCAAGGCGTTGCGGGATCAGGCCGCCGCCGACGCCGAGCGGACGCAGCTCGCGCTCGACAGTTCAGGCAATCAGGGCATCAGCCCTGACATGCTCAAGGGGTTCGCCCTTAAGGCCCGTGAGCGCATACGGCTCGACGATGGCGGCTACCGCCGCGACCATCTGCGCGCACTGGCGCAGCGTGTCGAGGTCGACGACGACGAGGTTCGCATCATGGGATCGAAGTCGGAATTGTTGCGAACGCTGGTCGCCGCTTCTAGCGTAGAAACGGCGGCGTTCGACGTTCATAGTTCTGTTCTGAAATGGCGCACCCGACAGGATTCGAACCTGTGACCTCTGCCTTCGGAGGGCAGCACTCTATCCAGCTGAGCTACGGGTGCCGTCCGGGTCGTTTAGTGCAAGCCGGGGGCGCCCGCAACCCGTATTCGCGCCGGGATTTCCCGGGGGCGAAGGGGGGCGGTCCCGCGGCCCGGGGAAATGCCGTGCCCGGGCGCGGAAAGCGCGGCCATGGCTTGCAAATGCCGGTGATCGCGCATATGTGGCGCACACTTCACAGGCAAGGGCGGGCCCTTGGCGGGAGACATCCGCCAAACGGTCCACCGGTTGGGGGCGACCCCTGATCCCTTGCCCCAGGCGCAAACCGGAAAGGACATGGACATGGCGCTTCCCGAATACTCCATGCGTCAGCTGCTGGAAGCTGGCGTTCACTATGGTCACCAGACCCAGCGCTGGAACCCGCGGATGGCCGAATACATCTACGGCGACCGCAACGGCATCCACATCATCGACCTGACCCAGACCGTCCCGCTGCTGGACCAGGCGCTGCAAGTGATCCGCGACACCGTCGCCAAGGGCGGCCGGGTGCTGTTCGTCGGCACCAAGCGCCAGGCGCAGCGCGCCGTGGCCGATGCCGCGGAAAAATCCGCGCAGTTCTACATGAACCACCGCTGGCTGGGCGGCACGCTGACCAACTGGAAAACCGTCTCGCAGTCGATCCAGCGGCTCAAGCAGATCGACGAACAGATGGCCTCGGGCGCCGAAGGGCTGACCAAGAAGGAACGCCTGGGCATGGAACGCGAGCAGGCCAAGCTGCAAGCCAGCCTGGGCGGCATCCGCGACATGGGCGGCCTGCCGGACCTGCTGTTCGTGATCGACGTGAACAAGGAAGACCTCGCGGTCCAGGAGGCCAACAAGCTGGGCATCCCGGTCGTGGCGATCGTGGACACCAACTGCTCGCCCAAGGGCATCGCGCATGTGATCCCGGGCAACGATGACGCCGCCCGCGCCATCGCGCTGTATTGCGACCTGGTGGCCCGGGCCGCTCTGGACGGGATGACCGCGCAGATGGGCGCCGCCGGCGTCGACCTGGGCGCGCTGACCGATCTGCCGATCGAGGAACTGGACGACCTGTCCGGGGCCGAGGCCGAAGCCGCCGCCGACGAACAGGCCAGCGCCGTCGACGCCTGAGCCGCGACCGGCCGCTAGCACCAACAACATGCAGGCGGGGCCGTTCCCCGCCTGACCCGTTCAAGCAAGGAGATGACCATGGCTATCACGGCTGCGATGGTGAAAGAGCTGCGCGAATCGACCGGCGCCGGGATGATGGACGCCAAGAAGGCGCTTCAGGAAACCGCGGGCGACATGGAAGCCGCGGTCGACTGGCTGCGCACCAAGGGCCTGGCGAAAGCCGCCAAGAAATCCGGCCGCATCGCCGCCGAAGGCCTGGTGGCGGTCGCCGTCGAGGGTGGCAAGGGCGTCGCCGTCGAGGTGAACTCGGAAACCGATTTCGTCGGCAAGAACGCCGACTTCCAGACGATGGTCCGTGACATCGCCCGGACCGCGCTGACCGTCGATTCGACCGAGGCGCTGGCCGCCGCCCCGCTGAACGGCAAGCCGGTCAGCGAAGTGCTGACCGACGCCATCGCCCGCATCGGCGAAAACATGACGCTGCGCCGGATGGTTGCGGTCGAGGGCGACACCGTCGTGTCCTACGTCCACAACGCCGCCGCACCCGGCATGGGCACGATCGGCGTGCTGGTCGCGGTCAAGGGCGACGCGGACAAGGCGCAGGAACTGGGCCGGCAGATCGCCATGCACATCGCGGCGACCTCGCCCGCCTCGCTGTCCGAGGCCGACCTGGACCCCGCGCTGGTCGAACGTGAAAAATCCGTCCTGACCGAGCAGGCCCGCGAATCGGGCAAGCCCGAGGCGGTGATCGAAAAGATGATCCAGGGCCGCATGTCGAAGTTCTTCGAAGAAGTGACGCTGCTGGGCCAGAAATTCGTCATCAATCCCGACATCACCGTGGCGCAGGCCGCCAAGGACGCCGGGATCGAAGTGACGGGCTATGCCCGCGTCGCTGTCGGCGAAGGCATCGAAAGGAAAGAGGAAGACTTCGCCGCCGAAGTCGCCAAGACCCTGCAAGGCGCCTGATCGCGCCCCCGCACCAGAATCCGGCCGGTCCCCCAAGGGGCCGGCCGTTTTCGTTGCCGGAACCGGGACCGGGACACCCGCCACCCGCACCCTTCGGCCGCCGCGGCAAGGCCGCTTCGCGCAGGACAGGCCGAACGGGGCCGGCCAACGAACAGGGCCGGATGACGCCGGCCCGCCCCCTGCCGCGCCCCGCTCTATCTTCTGTCCCCAAATATCCCCGCCGGAGGCTCCGGCCGCGCCATCGGGCGCAGCGGCCCCATGGTCCACGCCCGCGAAATATTTCTGCGACAAAAGGCGGAACCCCGGCGCAGCGTCGTTGACTTGGCCGGCCGCGCTCCCGATCCTCGACCCAGATGCGACAACGGAGGAGATGACGCATGGCCTGGTCGAAGCCGATTGCCCGCGAAGTCAGGTGCGGGATGGAAATCAACATGTATGGTCCCGCCGAGGATGATCGCGACGCGCGCGACGTTCTCTGACGACCGTCCACAATGAAGCTGAAAATTCTTGGGGCGGCCGCCGGAGGGGGGCTGCCCCAATGGAATTGTGGCTGCCCGAACTGTCGCGATGCCCGTGCGGGGCGGATTGCGCCGATGACGCAATCCTCGGTCGCGGTGCAGCTTGCGGGTGAAACCGTGGTGCTGAACGCCTCGCCCGACATCCGCGCGCAATTGCCCGCCTGCGGGCTGGTGCCGCAGGGGCTGCGCGGCAGTCCGGTGCGGGCGGTGGTGCTGACCAATGGCGACGTGGATCACGTGGCCGGGCTCTTGAGCCTACGCGAGAACAGTCCCTTTACCATCCACGCCACGCAATCCACGCTCGCGATCCTTGACCAGCCGATCTTCCGGGTGCTGAACCAAGATCACGTCACCCGCGCCCCGATCCAACTGGACCAGCCCTTCCAGCCGCTGCCAGAACTGACCGTCACCGCCTTTGCCGTCCCCGGCAAGGTGGCGCTGTGGCAGGAAGAAGGCGAGCCCGATACCGCGCTGATGGGCGAACAGACCGTGGGGCTGCGGCTGGACCACGGCGGGCGCACGGCGTTCTACATCCCCGGCTGCGCCGTGGTCACGGAGGCACTGCTGGACCGGCTGGCCGATGCCGACCTGCTGCTGTTCGACGGCACTGTCTGGGCCGACGACGACATGGCGCGCAGCGGCACCGGCGCCAAGACCGGCGCGCGCATGGGACATCTGGCGATGGACGGGCCGCAGGGCAGCATCGCGCGGCTGGCCGGGCTGCAAGCGCGGCGCATCTTTATCCATATCAACAACACCAACCCGGTGCTGCAACCCGGTTCGCCCGAACGCGCCCGGCTGGCCGCCGCCGGTTGGGAACTGGCCCATGACGGCATGGAGATCGACCCGTGAACGAGCACACCCCGAACCGTTCCGCCTTTGAATCCCGGCTGCGCCGCATCGGGGCCGAGCGTTACCACGACAAGCACCCGTTCCACACGCTGCTGCACTCGGGCGGCTGCGACATCGACCAGGTGCGGGCCTGGGTCATCAACCGCTACTATTACCAGTCGCGCATCCCGATGAAGGACGCGGCCTTCATGTCGCGGGTGGACGACCCGGCCCTGCGCCGGGCGTGGCGGTCCCGGATCGAGGACCACGACGGCACCGAGGATCACCCCGGCGGCATCTGGCGCTGGCTGCGTCTGGCCGAGGGGGTGGGGCTCGACCCCGATTACGTCGCCTCGGCCCGGGGCGTGCTGCCGGCCACGCGCTTCGCGGTCGATGCCTATGTGCGCTATGTCCGCGACCAGCCGCTGCTGGCGGCCGTGGCCTCGTCGCTGACGGAGCTTTTCGCGCCGGCGATCCACGAACAGCGCATTGCCGGGCTGCTGGCGCATTACGATTTCGCCAATCCGCAGACGATCAGCTATTTCCAGCACCGCCTGACCGAGGCCCCCAAGGACGTGGCCTTCGGCCTGGGCTGGGTGCTGGACCACGCCCGCACGGCCGAGCAGCAGGACATGGCCGCCGCGGCGCTGGTGTTCAAGACCGAGGTGCTGTGGGCGCAGCTCGACGCGCTGTATTCGGCCTATGTCGCCCCCGGTCGCATCCCCCCCGGCGGCTGGCGCCCCGGAGAGGGCCTGCTAGAGGACGCCGGATGACCGGGCCGCTGACCGCCTCGGATCGGCCGTTCCTGCCGCGCGGGGTGCGGCTGCACCACGACCGCGTGCGCGACGTGCCGGTGCTGCTGGGCCCGGAAACCGCGCTGATGCTGGACCCGGTGGGCCACGCGGTGCTGGCTGAAGTCGACGGCACCCGCGACATCGCCGCGATCAGCGCGGCGCTGGCCGAACGCTACGCCGCCCCGGTCGAGGTGATCCAGGCCGACGTGATCGAATTCCTGGGCAACATGGCCGCGCAGCGGCTGGTGGAGGTGACATGACCGTCGTTCCCAATCCCGCGCTATCGCCTTTGGCTGCGCCGGCACAGCCGGTCCGGCCCACCCCCGCGCCCCCGCTGGCCATGCTGGCCGAGCTGACGCACCGCTGCCCGCTGTCCTGCCCCTATTGCTCGAACCCGCTGGAGCTGGCGGCCCGCGACAGCGAACTGACCACCGCGCAATGGGCCGAGGTGTTCCGGCAGGCCGTCGCCATGGGCGTGCTGCAACTGCATATCTCGGGCGGGGAACCGGCCTCGCGCACCGACCTGGTGGCCATCGTCGCGGCGGCGCGGCAGGCGGGGCTTTACACCAACCTCATCACCTCGGGGATCGGGCTTACGGGGGCGCGGCTGGACGAACTCGACGCCGCCGGGCTGGATCACCTGCAACTGTCGCTGCAAGGGATCAACGCCGGGGTGGCGGATTTCGTCAGCGGCTATCGCGGCGGCTTCGACCGCAAGATGCAGGTCGCGGCCGAGATCGCCCGCATCGGCCTGCCGCTGACCATCAACGCGGTGATGCACCGGCACAATCTTGGCGATCTGGCGCAGACCATCGCGCTGGCCCACCAGCTTGGCGCGCGGCGGATCGAGATCGCCTGCGTGCAGTTCCAGGGCTGGGCGCTGAAGAACCGCGCCGCCCTGCAACCCACCCGCGAACAGGTGGACCAGGCCAAGCGCGTGGTGGCGCAGGCGCGGGGCGACTATGCCGGCAAAATGGCCATCGACTTTGTGCCGCCGGATTATTTCGCCGATTTTCCAAAAGCCTGCATGAACGGCTGGGGCTCGACCGGGCTGAACGTGACGCCGGACGGCACGGTCATGCCCTGCCATGGGGCCGCGACGATTCCGGGGCTGAAGTTCCAGAACGTGCGCGACACGCCGCTGGCCGCGATCTGGTATGACTGCCCGTCCTTCAACGCCTATCGCGGCACCGATTACCTGCCCTCTGCCTGCCAGAGCTGTGAACGGCGCGACATCGACTATGGCGGCTGCCGCTGTCAGGCGATGGCGATTGCCGGCGATCCGGGGGCGATGGACCCGGTCTGCCGCCGCTCGCCCCACCGCGCGCGGCTGGATGAAATCATCGCGGCGGAATCCTCGGCGGCTCCGCCGGATTTCGTCTATCGGCGGATGGAGCGGGGCTAGGGCCTACCGCCCGCGCGGCTTGCGGGCGGCCAGCAGCATCCGGGCGTGTTCGGTGACGTAAAGCGCGAACCCCGCGATCCACGCGGCGCCGGCGGCGGCGATCAGCGTGTTCCAGATGGCGAACTCGGCCGCGACCCGCAGGGCGGCCGAGGCCGCGATGGCAACAAAGGCCAGTGTGGTGGGCCAGGTCGCCTCGGTCGCGCGGCCGGTGTGGCTGCGGGTGGCGCGGGTCATCACCGCCAGCATCTCGCCCCCGATGGCGCCGGCGGCAAAGACATGCAGGGCGGCGGCTTGCGTCAGCGCGCCAGGCGCCGCCAGCGCCACCGCGGCAAAGCCCAGCGGCACCATCAGCCAGCCCAGATGCAGCCCCCAGACCATCGGTTCGGGCCACGCCCGCCAGCCGCGCCAGCGCGCCAGCCGCAGCATGTTCACCGCGGCGGCAAGGGCAGCGGCTGCGGCGGTGGCGGACGTTCCGGGCACCGTCACCCACAAGGCCAGCGCCGCCACCGACAGCGCCACCGAGACCCGGTCGAACCCGTCCAGCGGCGTCGGCACCGGCCCGCCGGGGCGGTGCCGGGCCAGCCAGTTGCGGGTAAAGCTGGGCACCAGCCGCCCGCCCATGATCAGGATCAGCACCACATATCCCGCCACCGCTGCCCGTGCCGCCGGGCGCGGGTCGCCGCCCGCCAGCACCGCCGCGTGAAACCACAGGTTCGCCGCCGCGATCACCGCCACCAGCCCCACCAGCTTGAGGTCGCGCCACTTCCGCCCCGCCACGATCTCGCGTCCAAACAGCGCCGCCATCAGCGGCAGGAACAGCGATTCCAGCAGCACGGCGGGCCACAGCGGCGCGGCGTGTGGCGGAAAGCTCAGGATCAGCCGACCGCCCAGCCACAGCGCCGCCAGCGCCATCAGCGGCCGCCCCGACACCGGCATCCGCCCCGTCCAGTTCGGCACCGCCGTCATCAGGAAACCGCACAGCACCGCGGGGGCAAAGCCGAACAGCATCTCGTGCATGTGCCAGTTGGCGGCGCCATACGCGCCCCCGGGCGTGCCCAGTCCCGACAGCGCCGCGATCCACAGCGCCATGGACAGCGCGGCCCAGACCGCTCCGCCCAGGAAGAACGGGCGGAAGCCATAGGAGAACAGCGCCGGGCCGTTGTGGGCCAGCCCGCGAGGGATGCCGCCGGGGCGGCGGG